>JBEVCG010000031.1:0-28608 GCA_040514325.1 Thermoproteota archaeon | reverse complement strand
CCCGAGAGGTACTGGCTGGGGGCCGCGCCGGTGGCGGCGCTGGCGGCCGCCGGGGCGCTCCTAGTGGAGCTCGTGCACAGGTACACGAAGCTCGGCGTCGCCGCCGACGCCCTGGGGCTTGCGCGCAGGGCGGCCGAGACCTACGGGATCTCCTACGCCGCCACTATCGTGCTGGTGTCCGCCCTCTCCGGCTCCCTTGCCTCTATCGGGGGAGCGCTCTACCTGGCCTCGTCCGTGAGGCAGCTCCAGAGCATAAAGCAGGCGCTCGGCTACGGCTACATGGGCGTTCTGGCCGCCTGGCTCGCCGGGCTCAGCCCCCTAGGCTCGCTCGCCGCCTCCGCGCTGATAGTGCTCCTCTACGGGATGGCCGTATCCCTCCAGCTCTACGGCGTCCCGGCCAGCGCCGTGCTGGCCATGGAGGCGCTCATAGTGATCTCCGTGGTGCTCATGATGGCTCTATCCAGGTACAGGGTGAGGATCTTTGCAGGTAGCTGAGTACCTGGCCCAGCTGCTGCCCTGGGCCGCCGCCGTCGCGGCGGCAGCCCTCGGGGAGGTGCTCGTAGAGCGCTCCGGAAAGGTGAACCTGGGCCTCGAGGGCATCTTCTACCTATCGAGCGCCGCCGCAGCCTACGCCGCCTATGCCGCCGGCAGCACCGCTGCAGGCTTCGCCGCTGCCGCAGCCTCGGGCGCAGCCGTGGCGCTCCTCTTCGCCGCGCTGGTCGTGCTGCTGGGCCTGGACCAGATCGTCGTGGGCCTGTCCCTGGTCTTCCTGGGCGTGGGCCTCGGGGACGTGGTCGGAGCCCGGCTCGCGGGGGCAGCTGCGCCCTCGCTACCCAGAGGCCAGGAGCTCGCCCTTGCCGCTGTAGTGCTCACCGTGCTTCCGGCCGCCGCGTACGTGCTGCTCTACAGGCACTGGTGGGGCTACTTCCTTAGGGCTGCTGGCGAGGACGAGGATGCCGCAAGGTTCATGGGGGTTCCCGTAGCCGCCGTCAGGGTGCTGGCGTGCGCCGCGGAGGGTGTGCTCGCCGGGCTGGCGGGCGCCTACTTCATGCTGGGGCCCGCCAACGGCAGGTGGAGCGCCGGCCGCGCGCTTGGCTGGGGCTGGATCGCGCTGGGCATGGTCATACTCGGCTACTGGCACCCCCTTGGCGCATCCGCCGCTGCGGTTCTATACGCCGCGCTCTACGTCAGCACGCCAGCGCTCCAGGAGCTGGGCGTCCCCGCCCCCCTTGCAGACTCGACGCCCTACGTGGCGGTGGTCGCCAGCCTCGCCGTTGCCTCCTGGCTCTACGAGAAGCTTGGGGTTAAGCCGCCGGCCAGCATATGGAGGAGGTAGCAGCCCTAGATCGGGCGGGTAGGACGGCTACCTCCCTGCAGCCTCCCCGATCCTCCGGAGGATCTCGCGGGCCGCCGCAACGGGGTCCTCCGCCCTGACTATCGCGCCCCCCACAACCACTATCGAGGCGCCAGCCCTAACCATCCGGGGCGCCGTCTCCGCGTTTAGGCCGCCAGCCACCGCCACGGGCCCCGGGAACCTCTCCGAGACCCTCCTCACGACGTCCTCCATGCTCGCCGCCGTCACGCCGAGGAGCCGCTGCGCGTCGACCCCCACGTGCACCTCAACCACGTCGACGCCGAGGGATGCCAGCTCCTCAGCGCGGCTGAGGGGATCCCTAACGCCCAGGAGGTCGGCTATAACCGCCACCCCGCGCCTGCGCGCCTCCCTCACGACCTCCTCCACCGTGGGGTCGGGAGCAGCCGCAAGCACCGTCACGGCGTCCGCGCCGGCATCCGATGCCAGCTGCACCTCGACCGCCCCCGCGTCCGCAGTCTTGGTGTCCGCGACGACCGGCCTGCCGCCTGCAACCGACTTCACAACTGATATCGCTGCCGCGCCAGCCGACTTTACCAGCGGGGTGCCCACCTCGAGCACTAGGCCACCCTCCAGGCCCGCTATCCGCGACGCGATGCCCGCCGCGCGGGAAAGATCTAGGAGGTCTAGGGCCACCTGGAGGACCGCTCCGTGCCTCTTCACGTAGTCCAGGAGCCGCACGCCGCCTCCCGGATGGGGGTGTGGGTAGGCCAGCCTTATTATCCGAGACGGCCGGATTCACCGCGTGGAGCCGGAAACCCGGGCTGGAGCGGAAGTGGCTGGGCGCCTTGCCCCTGTACCTTGTCGGAGCCGGGATCTCCTCCGAGTATCTCTCGCTGCGCGCGATACAGCTGATAGGCTCAGCCGACGTCGTGGTGATAGACGCGTACACCAGCATAGCGCCCGGGGTTGGGGAGGAGCTCGTCAAGGCGCTCAACAGCCGGGCCCGCGTCGTCCACGCACCGCGCAGGATGCTCGAGGAGGAGGCGCGCGGGATAATCGAGGAGGCCCGAAGCAGGAACGTCGTGGTACTCGTGCCCGGCGACCCGCTCGCCGCAACCGCACACGCTGCGCTGCTCGTTGAGGCTCTGAAGGCTGGCGTTAGAGCCGAGGTGGTGCCCGGAGTTTCGGGGATCCTCGCGTCGGTGACGGCCATAGGCCTCCAGGTCTACCGGCTGGGCAAGGTTGTCACCCTCGTCTACCCCCAGGAGGGGTTCAAGCCCTACAGCACGGTCGAGGCTGTGTGGGACACGTACAGGCGCAACATGCACACGCTGGTCCTCCTGGACCTCAAGCTCGAGGAGGGCATCGCCATGACCGTTCCCGAGGCCGTCAGAATCCTCCTCGAGCTCGAGGACGAGCTCGCGCGGCGGGAGGGCGCCGAGCCTGTGGTGGCGCGCGCCCAGATGGTGGGGGTTGCGCGGGCTGGTCTCCCCGACCAGAAGTGCGTGTACGGTGACCCAGACAAGGTTATGGGGGGGCGCTACCCTCCTCCGCCCCACTCGCTGGTGGTGCTGGCCCCCAGGCTCCACCCGCTGGAGGAGGAGGCGCTGAACCTCCTCTGCGCGTGAGCTTGAGGGCTAGATGTGGGTTATCTTCTCGCCCTCCTCCAGCGGCGTGCAGTCCTGGGGTACGAGGAAGAGGAAGGGGCCCGTCTCGTCGAGCGTAAGCATCTCCACAGCAGCCACCGTTTCGGGCTCCTCGTCGAAGTACACCACGAGCTTGTAGAGCCTCAGCCCGTGCCCCATCTCCCTGGAGTACGTCAGCGCTGCCAGCCCCCAGTAGCTGTCCATCGGGACGTCGCCCACCATAAGCCTGCCCTTCGATATCCTTATGGAGTCCACCTCGACCGCGTCCCCAGACCTCAGCACCGCCTCCACGTTCTGGGCGCCAGCCACGGCTATCAGGCAGCCATCCACCACAATCGCCGGCACAGCGCCCTCGGGAGTCTCCAGCGCTGCGACGCCGATGCTGTGGAAGTGGCACACTATCTGACCGCTGTCCGGGTCTACGGCTCCCCTCATCTGCAGCAGCACGTCGAACACGCTGTAGGGTATCTCGTAGTAGCGGCTAGTGGACAGCCGGATCCCCATGCCGCGCCGCCAACCTATGCGCGGTCCGGGCCCCCTATATAGGCTGCCAGCAGCACCGCCGCGAAAACGATATGTGGAGACCGCGCGAGCCAACATACCGCGGGGAACGCCAGCCGGATGCTCGCTCCGCAGGACTTCGTCGCAAAGACCGTATCGCCTAAGCTCAAGGCGCTCGTAGCCCACAAGCTCCGCGACATGGGGCTGAGCCAGGACCGTATAGCAAAGCTCATGGGCATCACGCAGCCTATGGTGAGCAGGTACCTACGGGCTCGGCGCGAGGAGCTGCTAGGCTACATGGCCAGCACGGGCATAGACGCCGCGGAGGTGGAGTCCGTAGCCAGCGTCCTGGCGGCAAAGCTCGCCAGGGGGGACCTAGAGGGCTACATCACAACGTACTCCGAGTATCTGGACTCGCTGCTGGCGCGCGGCGTCCTGTGCAAGCTTCACAGAGAGCTTCTCCCAGGAGCTCTCGAGGACTGCGACGTGTGCATGAGGAGGAGCCGCGGGCTCGGAGACCCCCTGGTAGCAGAGGTCGAGGAGGCCGTGAAGCTCCTGATCTCGCACGCGGGCTCCTACAAGATAGTCCCCAACGTCGGCTCGAACGTGGTAGCTGCACGGAGCGGCGCAAGGAGCCTAGCCGACGTAGTTGGGCTCACGGGCGGCATAGTGAGGGTGGGCACCCGCTCAGTGCCCGTGGGGGTTCCCGCATACGGCGGCAGCAGGCACACTGCAGCCGTGCTGCTGGCCGTTCACTCCAAGTGGCCGTCTAAGAGAGCCGCAGTGGTTCTGGCCTACACGGCGGAGTGCGTCAGGAAGCTGGCCGAGCAGGGTCTGAAGGTGGTGAAGACGGGGCCGCACGACAGCCTCGAAAAGCTCGTGGACGACCTCAAGAGGGCCTTGGAGGAGGTCGACGAGGAGGTGGACGCGGTAGCCGACATGGGAGGCCACGGAATAGAGCCCGTAATATACGTGTTCGCGTCCAACGCTAGGGAGGCCGTCGAGAGGGCGCTCGCGTGCGCAGAGGCGTAGCGGGGCTGCCCGCCCAGCCTCAGAGCCTGGGGTTGGGCTCCTCCGTGTAGAAGTCCTCGCCCCCTGCCAGAACCTGCTGCAGGGCCGCGTAGAGGTCGTCGACGCCGTAGCCCGAGATGGCCGAGCAGAACCTTAGAGGGGTGCCGGGCGAGGCCTCGGGGGGAGACAGCGCCTCGAGAACCCTTATGGTTGCCTCTGCCATGAGCGGGTCAACGCCCTGCGACACCAGCTTGGAGTAGAGGCTGTCGAGGTCCCTCAGCTCCTCCTCCAGCTCCCCTATCTTGTCCTGGTCCAGCAGGTCCGCCTTGCTGACCGCAATGACCAGGGGCAGGCCAAGCCTCATCTTCGTCGAAGCCGCGAGGAACAGGCTTGACACAAGGCTTGCCGCCGTAGAAGCGAAAACGGCATCTATGAGGAAGACCGCGACGGCCTTGTTGGATCCCACGAGCTCCCTCAGGACGGCTGGCCCCGTCTCCCTGAATGCGAACAGCTCCATCTGCCCGGGCGTATCCACTATAGCGTAGTTGGCGCGGGTCGCCTCTATCTCCTCCTTCAGCTCCTGTATGTGGTTGACGAGGAGGTCTATCGAGACGACGAGGGCGCCGTTCGGGCCGAGCTTGTACTTCGACATGACGTCGCGGGCGTTGACGTAGTTCCTAACGTCCACGTCGGGGGTGTAGGGTGTCCACTCTGCTGCCGGATCCAGGTTCACCTTGGCGACGTCGAGCTGGTTGAGCTCCATCCAGTAGGCCAGCGAGTCCGCCAAGTGCGACTTGCCGCTGCCGGCTGGCCCCACGAGGATAATGTAGAACAAGCCGCGCTCTCCTCTCCTGGTCCCCCAGGAGCCTAAGCGTGTACTGGCTTAATGTTGGTACTGCTTATAACTCTATCCTGGCCATGCTGAGGCCGGGGTGAATCCCTGTTGACCCAGGAGGTCGGAGAGAAGCTAATACCTGTGAGGGTCGGTAGCCTCCGCGATCTCGCCAGGATGGCTGCAACGATTGTATCGCTGGGGCAGCCAGCGTACCTCATAAAGTTTAGCTCCTCGAGGGGGAAGAAGGTCTACGGCATCATAGCCGTCCTGCGCGACTACTACAAGCTTTACGGCCTGCCCATGCTCTACTACTACGAGGATGAGGGCGACCTCGAGGGCAGCTACCTCCTGGTAAAGGTTGACGACCAGACAGAGCAGGTCGAGGTAGGAAAGAGCACAAGGCCAGGCTGGATAGCCATACCCATAGTGGAGCTAGCCGAGAAGCCTCCGTTCTTCCCCGACGAGCTTTAGCCCGGGCACGGGAAGCCGGCGCTGCTCAGGCAAGGCTGCACGTGCTCGCGAGCTGAAGCCAGCAGCTAGGGTGCCCCGAGGCCCATGCCCAGGAAGGTGCTTGAGCTGATCGATGTCCACAAGGTGTACCGGGCAGGGACCGTAGAGACCTACGCGCTGAGAGGAGTCAACCTGGAGGTCTTTGAGGGCGACTTCATAGCCATAATGGGGCCAAGCGGCAGCGGCAAGTCGACGCTGCTAAACATAGCCGGGCTCCTGGACAGGCCCACGCGGGGGAAGGTGCTCGTCAACGGGCTCGACGCGACAAAGCTCTCCGACCGGGAGCTGGCCCACGTTAGGAACAGGTACATAGGCTTCGTGTTCCAGCAGTTCAACCTCGTCAACAGGCTGACGGTCTTGCAGAACATAGAGATGCCGCTGGTAGCGCGTGGCGTCCCGCGGAGCGAGAGGAGGGCCTTGGCCGTAAGGGCGCTGCTCTCCGTTGGCGGCGACACCTCCTGGCTCTTCAAGAAGCCCCTCCAGCTAAGCGGAGGCCAGCAGCAGCGCGTTGCGATAGCCAGAGCGATCGTCGGCGACCCAAAGCTGATACTTGCAGACGAGCCCACGGGCTCGCTCGACAGGAAAACGGCCAAGACTGTGGTCCAGCTGTTCAGGAAGCTCAACGAGGAGGGAAGGACGATAGTTGTTGTCACGCACGATCCGGAGGTTGCAAACTGTACAAAGAAGATCAACATACTCAGGGACGGCAGGATAGTGGACACGCTGGAGCCCGACCCAGAGAAGTGCATAGTGAACACCGTCGAGTGACCAATGCAGGCAGTAAAAACCGTAAATATGACGGCACCTCCATGCCTGCGGGGGGCCTACTTGACGGCCAGAGGACCTGGGGCGGTTGCAGCCCTCCTCGCAGCAGCTCTCCTCGCAGCAGCCGCCTACGCGCAGGCTGCAGGCGGAGGCGCACTGTACCTCGTAAGCTTCACGGCCAAGGATACCGGCGGAGGCCCCCTTCAGCCCGGAGACGAGGCTGTGCTAACACTCGTCATCGGCTACCGGGGAGAGGGGCCCCTAGAGGAGCTGGAGGCTAACCTTAGCCTGCCCGGAGAGCTGGGCGGCGCAGCTCTAACGAAGAGGCTCAAGCTGACGGCGTGGCCCGGATCAAGCATCGGGGTCAGCTTTCGTGCACCTCTCGGAGAGGATGCGCCAGTGGGAAACTACACTGTCAAGGCCACGGTAGCTGCGCGAGACGCCAGCGGGCGCCTGTACGAGGCCTCGTTCAACCTGACGCTGACCGTCCATCCCCCTCTTGAGGGTGTCTCCGCCTCGGCTGAGCTTGAGCACCCTTATCCCGGGGCTCGGGGAACCACGCTGAAGGTTACAGTGGAGAACGCGGGAACCGTGGACATCGAGAACGTCACTGTTAGCTTCAACCTCAGCGGCTGGAGGCCAGAGGAGGTCAACGTTAGCCTTGGCAGCATCCCCTCCGGCTCCAGCTCGGCAGCAGAGGTCAGCGATGTCTACGTCCCCATGTGGCTGAAGCCCGGGAGCTACACCGTGACCGCTACCGTGGAGGCGATCGCCTCGGTAGATGGCGAGGTCAAAAGCTATAGGTGGAGGCAGAAGCTGGGTCTGGAGCTTAGCCCTCTGCCGGAGCTCCACTTGAACCTGGTGGATGTGCAGTGGGGCGGCACCTGCGTGTCTCCAGGCTCCGTCGACGTGCCTCTCACGCTAACGTTCCAGAGCATGGAGCCCGCAGCGCTGAGCAACATCGAGGTCAGGCTTCTTCTACCGGAGGGCTTCAGCGTGGATGGAAGGAGGGCGGCATCAGCACAAGCTGACATAGATGTGGTGGAGTATGGGGGCTTCTTCACGATGTCGTTCTCTCTGGACGTGAACGCCTCTGAGCCTGGCGTGTACCCGCTGAACCTTAAGGTGCAGGCGCTGGAGAGCAGCAACGGCGTCACCATCCCGCACGTCTACTCGGCAACCCTGCAGCTCCCCGTATGCCCGAGCTCCACCTGGGCTCCACTGCTCGAGAGGGCAGAGTGGGTTGACGGACGCGCGTACCCCGGCGAGCAGGGCGCCACACTCAGGCTAGTCCTCCGAGGCGCCGATGAGGGCACCATCTCCGGCATTCGCCTAGAGCTGCACCTACCCCCCGGCTTCACATCGTCCACGGGGGCGCCTCGAGCCTGGCTGGAGGTTGAAGGGGGCCTCACCGGCTACGGAGACACGCTGGAGGTTCTCGCAGAGCTCAACATCGGCGACAAAGTGGAGCCGGGCACGTACTATGCTAATCTGACGCTCCACGCGATCCTGGAACGGGGCGGCAGCAGGGTGCCCGTTCAAGCTAGCTACGTGCTTCCGCTCACAGTCTCCCGAGCCCCCTCCTCTCCCTTCAGAGTGGTCGACACCTCCTGGCTCAGCTGGGTTGTCGGAGACGAGAGCTACTCGGCCACTGCCCTCGTTAGGCTGCTCTACCTGGGCGAGGACACGCTTAGGTCGCTGATAGTGAACGCAACGGTCACCTCTGGGGGATCCATACGAGGCAACGCAACCTACGTGGTGGTTGTGCAGGAGGGGCTCGGCGCCCAGGCCTACGACGTGCTCGAAGTCCAGGTACCCAACATCGCTGTGAACCCGCGCGCCGACGCCGTGGAGCTCAAGCTCCACGTAACAGCTGTGCGCGAAACACCCTCTGGAGGAACCTACGAGAGCAGCCAAGAGCTCAGCGTTAGGCTGCCAGCGAGGAGGGAGAAGCCTCTAGCCGTGGCCGGAGTCTACACGGAGCCCGCCCACCTCCTGCCGGGTGCCCGCAGCGCAAACGTCAACCTGCACTTGCTCAACACTGCACCCTCACCGGTCAGGGTGGTATCTGCCTCCGTGAGCGCAAGCTACCTGCAGGTGCTGGACGTCGGCGGATCGTGCGTTGAGGCGCAGGTCCAGCCCGGGGACACCTGCGTCCTAACGCTGACGGTAGACGTTGACGAGGACGTGGAGCCCGGCGTGCACAGCCTGCCCATCCGCGTAGCTTACAGCTATGTTGGCGGAGAGCAGACCATTCTCGGAGCAGAGGTGCTCACCGTAAGCTTGATCGTTGAGGATGTCGGACAGCACGCACCCTCCATTACCGTCAGGAGAGCCTACTGGGCGCTAACCCCCGATGGAGAGCCCCTCGACGCATATCCCGGGTCGAAGGCCACCCTCCAGCTTGAGGTGTACAACGCTGGCCCCACACCAGCCTTCGGCGTAAAGGCCCTATTGAAGCCCGTAGGCGGGTGGGCTTCTATCGAAGAGCAGCCCGGCGTGTGTGAGCAGCTTCAGCCCGGGGACAGCTGCACGCTGACAGCCGTGCTGAGCGTGGGGAACAGCACGCAGCCCGGACTCCACGCGCTAGAAGTCCAGCTAACCTACCTGTTTAGGTCGTACAACTTGAACAAGGAGATAAGCCAGACAACGACCATAGAGGTTGAGGTCTCCGATCCCGCGGAGGCCGTGAGCGTGCTCCTAGTTTCGTGGGCTAAGGCCCCCACTCCGGGCTCCGCCTCCAACGTGCTTAGAGTAGCGGTCTACAGGGATCCCTCGAGGGCGTCATCGATAGAGTACGTAGAGCTCGTGCTGCCTCCAGGGCTAAAGGATCCTTCCGACGGGGATACGGTTGTCGTAGCGCTGGCAGCGGGGCAGACAGCAGCTGCGCAGTACGGTGCCGGTGCTGGGGGGCTTGAGAGGCTTCTGCAGCCGCTTCAGCAGCTTCAAGTTCCGAGCACTGTGGAGCTCTTCGCAGCGAGGGTCTACGCCGAGCAGGCTACGCTGGAGCGTCAAGAGATGCTTGCCAGGATAGTTTGGGTGGACAGGTTCGGCACCGTCCTATCGACCATTCAGCCTGTCATCCTGGTGCCAGGGTACTCACCTCCTCAGATAGTGGTGAGCGCCCCGCCGCGCATCTTAATGGAGGAGGGCGAGGCAGAGCTCGTCCTCTCGTTGAACAACCCAGGCCCCAGCCCAGTGAGGAATGTCTATGTAATCCTTGTACCCTCCAGGGTGACAGTGGCCCTTCCAAACCGTGCCGTGGAGTACGTGCCCTACATCGAGGCTGGCGGCAGCGCCAACGTGACGTTCACCCTCAGGCTGGTCCCCGGCGCAGAGGCAAGCACGCAAACCTTCTCTATAGGCGTCAGCGTGCTCTACGAGGACGTGTTCGGCACCCTTCAGAGCTTCAACACGTCGGTGTCCCTGCTCCTCGTGCCCCGCTACAACGTAGAGGTCAGAGGAGTGAAGGCCACCTGGACCAACGGAACGCTGAAGGTGAGCGGCTCGCTGGTAAACCTCGGAACGCAGAGCGTGGAGTCGGCTGTCGTAGAGATCCTAGTCGGCGGGAAAGTTGTAGCAGAAACCTTCCTAGGCACAGTAGACCCATCGAGCGAGTACCCATTCTACGTCGAAGCGCAGCTAACCGGGAAGCCAAACACCATCGAGATAAGGGCTTTATACAGGGATGCATACGGTGTCAAGTACAGCACGTCAACGACTGTCACCGTCTCCGAGGAGCCGAGCGCAGCATCAGCCGTAAGCATGGAGTCCAGCGCCGAGGTCGGCGGTGTGCCAACCTTTGCCAAAGCTGTGATCGCCACCTCCGCGGCCTCAGTGGCTGTCGCCTTAGCCTACATGCTGAAGCGTAGACGGAGGAGGGGCGAGTCGTGACCGCGCCTCTGGAAAGGCTAGTTGACTTCGCGGCCTTTGCCATATCAGCCTTAACGGAGAGGAAGGTGCGCTCAGCGCTAACCATAGCTGGCATCGCCATAGGCCCCCTCGCACTGGTAGCCATACTGGGTGTCGTGGAGGGCTACTCCGACTACGTGATAAACCAGCTCGAGGGCCTCGGCCAGAACCTCATAGTGCTTATTCCAGGCGCCGACTACAGGATTACGCAGAGCGACCTCAACTTTCTTAAGAAGCTAGATGGGGTAGAGGAGGTCACGCCGTTCTACAGCATAAGGGCAGAGGCAAGGCGGGGCGGCGAGAAGATCCAGGTAACAGTCTACGCAGTGGATATCGACACGTTCTTCAAGGCGCTCAACAAGCTCCGAATCGAGCTCGGAGAGAGGCCATCCCCCGCCGAGGCAACGTCGGCCGTCGTTGGGAGGTTCATCGCGTTTGACGAGGAGGGGAGGCAGTACTACAGCGTCGGCGACGTGATCACGATATCCTACTACGAGATAAAGAACGGTAGGCCTGTGCTGCGCCGCATCAACGTCAAGATTAAGGGGGTGCTGGCGGAGTTCGGCAACGCCTTCTTCGTAAACCCGGACGAAACCGTGCTCCTCCCCCTCGAGGCTGGCAGGAGGCTTCTAGGGTTTAAGGACTGGAGCGGCGTCATGGTGATCGCACGTGGCCCCGAGCACGTCGAGAGGCTAACCCGCTACCTCCGCACCGTCTACGGCGAGCGCGTCTCGGTTGTTTCCCTAGTTGAGATTTCGAGGGTTGTCGCATCGATCTCGGCCGCGATGAGGTTCGTCACAGTGGCTGCTGGCAGCGCCGCGTTCGCTGTGGCTGTCACAGGGGTTGCTGCCACGATGATAACGTCGGTCATGGAGAGGACCCGGGAGATAGGGGTCATGAAGGCCATAGGCTTTACAAACCGAGACGTTATCCTCATGATACTGCTCGAGTCTGCTATAATGGGCGTACTTGGAGCCATTGTGGGTTCGGCGGCAGGCGTAGCAGCCGCGTACGTGCTGTCGGGCAAGGGGATGGTTATACAGGGTGTGCATACCATCGTTATAAAGGCAAAACCTGCGATCACGGCTGGCCTCCTGGCGCGCACGTTCCTTATGACGCTCCTAGTATCTATGGCTGGCGGCTCCCTTCCGGCATACCAGGCAGCAAGGATACCTCCTGCGGTCGCCCTTAGGTACGAGTAGGTTCGGTAAGCCCTCCGCTTTTAATCGGCAGAGCGCATGCACCGTGGTGGGTGACGGGCACGTGAGCAGGAGGTACCAGGGAAAACGGGTGGTGGTGTGGCCTGCATACATCGACGCCACCAAGACCAGGAGGGAGGGGCGGAAGCTGCCGCTGAGCGAGTCTATAAGGAGGCCGCGCGTCGACGAGATAGTGGAGGCTGCCAGAAGGTTGGGCCTCAACCCCGAGGTGGAGCAGGCCCGCTACCCCCGCGACTGGCTGGAAGAGAGGGAGAGGGTCGTTGTAGACAAGCGGGGCTCCAAGCTCGAGACGCTGCGGCTCATAGCGAGGGAGGTTGCGAAGCTCAGAGAGGAGAGGAGGCTGCGCGGCGGCTAGCGCCGCTGAAGCCCGCTCTGGAAGGGGTTAACCGCCCTGGGCCTCTCCAGAACGGAGCCCTCGGAGTATACGAGCTCACCGCCCACGAAGGTTGCAACGACCGTCATGCACGTTCTGGCAAGGTGGTAGGGCCTGTTGGCACCCCTGCTTATGCCCTTGTACACGTACCTGCCGAGATGCTCCCTTACAACCACAATGTTGGCTCTCGCGCCAGGAGAAAGCGTGCCGTAGATCCCCTCCAGGGACAGAATCTTTGACGGTCCGCGTGCCACAAGCTCCACGTACTCTCCGAGCGTGAGGGCGCCTGCCCGGACCAGGCAGTAGACAAGCTGAGGCCAGGCCTCGAGCCAGGATATCCCGGGCTTGCATAGGGGCCACAGCTTCTCGCTGCTGGTGTGCGGCGCGTGGTCGCTGGCGAGGGCGTCAACGAGCCCCTCGAGCAGTTGCTTGAGCAGGCCCATCCTCGCAACCGCACTCCTCAGAGGAGGGTTGACGGTCAGCGTGCACTCCTCGCCGGGATCCAGCAGCAGGTGGTGCGGCGTTACGTCGACGGTGGCACCACGCCTCTTGGCTAGCTCCACGGTATCCGGGCAGGAAGCGTGTGTCACGTGTAGCCTAGCCCTACGCTCCTGCGCCATTATCGTGTCCACTGCTGCTACCTCCCAGTGGCACCCCCTGTGGGCATCCCGGCACCTGCCGGTGCAGAGCTCGGCCTTCTCCGCTTCTGGTAGCTCAGCGTGAACAACCACCAGGCTGCCGGAGAGGAGGACCTTGCGCAGAGGTTCCAGGCGCATCTCGAGATCCTCCGGATACACCTTGAAGCCTGCTATAGGAAGCTCCAGCAGCCTGTCTACGTCTTCCTCCCTGTCCGGGATGCCCGCGTAAACAGCGTAGTCCACGATGCTAGCTGCACGCAGCGCATCAAGCTTGAGCAAGACGGCCTCTGGGCTGCTCAGCCTGGGGACGGTGTTCGGCATGTCGACCACAAGCGTTACCCCCGAGGCTGCCGCTGCCGCTGTCCCGCTCAGCTCATCCTCCTTATACGCTAGCTGGAGCCCCCTCAAGTGCACATGTAGGTCCACGAAGCCGGGAAGCAGTAGGGCCCCGGTCCTGTAGTCGAGTACGCGCTCACCGCGCGGCAGCTTCGTGATGGACCTTATGATCCCCTCCTCGACGTTGACGCAGCCGTACCCCACGACGCCTCTGTGGTCGGCGAGCACGCCACAGACGCTCAGCACAGCGCCGACCTCCAGCATTCGATGCTCGCTGCGGGCAAAACGGGACCATCGATGCACAGAAGGAGCGGGCCGCACGGTATCCGGCAAGATCCGCAGAACCCCATGCCGCACTTGACCACCTGCTCGAGGCTGAGGTACAGTTTATCAATGAACCCTGCAGCGTTGGCAAGCTCTACAAGCTTGCAGAGCATCGCTGGAGGACCAGCGGCCACAACCGCATCATACCTAGCCGGATCAAGAAGCTCGCTCCTGAGCAGGGCCTCTGCGACCGTCCCCTTTATGCCTCGGCTCCCATCGTCCGTTGACACTACAAGCCTCACGTAGGGTGGAAGAAGCTCCTCCAGGGGGGCCAGCTCTTCGGCTGTCCTCGCACCGTAGAGGAGAACCACGCGCTGCTTGGGGCTGCTGTGCTGCGCTATTGACGCTACCGATGCAACCCCCACACCCCCTCCAACCAGCAGAATGCTTTTGCCGGGAACGTGAAATGGCCTTCCAAGAGGCCCTATGGCGCCTGCGCGAAGAGGTGTATCCCTAACTATGTGCTCGGTTGTTGGGCCGCGCGCCTTGACGAGGAACGCCAGCTGTTTGCCTGGAAGCTGCAGCGGAGTTAGAGGCACAGCCTCGAGGCCCGGAACCCAGAACTGGACAAACTGTGCTGGACCCAGCTCAAGCCGCTCTCCCAGAGCTTCGTATACGGCTAGGACCGACGTCCTACTCCTCCAGCGGACAGATACAAGCCTCAGGCTGGAGTACGCGTACTTTGCTGCCCAGCTGCCTCCAGCGCTCTGCCTGGACTGCATGTTACACTAGCCCTCTCCCCGCGAGCTGCCTCACAACGTCCTCCTCCTCGACCAGCGTGCCGCAATATGCGCAGACGAGCCTCAGCGGCTTCTCGCTTACAACCTCCAGCTCGGAGGATATGGGCTCCCTCGGCTGCCTTGTTATGCACGTAGGGTTGGGGCAGGAGAGTATGCCCCGTATGATCTTCGGCAAGCGCACCTTCTCCTTCCTCACAACCCGGTAGTTCTCGACAATGTTTATCGTGGCGGTGGGCGCTATGAGCGCGATCTTGCTGAGCTCGCCCGGATCCAACTGCTTCCCCTCTATCTTCACTATGTCCTTCTTCCCCAGCTTCTTGCTCTCAACGTTCATGACGACTGCAACCCTCATCCCCTCCCTGCCACTTATGCCGAGAACGCTCAGCACCGCCAGCGCCCGCCCAGCCGGTATATGGTCTATGACCGTTCCCTCGCGTATCCTCCTAACGAGAAGCTCGTTCTCGCCGCTCATCGCAGATCACCCCCGGCCAGTAAGAGCTTCAGCAGAGCCATTCTTACCGGAACCCCGTTCCGCGCCTGCCTAAAGTACGCAGCCCACTTCGTGGAGTCAACGCGATGATCTATCTCGTCAACGCGAGGAAGCGGGTGCAGAACGATCAAATCCCTCTTGGCGCCTCTCTCGAGAATGTCTACCGTGACGCGGTAGCTGCCGCGGACCTTCTCGTATTCCTGGGGGTCCGGGAAGCGCTCCTTCTGTATCCTCGTAACGTAGAGCACGTCCAGTTCCGGGAGCACGTCGTTTAGGCTCTCAATCTCCTCGTACTTAACCCCCCTCGAGTCCAGCACACCTTTCACCTCCCTCCGCACGCGCAGAAGAGGCGGTGCAATGAGGTAGACCTTTTTTGGCATGAACAGGGTGAGCCCGAGTATGAAGCTTGCAGCGGCACGCCCGTAGCGCAGGTCTCCCAGCACGCCGTAAACCAGCCCGTCCACACCCCCATGCAGCTCCCTGACCGTGTACAGGTCTATCATCGCCTGTGTCGGGTGGTGCTGCCTCCCGTCGCCTCCGTTTATCACAGGAGACTCGGCAAGCTCTGCCGCAAACCTGGCCGCACCCTCGAACCTGTGCCTTAGAACTATGGCGTCAGCGTAGGCGTCGAGCATCCTTATTGTGTCGGCGAAGTTCTCACCCTTCTCAATGCTCGTGCCCTCGGCCGAGGAGAACCCTATAGTCTCGGCGCCAAGCCTCTTGGCTGCCGTCTCGAAGCTGAGGCGCGTTCTTGTCGAGGGTTCGAAGAAGGCGAGCGCGACAACTCTGCCAGCCAGGTCTCTGAGGGGGGTTCCAGACGCCAGCATTGCCTTCATAGCGTCAGCTTCCTCGAAAAGCTCCTCCAGCTCGCTCCTGGTGAAGTCGAGTATGCTTAGCACGTCCCTACCCGCCCATCCACCGGTCACTGCCCACGCACCCCCTCAAGCTCCTTCAGAGCCCACTGGGCCTCCCCTTGAGGTACACGGCCGCTGCTAACCCCGTACTCCAGGATCTGTCTCAGAGTTGCCAACCTGACAAACTTGAGGCCGAGCTCCCTCACCCTATCACCAGCCCCCTGCTCGCGGTCCACTATAACGAGGGCACCAGCAACGTCGACACCGCTGCCGCGTAGCACGCGAGCCGCCTCCACGATGCTTGACCCCGTCGTGGCAACATCGTCGACTATCACCGCCTTGCCCGGCCCCTTCCAGCCCTCCACGACGCTGTCCGTCCCGTGGCCCTTCCTGGCTAGGCGCACGTAGCCCGCAGGCTTCCTTAGCTTGTAGGCGATAAGAGTAGCCCAAGCTATGCCCCCGGTGGCTATGCCCACTACTGCGTCGAAGCCGCGCAGCGACTCCTCGAGCTTGGCTGCTGCCAGCGAGGATATCACGTCGAGGGCGTCTGGATGCGCCAGGAGCCTCCTGAGATCAAGGTAGACTGTGCTCTCGCCCCCGCTGGAGAGCTTGAATCTGCCCAGCAGCAGCGCACCCGCCCTGTAAACATGCTCAGCCACGACAAAGTGCTCGTGCGCCAAGCTACGCACCCCCTGCACACCTCTCGAGAGCCCTGCCCTGCGCTACCCTTATGGCCTCAGCTTTCCTTCTCGGATCCTCGCTCGCAGTTATCGCTCGCCCCACTATCTCGTAGTCCGCGCCAGCGCATAGAGCGCTGCCCGGCTGTGCCCCCTGCGCGCCCACACCGGGCGAGAGGATCTTTACGCTGGGGCCAAGCTTCCTCCTGGTAAGCCGCACGAGCTCTGGCCTTGTAGCTGGCGCTACGACGCCCCAGGGACCAACCTTCGGGGCTACCTCGTCCAGTATCTGGTCCAGCAACTTCTCGTAGAGCTCTGCCGCTCCCGGATGGCTCATTGCAACAACGAGAATCAGCTTCGTCGACTTGGATTCTAGGAAGAGCTTCAGATCCTCCAGAGCGCCTGCAACCCCTACGAAAGAGTGGGCTATGATCGCATCAACGCCGCCCACCAGACGCGAGGCTGCAGCCACCATAACATGCCCTATGTCGGCTAGCTTGAGGTCTGCCACCCAGAAAGCGCCGCTGCAGAATCTCCTAAGCTCTAGGGCCCTTTCTGCCCCCACCTCGAGGAGCAGGGGCAGGCCGAGCTTGAACCCGTCGACTATGCCGCACGTTGCCCGTACAACGTCAGAAGCCCTCTCGTAGGAGTCGAGGGCTACGATTAAACCCAACGAACCCACTCCGGAGGTTTCCTGGATCCTGTTATTAAAGCTATCTAGCACTTCCGCTTAAATTGGGGCTCCGCAAAAAACTTTCCTCGGGCACGCAGTGGCTAAGTACGTCTTCGTTACCGGGGGCGTCCTAAGCAGCGTCGGAAAGGGCATCACAACAGCCTCACTAGGCCTTCTCCTCAAGGCACGAGGGTTCAGCGTAACGGCCGTAAAGATAGATCCCTACCTCAACGTCGACGCTGGCACTATGAACCCCTACATGCACGGTGAGGTCTTCGTTACCGAGGACGGCGGCGAAACAGACCTAGACCTAGGCCACTACGAGAGATTCCTAGACGTAAACCTCTCAAAGAGGAATAACATCACCACAGGGCAAGTGTACATGTCGGTTATAGAGAGGGAGAGAAAGGGAGCTTACCTCGGCCAGACCGTGCAAGTCATACCCCACATAACCGACGAGATAAAGTCTAGGATACGCAGTGTTGCCCGCGAAAGCGGGGCCGACATCGTTCTGGTGGAGATCGGGGGAACAGTGGGCGACATAGAGGGGCTCCCCTTCCTCGAAGCCGTAAGGCAGATGAGGCTCGAAGAGGGGGTCGGCAACACCGTCTTTATACACGTAGCCCTGGCCCCTGTTCTCACGACAACAGGGGAGCTGAAGACCAAGCCTGTGCAGCACAGCGTCCAGGAGCTCAGAAGGATAGGCATTCAGCCCGACGCAATTGTTGTCAGGAGCCCTAGGCCGCTTGAAAGCGAAGCTAGGGCCAAGATAGCCCTCTATGCGAACCTTCCTCCTTCAGCAGTCTTTAGCAACCCCGATGTCGACACCATATACGAGGTCCCCCTCGTGCTAGAGGAGTCGGGGCTTGCTGAGTACGTCCGGGAAAAGCTTCATCTCGAAAAGCGGGAGCCCGACCTCAGCAGCTGGCAGCAGTTTGTTAGGAAGCTGAAGGAGGCTTCCAAACCCGTCCGGGTAGGGATGGTCGGGAAGTACACGAAGCTCAGGGACAGCTACCTCAGCATAATCGAGGCACTGAAGCACGCGGGGGCTGAGCTAGGCATCCGTCCCATACTGAGCTGGTACGAGTCAACGGAGGTGGAGCAGGGCAGGCTCGATCCGAGGCTGCCAGCGGAGGAGAACGACGCCGTGGTGGTCCTCCCGGGATTCGGCAGACGGGGCGCAGAGGGCAAGGTGAGGGTAATATTCCACGTCATAGATTCTGGAAAGCCCATGCTGGGTATATGTTTCGGTATGCAGCTCGCAGTTGTAGCTATTGCACGGCACCTAGCAGGCCTCGAGGGGGCCAACTCTACCGAGATAGACCCCAACACAAAGTACCCCGTAGTCGATTTGCTCGAGGAGCAGCGCCACATACGAGCGCTGGGGGGTACCATGAGGCTCGGCGCGTACCCTATAAGGCTGATCCCGGGAACCACCGTGCATAGAGCCTACGGCGGCAAGGATGTTGTCAGCGAGAGGCACCGCCACAGGTACGAGGTTAACCCGAAGTACCTCGACAAGCTAGAGGCCGCAGGGATGGTGGTTTCCGGCTACAGCGTTGAAGGCGGGCGCGTCGAGTTCATAGAGCTGAAGGGCCACAAGTTCTTCGTTGGAAGCCAGCCGCATCCCGAGTTTAAGAGCAGGCCCATGAAGCCCTCTCCGCTATTCCTTGAGCTTCTGAGGGCCTCCACCAGCTAGCGAGCCGGGCCTCCGCTCCCGAGTATTATTGGTTTTTAAACCAACGCCGGTGCACACGCTAAGGTATCCCTTAACTTGGAAACAACGTCTCCAAAAGGCTTGGGGTTCGGAGGTGCAGCTAGGCAACATCGACAACAGGTACTGGCTGCTAGGTAAACCCGGCATTCTAAGAGTTCTCGCAATACTCTACGAGCACGGCCCGCAGCCGCTTCACAAGATACCCCAGCACGGAATGGGCGTGGGGACTACCTACAGAAGCGCTCGGGAAGCCGCCTTGCTGGGCCTAGTACACCTCTACGTGTGTGGCTCCAGCAAGTGCGCACGGCTAACAGAAAGCGGAAAGCGCGTTGCAAAGAAAATTGTCGATCTCCTCGCCGAGCTCGAGGAGATGGGGCTAATACCCGCACACTCCGCAGGCGCCAAGGAGGCGGTTAGAGCGCAAACCCCTTAACGTTACGCTTTGCAGTTTCCTAAACGGCGCGGCCGCGTGCTGCCATGCGCCGATGAAGAGCTGTCGCCCACACGGAAGGAGGTGACGAGGTCAGCCTGGCCCCGAGGCTCCTCCACACCTACCGTAAACGACTATGTTGTAAGGCTCCACCTTCGCAACCTTTAAGAGGGTCTTTCTAACGGCCTCGAGGGCTTCCAGGTCCTCGACGTCAACGACCTCGCCCGTATCGAGGCAGTACACGTTAAAGTGGGGCACAGCGTCGTCGTAGTGGGTCTCCCCCTTCACGTTGAAGCTTCTGATCAGCCCCATTTGCTCCATTA
Source organism: Thermoproteota archaeon (assembly GCA_040514325.1). Classification (GTDB taxonomy): domain Archaea; phylum Thermoproteota; class Thermoprotei_A; order Sulfolobales; family Pyrodictiaceae; genus QNYQ01. The sequence continues at coordinate 9,318 of JBEVCG010000031.1, read as the reverse complement.
GCTGCAGGTTTGTGAAGACTGTGCTGGGGCTTACGCTGGGCACTTCCTCTCTTACCTTTTCCAAGATTTCCATGAAGCTTGGATGCCGCTTTATGTTGCTAAGGACTATCCTGGCTATGGCTAGCCTCTGAGCAGTTACTCTGTACCCTCTCCTCCTAAGCTCGGCAACGAACCTGGCTAGCTTATCTTCTATAGACTCAGCCACCGCTTTGACACCCACTATCAACACGATATTATTTTAAGCTAATAACAGTATCCTCGAACACCACACACTCTATAGCATTTTCTGACGCATGCTTAAGGGTGAGGAATGCTAGTATAATAACTTATCCCGGCAGAACAAGTCCCCGGAGTGGTTGGGTGTGAGACTGCGCACGCGCTCTGAAGCGGACGTTCAGCTGAGACTTGTACTCCTGGCACTCGTGGTGGCAGCTCTCGCCTCAACGTACACCGCATGGGGGCTTAACGCTGGCGAGGAGGAGGGCGGAGACGTAGTTCTCGTCGCAAGCGTTGATGGTGTTGTGGATGGTGCTGTCCGAGACTATGTTGAGTCAGCCCTCGAGCAGGCAAGGAGCATTGGAGCGAAGCTCGTCGTGCTGACTCTAAACACGCCGGGAGGAGGGCTTGAGCCCGCGCTTGAGATTGTGGATCTCATACGGAACTCGAACATACCCGTTGCAGGATACGTTGTGGACCGCTGGGCGATGAGCGCTGGCACGCTGATCCTCATGTGCACGCACTTCGCGGCAATGGAGCCCGGCACGCTCATAGGAGCTGTCCAGCCCGTGACGCTGTCACCGTCAGGGGAGTACACCCCAGTCAACGAGTCGAAGATTCTGAACCCGATCTACAAGCAGATCGAGGCCTGCATGAAGGAGCGGGGGAGGAATGTCACTGTTGCACGCAGCTTTGTCTACGAGAACCTCGTGTTAAGGTCGGATGAGGCCGTCAAGATAGGGGCTGTGGAGGTTGAAGCGCCCTCGCTAGAGCATCTGCTGCGCGCGATCAATGGTACTGCAGTGTCCATGGGTGGGGGAGAAATTAGAACTATTGTGCTGAGAAGCCCAAAGCTTGTATTCTACGACATGGGGCTGGGGCTGCGAATAGCCCACGTGCTCTCCGACCCCACGATCAGCTCCATAATCACATCGCTTGCCATCCTCATAATAATAGTGGCCCTGGCAAGCGGGGAGCCTACTCTCATAGGGCTGGGTATAGCCCTAATGATCATGGGGCTATTTGGCCTGGGCTTCAGCGCCAGCACGCTAGCGTTGGCCTTGTTCGTCATAGGTGCCATCATGCTCGCGATAGAGCTGATGATACCCGGCTTCGGGGTTCTCGGAGCCACCGGGATAGCCCTCCTTGTGATAGGAGGCTTCATACTGTTCGGAGGACGGCCTGTCTACATAGCGGGCGAAAGCTTGAAGGCTGCGCGCCGCGTCATCATGGCAACCGTGGTCCCCCTCGCCGCATTCTTCTCCATAGCCGCGTACAAGGCTGTGCAGGCCGCCCGTCAGAGGCCAACAGCAGTATTCAGCGTTGAAAAGGCGATGGGCAGGGCTGTTACAAGAATACCTGCAGGCGGAGAGGGGTTCGTTGTCGTACGGGGCGAGTACTGGACGGCCGTGAACGTGGGAGAGGAGAACATAAGCGAAGGGGATAAGGTGGTTGTTGTGGGACGCGAGGGCCCAAAGCTGAAGGTTGTCAAGCACTCTGAGAGGAGCCAGAAGCCTAGCGAGTAGAGAGCAGGACCGGCGGGCCACACCCCGGTCTATTGTATTCTGCTGCGGGCAAGAGTTTTGAGTATGGTCTAGGACGCTCTACTTGGGGGTGCCTGCTTCTATTGACACAGTACAACCTATCCATGACCCAACGCGAGGTTCTGGAGGCTCTAGTTAGGCTCTACGAGGAGAAGAGGAGGCTCATCAAGAGCCGCGAGATAGCTGCCCTTATAAATCGGGATGAGGGTACGGTGCGGAACGTCATGCTCAGCCTCAAGAGCTGGGGGCTCCTTAAGTCCAAGACGGGGCCTGCTGGGGGGTACATGCCCACGCTTAAGGCCTACGAGGTTCTCCGGGCCGGTGCGCTGTCTTTACCGCTTAGGCTAGTGCTAAAGGGAGAGGAGGTCGGCCTGGTCCTGGGGCTGGAGCTCATAGATGTTCTCAACCCCGAGGGCCCTAAGGCACTGCTTCGCTTCACACTGAAGCGCGAGATCGATGTACAGCTCCTGCGCGGCGAGGAGGTCGAGGTCTGGCCTAGCGAGCCCCTTAGCCTTTTCATCAGAGGCAGGGTGACCGATGTGGATCCCGCTAGCATGCAGATGAGCATCCACGTGTCGAGGCTGGCAAGCATACCTAGGATCTCCATAGGCGAGGTGATGACTCCCAGAGAAAAGCTGTATGTGGTTACGCCGGAAGCCAGGCTGAGGGACGTGGCTGCTGAGTTTGCGAGGCGCAGGATACGGGGCGCTCCCGTGGTGGAGGGCAAGCTGAAGGTGGTAGGCGTCATCACCCAGACCGACCTCATGAGGGCCTACATAGAGGGAGGCCTGGACTCGCGCGTCGCAGACTACATGAGCGCACCCCCCATCACGGCTAGAGAGTCCGACGACGTGGCCTACGCGATCGCCGTAATGCATAGACGCAAGATAGGGAGACTTCCCGTCGTCGACGACTTCGAGAGGCTTGTGGGGATAGTAACCAAAACGGATATACTAAGGTCTATATCTGTCGCTGCAGCAATCTTGAGCGCACAGCGAGGGCGCGGCACTGGTGAACGGCCGGGTTGATTCAGGTAGTCCACCACAGCTTTTGCAAACGCAGGAGGGGGGCTGCAACTAGATCAAACCTAGCGCCAGACCGGGCTCGATGATGAGTACTCCCCAGCCGGAGTCCCGGATGAAGATAGTTCCTTTATCTGAGCGCTCCACGTTGGGGATCTAGGCTTCAGAATAGGTGTGGCATGCCAGGAGGGCGAGGCAATTTCAGAAAATGGCGACCAAAATAGCTATACAAGCTAGACGGTGACCCTTCTCGGCTCCCTTCTTAGCTCGAAACCCGTTAGATGCTCCGGCAACCCCCACAGCTCTCGCTTGAGGAGCTCCCTTACAGCTATCCTTATCGCCTCGCTTCTGCTACTGTAGCGTCCAAGCTTCACAAGCTCGTCTAAACCCTCAAGGTACGTATCCGGCATCTTAACTGTTACCAGCCTCACGTGTACCACCACTAGAGGTATTGGGTACCTGGGAGTTTTTTAGGAGGGGGAGCGTGTGTTACTTCTTCCAGTAATTCTAGTGGAGCTTGCAGCTCCATTGCCGGGAAAGCACGTGTTACCGCATTTCGGCTAACCCTAGAAGCGTACGGCATATCCGCTGCACTGCCGGCTACACGCTCATCTTAAGCGTGTAGTCGAGGTTCAGCGGTGGCAGGTCCTCCTGGCTTACCACCAGGTCGATCAAGAGAGGGCCATCGCTTTCCACCAGCTCCTCTGCCACCTGCTCAGCCTCTGCGTCGCTGGTTACCCTTATGCCCCTTATACCGAACGTCTCAGCGAGCTCTGCAAAGTCCGGGTTAGTGTAGACGGTTCCGTAGACGCGGCCCTGCTTCTGAAGCTTCTGGCGGAGGAGGAGCACGCGGTAGCTATAGTCGTTTACAACCACTATTTTCACTGCTATCTTCTCGCGAGCTACAGTCTCGAGGTCCTGCACCACCATCATGAGCTCGCCGTCTCCCAGCACAGCCACAACCTCGTAGTCGGGATGAGTGAGCTTTGCAGCCATAGCAGCTGGCAGCGCGAAGCCCATCGCGCCGAGGTTGGTTGCTGCAAGGAAGGTGCGGGGCTCGAAGACCTTTAGGTAGTCGTAGGCGTATAGCACATGTGTGCCCTGGCCAGCAGCTACTATACGCCTCCTGGGCAGCAGCTCGTTAAGAAGCCTAAAGAACTTGTTGGGGTTCGCCACGCCGCTGTACCTTCTAGAAGAAGCCTCATCGAGGAGAGATGCCCACTTTGCCCGCAGCTCCGCTATCCTACGATCCCAGTCAGGCCTTTCGCCTCTCTTTCCCCGGGCGCTGGCCACCTCAAGGAGGGCCTTCGCCGTTTCGAGGGGGTTCGCCTTAACATGCATGGTGTAGTACACGGGCCTCTTCTCAACAGCTGGGTCTTCGCTCACAATGATCACGTCGCCGCTAGGCCGCAACACATAGCCGTAGGTTGTTATATCGTCCAGCTCTGGACCCAAAGCCAGGATGAGGTCAGCCTCCTCTAGGGCAGCGTCTGCAGGAAGGGCTCCTCCGCCAAATCCCGCGCGGCCAAGACACCTTGGGTTGTCCTCACTGCAGGCACCACGTCCGTTGCCGGAAACCACCACGTACGCTCCAAGAAGCTCGGCAAGCTTGTCGTAGAGGCCGGCAGACCCCCAGGCTGCCGCCTCGCCGGAGACCAATATGACTGGCTTCTCACTCTTTTCAAACGCCTCCAGGATAGCCCTGACATCCTCTACCCCCGGAAACCCGGGTTTCGGGGGCTTGGCGGCCGCATCGATGTCGCTGGAGGAGTACTCGATGCCAGCGTTCCACAAGTCTTCTGGAACCTCCAGGACGGCTGGCCCAGCTGGCGTTGTCCTGGCGTCCCGCAGGATCCTCGGAAGAGCCTCAACAACGTCCTCGGCCTTTCGGAGGCGTGCGTAGCTTTTAGCTACAGCTGCAGAAACCAGCGACTGGTCTATCTCCAGCCAGGCATCCGTTCCGTACAGTCTTCTCCGAACTCCACCAGAGATTAGAAGCAGCGGCGACCTATCCTTCTTTGCAATACCCAGGCTTATAGCAGCGTTGAGGAAGCCAGGGCCGGCGTGAACCACTGCTGCCCCAACTCTGCCCGAAGACACCCTAGACTCTGCATCAGCCATCGAGACAGCGACCTGCTCGTGCCTGGTCGTTATGTAGCGAACTCTGTCTCTCCTACCGTACAGCTCGTCGACGAAGTCGACCACGCTTGTACCTATAACACCGTAGATCCTGCCCGTCCCTACGCGCTCAACAACATCGGCTACAAAGGACGCTACGGTACCCCGCGGCACCCGCCTCCACCCAGCGCCCCCGCGCTACTACAGCTGCATGTTAACCACGTTAAGGGGTTTCTCGCCGCGAAGTGCTCTAACAACATTCTCTGCGGTGACCTGGATTATCCTCGCCCGAGCATCGGTTGTTGCACCAGCGATATGCGGCGTGACTATTATGTTGGCTTTACCCTCTCGCGCAAGCTTTATCAGTGGATGGTCAGCGGGCGGAGGCTCTGTGGAGTAAACGTCTACCGCCGCACCAGCGATCCACCCCTCCTCAAGGGCTTTGGCTAGCGCAGCTTCGTCTACAACCTCCCCCCGTGCTGGGTTTATGATCACTGCAGTAGGCTTCATCAAGCGCAGCTCGCGCTCTCCTATCATGCCCCGGGTCTCTGGCGTTAGGGGTACGTGTATCGATACTATGTCGCTTTCGCGGAGGAGCTTTGGCAGAGGTGCATACTCTACGCCGAGCTCCTCCTCGACCTCGCGCGAAGGTCTGACCTTATCGTAGTACAGAACGCGAGCGCCTAGGGCCCTCGCCCTGCGGGCCACCTCTCGGCCTATCCGCCCAAGACCAACTACCCCCCAAGTCTTCCCGTCGATTTCATAGGTTCCCATCTCCATCATTTGCCACTGGGGCCACTCACCCGCCGAGGTCTTCAGATGGGCGAAAACCAGCCTACGCAAGAGCGCGAGCGCGGCCATTACCGTGTACTCGGCCACAGATATGGTGTTGGCCCCTCCTATGTTGGCTACGGGTATCCCCTGCCTAGCACAGGCATCCACGTCTATGTGGTCAAAGCCCGTGCTTGGCTGCTGTATTAAGCGAACCCTCTCCATGGCTTTGCACATTTTCTCGTCGATGGGTATCCTGAAAGTGTAGTCGCCTATCACAACGTCAGCTTTCCTGAGAGCTGACGACACCTTCTCCCAGTCGCTCACGTCTGTCAGCACTATGAACTCTAGCTCACCGTCCAGCTTGTCCGCGTAGGGTGCAAAAATTGCGCGGAGGAGGGACTCGGGGAGAGGGCTAAAGGAGACCACTGTGTAGACCTTTCTCTGATGCGACACCAAAGGTGCACCATTATACTTTAAGCAAGAGGGGCAAAAAGTGTTCCCACTCCTCCGGCAGCTGGAGGGAATATGGCAACGGTGTCCCCGTCCTTCAACCGCGCATTCTCCTGACCCAGCCACTCGATATTCCTTCCGTTGATGAGTATTCTCGGTTCCTCGGACAGTCTGTCGCCATCTAGGAGAACTCCCCGAAGCTGCGGGTATGTCTTCTCCAGCTTTCTTGCTAGATCTAGGACTGTTGCACCCTCAGGAACCTCAACCTCTACCTCTCTTTCGCCGACCATCTTCTGGTAGCTAGCGAAAAACTTCACCCTAACCTTGGCCACTGCCAGAGCCACCGGGAGAGTGTATGTGCTCCCACAAATATTACAGCTGCTCAGCAGCCTTGAGGTAGCCTCAGACCGGAGGCGCGCTCGCAGATACCTGCAGCTTGGTACCTATCTGGAACGCCTCTAGGTTCCTACCGGCTGCCCTGCTTAGAACCCTAGCTATTGCCGCCTCTAGGTCCTTGACGTCGAGGAAGCCGCTAAAAGCCCCTGCAGCTGCAGCTGCGCCTAGCAGCACCATGTTGGCGACCCTAGCATCACCCATATTGACAGCTACGGCCGTTGCAGGAACCACGCGGAACTTTGCCGCCTTCTTGCTAATCTCAGCAATTAGGCTGTCCCGACTCGGCACCTTTACACCCGGGTAAGGGGGTGGCACCACGTAGTCGTTCACCACCGCCATTGACCTCTCGGAGAGAGTATAGGCGTGCCTCGCAGCTTCTATAAGCTCCATGCCCAGTAGAACGTCCACTGCGCCGCTGGGTATCAGAGGGGCCTCTGCCCTCCCCAACCTAACGTGCACTGTGACTATGCCACCACGCTGGCTCATTCCATGGGTCTCCGCCACCACTACTCCCAAACCACGTCGGAGCGCTGCCTCCGCAAGCACAGACGATAGAGTTAGGAGACCCTGGCCGCCAACCCCCGTCACGAGAACGTTGAGCACCCGGCTCACTGCCATCACCTAGGGAGGGGTTTCGCTGCACGCATTATCTTAGCCCACTCCTCAGGCTGCTCGCCCTCCACCTTAAAGGCTCCAAACGGGCATATCTGGACGCACTCGCCGCAGCCCGTGCAGAGGGCAGGGTCTATTGCAGCTTTGCCGTCATCTCTCCGGTATATTGCCGGACAGTTAAAGGCCTTGTAGCATACTCCGCAACCGGTACACTTAGCTTCATCGACGAAGTACTTCGGCGGCTTCACGCCAACCCTAGACGCCTCGCGGAGAGCAACAAGAATGCAGGAGCCGCGGGCAACAACAACCGCTGGCTCTCCCTTCTCCAGGACGTGCTTCGACGCATCCAGGAGCTTGGCTTCGGAGTCCCTTATGTCGAACGAATCCGCCACAACGACCTTGCTGACTCCGAGGCCCCGTGCCACCTCCTCTATTGCGAGCTCACGCGTTGCACCAAGCGCCCCTATTCCTATGCCCGGGTGCGGCTGGTGGCCCGTCATCGCCGTCGTTCTGTTGTCTAGAACGACGACCAGCATTGGCGATCTATTGTAGACAGCATTTGCAAGAGCCGGAAGCCCGCTGTGGAAGAAAGTCGAATCCCCTATTATGGCGACAACAAACTGACCTGACTTCGAAGTCACCTTTGCAAGCCCGTGGCCAGCCCCGATGCTAGATCCCATGTTGGTCATTACGTCCTGGACCTCGAAGGGAGGGAAGACGCCCAAGCTGTAGCAGCCTATGTCTCCGCTATAGATGGGCTTAAGCCCTAGCTTGTTCATTGAGCGCTTCAGGGCGTAGAAGAAGCTCCGGTAGGGGCACCCAGGGCACATGACGGGGGGGCGTGCAGGGAGTGCGAGGCTAGGACCCTTCTGCTGCCTGCCTTCAACAGCCCATCTGGGCGGCTCAACGTCTGCAAGCTTGGCAACCGAGAGAACGACCTCAGAGAGGTCCAGCTCGCCGTAGGACTTCATCGGAACGTCTCCACCGCCTTTTCCAAAGATCCTCGCCCGCGAGCCTAGCCGGTTCGCATAGCTTCTCAACATTGTTTCGACTACCGGATCACCCTCCTCGACAACCAAGACTACATCGTGGGCTAGGATTTTCTCGGCTATCGGGAGAGGCAGGGGCACCGGCGTCGCAAGCTTGTAGATAGTGACCTTGTCCTCTATCCCCAGGACGCTGACAGCCTCTTTCGCGTAGCGGTAGCCAACGCCAGCGCCAACAATAGCAATATCGCCGCCCCCCTCTACAGAGTTGAGGGGGAAGCCTGCAAGATCGTAGCTAAGCTTGTCCCAAACTTCGAGAAGCTCGATGCGGTGCCGCCTCGAGTAAGCAGGCACAACCGTCCACCTCGAAGGATTCTTCTTGAAGGTTCCCACGGGCTCTAGCCTGCTTACATCTATCTTGCCAGTGTTTACGGGAACCCTCGTGTGCGAAACGCGAGTAGTCGTGCGCAGGAGTACAGGACGCTTGTACTTCTCGCTGAGGAGGAGTGCGTGGTACGCTGCCTCCTTGGCATCCTGGGCTCCCGTAGGCTCGACCACGGGAACGTAGGCGTGTATACCGTACCATCTGTTATCCTGCTCATTCTGGCTACTCCACATCCACGGGTCGTCCGCCGAGATCACGAGAAGGGCGCCCTCAACACCAACGTAGGCGCTGCTGAAGAACGGGTCAGCAGCTACGTTGAGGCCCACGTGCTTCATCGCTGTTACCGCCCGTGCACCGGCAGCTGCTGCTCCAAGTGCAGCTTCTAGAGCAACCTTCTCGTTAACGCTCCACTCGACATAGGGCCTGCCTCCGAGCCTCCTCGCAGCCTCTGCAAGCGCCTCTGTTATCTCGCTGCTCGGCGTACCCGGATAAGATGCCACGAACTGAACTCCTGCCTCCAGAAGCCCACGCGCTATCGCGACGTTGCCCAGCATTAAGACGCGCGACCCGGGCTCAGCCAGCACTTCAGGGTGAGCCATAGCTACCACTTTCTCCCAGACCTGTTGGGAGAGTCAAATGGCCTCTCAACAAATAGTTTACAGACTAGCGTAATAAAGTTTGGGTTATCCTTGAAGAATTGGAGTAGCATTGACTCCCACTGAAATGTAACCACAATATTGATCCACAAATCTGACATGCTGAAAAATATTTTAATGTTGAGTGGCACAACATGAAATGTTTAGCTAGATGAAGAA
>JBEVCG010000030.1:0-10621 GCA_040514325.1 Thermoproteota archaeon | reverse complement strand
ATGTACCTGCGGAGGACAGCTGGCTTGCTCTTTCGGCTCTCGCGTCGCAGCTCAAAAGGTATGACAAGTCCATTTCGCTTTGCATCGATATTGGAGCAGGGACGGGGATCCTTGGCCTCTACTGCGCAGCTAACAAAGTTTACACGGTGCTTACGGACGTGAACCCCTGTGCAGTAGCTTGCTCCCTCTTGAGCAGCGGGCTTAGCGGTGTACGGCATTTAGTTGATATCGTTCAGTGCGATGCAGCCAGCTGCATAAGGAAGCTCGGCAGGAGTAGCGCAATCGCAGTATACAACACGCCCTACCTGCCGGAGGAGGACGATGAGGGTCTTGAGTCCCTTGCGTGGAGCGGGGGCCTCCGTGAGGCGGAGAGGTTCTTCTCTATGTTTGGAGAGAACCCGGGCGTGATGTGCGGTATTGCGGTGTACTCCTCGCTTAGCGGTGACGATAGTGGGTTATTAAGTCGCCTCGCAGCTGAGTATACTGTAGAGGTGTTTATGACTCACATGTTCTTTGAGGACATAAAGGTTGTTGTGGCATGCAGGAGAAGGCCGTAGGAGGACCTAATAAGGTACGTTTGGTCTTGGTTGGGACAGAGGGAGAAGTCAACATAGGATTTATTGCGAGGTTGGCAGCTAATTTCGGAGTAGATGAGCTATATTTTGTTTCTCCGAAGGCAAACCCCTTTAGCGAGGAGTCGAAGAGGTTTGCGGCACGTGCAGCCTACATTCTTGAACCCGGCCGGGTGAAGATTGTCGCCTCTCTAGACGAGGCTATAGAAGACGTTGATATCGCTGTCTGTACAAGCTCCATACTGGGCTCGAAATCGGATGTCCTAAGACACGCAGTGACACCCAGGCAGCTCGCTGAAGAGATCCTTCCAAGATACAGAAGCGCTGCGCTGGTATTTGGTAGGGAGAGCGTGGGCCTCACGAGAGACGAGCTGTCAAAATGCCACCTCATGTCATTTATACCCGCTAACCCCGAGTATCCCGTTCTTAACTTAAGCCATGCAGTGGCTGTGTTCCTCTACGAGGTATGGCAGTCTCGCGTGAAAGGCTTCCATAGGCTTCACGATCATGCTAGAAGAGAGGAATTAGAGAGACTGTATAGGCTCTTCGAGCGCCTCAGCGAATTAACGGTCGACCCCGAGCGTAGGCAGCAGGTCAAAGCAGCAGTAGCTCACCTCCTATGGAAATCGGAACTCACGCGTGGGGAAGCCTCGATGATATACCTGCTTTTAAAGAAAGTTGTGAGGGCTGTGGAGAAATGCAGGAGCGGGTAAAGATGCTGTTTACGACTAATCCAGGTATAGAGGATATAGCCTCAGCTGAGATAGCGGCAAAGCTTCAGGCACACGTAGTGGAGGAGAAAACGGGGAAGGGCAGGGTCCTAGCAGAAGTCAGCGCGAACAAGCTCTACAAAATAGAGCTCCTAAGGAGCATACACCGTGCGAGAATAGTTTTGGCTCAAGCCAGAATATGCCCCGAAGAAAGCTGCCTAAAGGAGCTACACGACCTTGTAAAATCACTGGGAGTAGAGCACTACATTCCTGCGTATGGAACCTTCGCGGTCAGGAGTGAGCGGGTAGGCGTTCACGAGTTCACCTCGCTTGATGTTGCTAGGGTTGTAGGCGATGCAATAGTGTCCTCGGTTAAGGAACGGTTGGGGTTCAAGCCCGAGGTAGACCTAGAGCACCCCTCAGTAATAGTGGCAGCCGATGTAATCGAAGACGAGGTTTTCATATCCATAGAACTCGGAGGAGACATCTCATGGCATCGAAGAGGCTATCGAGTCTATGATCATCCTGCTGCCCTTAAGCCCACTCTCGCATATGCCATGATAATGCTCTCAGGAGCTGTTGACGGGATGAGCGTGCTGGACCCCATGTGCGGCGGTGGCACTATACCGGTTGAAGCTGCCTACACCTTCGAGGATTCGCCGATAGTCTGTATGGATAAAAGTCCTCGGCACATAAGAGGTGCGGTGGCAAACGCAAAGGCGGCTCTTGTCGACAAGAGGATAAAATTCCTCGTGGGCGATGCCAGAAGGCTTTCGTCCTACGTTAGATCCGTCGATGTTATTGTCTCTAATCCCCCTTACGGGATAAGGATGGGAAGCCCGCGCCGCGTAAGGGAACTCTACAAGAAGTTCGTGGCAGAGGCTGCGAACATCGTCGGGAAATCCATCACCCTTATCACCACCGAGCATGAGTTCGTTAAGGAAGTGGGCGAGGAGGTAGGTCTCAAGGTGTCTCACGAGCGTACAGTTGCACATGGTGGCTTGTATCCCCACATAATCGTCCTAAGCCTGTAAAGCGATAAGTCGGCTAGGAGCAGCACCTTCTTTATAAGGGGTCACAAATTACCCGGGAGATACCGGCGTGGAGGGTGTACAGCGATGCCTCAGAAGCCCGCGCGCTGCTATACAAAGAGGCGGTCGAAGGCGTTCTCGGGCCCTCCCTACACAAGGAAAGAGTACATACACGGTACGCCACCACCTAAAATACAGAAGTTCACCATGGGCAACCCTCATGGAGACTATGACTACGCTCTAGAGCTCTACGTGCTGGAGCGTGGCCAAATACGCCACAACGCGCTAGAGGCAGCTCGTGTTATGGTTCACAAGTACCTCTCCACGTCCATAGGCGAAGACAACTACTGGTTTAGAGTGCGTGTGTATCCTCACCACGTCCTTAGAGAGAACAAAATGATGGCATTTGCAGGTGCTGACAGGCTTCAGGAGGGCATGAGACAAGCGTTCGGCAAACCTGTCGGAACCGCTGCCCGTGTCTTCCCAGGCCAGGCTGTGTTGGAGGTCAGAGTAAGGAAGGAGCATATAGATAAAGCTATGGAAGCTCTTAGGGTAGGTGCCTCGAAACTGCCTCTGCCTTCGAGAGTTAGAGTGATACCCCTAAAGCAAAATGTAGAAGCCGAGGCAGCGAGCTAGCATGGTTTTAGGGCACAGTTTGATGCTCTCCGCCGCTCATCTCCATAAGCACGCTCCGTGCAACTTCCCCCTTGCAACCATTTACTGAGCGTTGGAGCCGCTGGCCCCCTAGTACTCTTCTGGGTGCAGAGGCGGTTTGCTTTGAGAGTTGAGGAGTGCGGGACGTGCTGCTGGGTGGTAGATGGCTATGTGTTTGACTTCAGTAAGGTTTTATCGTCGGTGGAGAAGCCCCCAAAGACTATTGTGCTGGAGGCTCCTCAGGGACTTGTTAAGTACCTGGAGCTCGTTTCAAGCCTCTTGGAGAAGTGTTTCCCACATTCCGAGATAACCTACAGGTTAGAGCCTGCTTTTGGTCTCTGCAGCATTTCGCTTGAGTTAGGCACAGACGGCGTGGTTGTAGTACATATAGGCCACGAAGATTACCCGTACCCGCTATGCTCCTTCGGCTCCTGTACGAGGAAATTACCAGAAGGCGTTTTCACGGTGACGGCAGAGTACATTGGAGGTGACGCTGAGCGGATATCGGGCGCTATCGCAAGTGCTCTTTCTCAGACTGGTGGCACGAAGGTTGCTATAGGCTTCTCCGTTCAGCATAAGAAGCTTGCAGATGTGATTGTACGTAGGCTGAGCAGCTTAGGATTTGACGTGAAGGCATCTGTGCCTATAACCGGGTGCTGGTACGCCCCCCTCTTGAAGCTTCGCTCGGCAGTAGACTCGTTCGTTGTGATTGCTGGTGGCTATTTTCACGCTGTAGGTTTGGGCCTAGCGCTTGCAGGAGGCTCTACGGTGTACAGAGCTGACCCCTACACAAATAGTGTAGAGTCCGTGAACGAAAAGGTGGCAAGAATTTTGTCTAAGAGATTGTGGAAGGTAAAGCAAGCTATGGAGTTCGGACCCGGCAAGGTTGCGGTAATTTCCGGCTTAATGCCGGGGCAGAGCAGGCCTGGGGTGGTTTCGTTCCTCAAGAGGCTTGGCGAAAAAAGCGGGTACAAGGTAAGGATTATCCTATCACGTTACATGCAGCGAGAGTTCCTCGATAACCTCTCTCCGGGAGAATACAAGTTCTTCGTAGTTGCCTCTTGTCCTCGCATAGCTGTCGAAGACTTGGATGATTACTGGAAGCCCGTGCTAACTCCTGGAGAGGCTAGGATGGTGTTTGAAAAGACGCTGGATCTATCGCATTACAAGTTTCCGTGGTAAGGCTGGTGGAGGCTACCTTGGAGGGCCTTAAGCCGGCTAAGCTGCGTAGGGTAGCTATAGAGCTTGAAAAGATTGTGCCAAGGTATCCCAGACCCAGGCGAGAACTAGAGCAGTATAGAACACCAGCAGACCTGGCAGTGAGAATGGCATTATTCCTAGCCTCCCGCAATGAATGCTGGGTTGCGGTCGATCTGGGGACGGGTACTGGCATGTTGGCTTTCGCCTCATCGATACTTGGCCTTTATGCGGTAGGCCTTGACATTGATGCTGAGGGGTTAAACAGCGCTACCGCTAGTAGAGCTTACAGCAGGCTGATTGTGGACTTCGTTCAGGGTGATGTAAGACTTCTACCACTTCGCGCTGGCTCTAGATTTTGCGTACTAATGAACCCCCCGTTTGGAGGTACTCGTAGAAGCAGCTCTGACGCTATGTTCGTAGAACAAGCGGCGGGGCTTTCCCCTAAGGTTATAGTCAGCATACACTCACTCCGACCGGGGGTGCTTGAGTTCGTGTCGGCTATGCTCAAGAGGCTCGGCTACGGGGTTGCCAAGGTGTTCAGAGAGGAGTTCCCCCTACCTGCGCAGTTCGATACACACAGGAGACGGGTTTATAGGATACCGGTTCTTGTTATTGTGGCCGAGAAGGCTAATAGCTGAAGCCTCCCAGCCACCATATACTAGGAGGTGCCGTCTAAGGTGTCTTGGATGGGCAGCTGCGTGCAATAGGTTAGCTGTGAACCCTGATGTCAAGGTGGTTGAAACTGGGCGAGAGGAATTTGCAAGGAGTGGCGGTAGTGCCAGGCCAGGTTATAGGCAGCATAGAAGAGTTTGTGCCCGGCGAGGGAGTCTACGTTGACGAGAGGGGTCGTCTAAGAGCAGCTGTACCTGGTGTGGTTAACATTGATATGAAGAGCAGGCGCGTGGTGGTCAAGCCGCTTGGCAGTAAGCCACGGGTTCCTAGACGAAATGATGTAGTTAGAGGTGTAGTATACGGGGTACCTAGAGAGGACATTGCACTAATAAAGGTGATCGCTGACGACAGGATGCGAAGCTACAGCGGCGAGTACACAGCGGTCCTCCACGTATCACAGAGCAGCGATACGCGCGTTGAGAACATATACGATGTCGTTCGGATAGGAGATTACATAAGAGGTACAGTGATATCTGATCTAGCTCCGTTGGTGCTGTCGATAAGGAGACCCAGCGATGGTGTAGTGCTCGCTTTCTGTTCCAACTGCGGTGCCCCCCTCTACCGGGTTAGCACTTCATCTAACACGCTGGTGTGCTTGTCTTGCGGAAACAAAGAGACGAGAAAGGTTTCGCCTATTTACATCTACGTTAGCAGAGGCTAAGCTTCTTAGGTGTGTGCGCTTGCCCCTTCGAAAGAGGGTCTATGTGATAAACATCCCGCCAGGCTTACCGCTGGAAAAAGTCTACGAAAAGCTGTCAAAGGCGCTGGACACACCACAGGGTGAGATAAAGCTGGAGCACGGACGAGCAGTGGTGAAGCTTGTTGGCCTCGACTCTGAAATGAAAAGCTCATGGCTCAAAATCAAGCAGGCTGTGGCAGAGCTTTGGGAAATATACAACCTAAGAAAAACCATGCAGATAAGCGTAGAAACCCTAGTAAAAGAAGTAAGGCGGACTTTTTCGCCCGAGGCTTTGGTATACGCTTTAAGGCTTCGCGGATACGAGGCCGAACTCCTTGAAGGGAAGGGCGTTATCCGCACAAATGCGCCCTTTGAGGAGATAGTTGATGCTGCTCGCCTTATCGTTCAGACCGTCGATGAAGTAAAGTACACATTGTCTGGCACAGCGTCTAAGCGTGTTGTGGCGGCCTTGGCCTCTGGTCTTAGGCTTCCACCCAGCACGGTGATAGAGTACGGCCTCAGAAGCAAGATATTTAAAAATTCACAAGGAAAGGTCACGCTTGCTATGGATTGGCGCGTCGCGATTAGAAGGCTGGCGGTACTTCTAAAGGGTGCCTTAACGAATAAGGGCGGTGGGGGCAAAGAAAGTGGGTCCAGAAATCAAGATACTTAAACACGAAGGAAACAGCCTAGAAGTCGAGCTCGTAGGTGAGGACCATACACTAGCTAACCTGATAGTCAAGTATGCCATCAGAATGCCCAACGTAACCTATGCGTCATATATGATATCTCATCCCCTCGTCTCAAATCCCGTTGTCGTGATATCTGTAGCCAAAGGAAACGACCCTCTTGAGGTTCTTCACGAGGTTTTGAAAAAGATAATCGCAGATGTTGAGGAGTTCGTGTCAAAGTTTGATGAGGCCCTAAAGCGTGGAGGCGGCTGTGCGGAAGGGTGAGGCCCGACTCGCCATAGCTTTTTCCTGTGGAGACATAGGCATTGTAGCCGTGCTTAGGTCCCCCCAAAGAATAGAGAACCTTATAGTCGCAGAAGACTTGTTCAGTGCGGTGGAGAAGTTTGCATCTTCTTCGCTGCGCGAGCAAGTGCGCTATGCTTGGCCAGAACCTTTAGCAAACAAACTTGGAGTGCCTCTTCTAGGCCTAGAGAAGTATGGAGGAGACTGTGCGGCCTATGTTAGAGAAGTTATTGAACGTGTATGCAAATCCATCGCTAGGCTGCGCAGCACCTTAAAGGAAAACATTAAGAAACGGGGAGTTCGTCCAGAAGACGAGCCTGGCTAGAAGAGAGTGGGTGTGGGCAGGCAAGCTTAGGGGAGGTGGTGCATGATGAGATTCTGCCCGCGTTGTGGCTCGCTGATGGTTGTGAGGAGGACCGGAGACCAGCCGTACTGGGTCTGCCCAAGCTGCGGATACTCCGAGCTGCCGTCCGAGCCCCAGAATGCAACTATTGTCGAAAAGATAAGGCACAGCGAAAAGGAGAGGATTATTGTTGTAAATAGGGCGGAGGAGCTTCAGACGCTTCCAAGAACCTCCGCTCAATGCCCGAAGTGTGGCTATGGCGAGGCTTACTACTGGCTGCTTCAGACGAGAAGAGCTGACGAGCCTCCTACAAGATTCTTCAAATGCGTTAGGTGCGGGCATGTATGGAGGGAGTACGACTAATGGACAGCAACACCTGGAATTTGGATAGAGTTAAGGCGTGTGAGGAGAGCCTCAAGCTGCTCCTCTCAATATTTGAGAAGATACACGAGGATATCCTCGAAGCTTATAGGAGAACCCCCGTAACGGTATCTTCACGTCCATACGCCGAGAGAGCGTTTAGGCTCAGCTTAGCCGGGATAACTATTGTTAAGAATTTATTGAAAAAGAATCAATAATTATGAGCAAAATCATTCATTCAAGACACTGCTGTATCTTACCTTAAATACCCAAGGCGCTTCACTAGATATTCCGGGAAGGATCTATTGAGGCTAGAATTCTTTGATGCTAGAGTGTGGAGATACCTTGTAACGTCCATTTCAAGAGTGATAGAGGAGGGGATCTTTATAGTAGATCCTGAGGAAGGCTTAACCTTTAGGGCAATGGATCCTTCGCATGTTGTTCTGGTTCAAATGAGGTTCCCGCCAACAGCGTTTGACGTATTCGAGGTTGAAGATAAGACAACCATCGGTGTGAACTTCGAAGATCTAGGGAAGGTTCTTCGGAGAGCAACAAAGGATGACAGGCTGATGCTATCCCTTGAAGATAATAGCTTCGTTGTGACGTTTAGAGGTAAGGGTGAGAGAAGCTTCTGGCTCCCGCTCCTAGATGTAGCGGCTGAGGAGGTTCCAGAGCCGCGCCTCGAGTATAAGGCTGTAGCGAGCATCATAAGTGACGCGTACAGAGATATGTTAAAGGACCTAGAGCTCGTGGGTGACGTTATAACGTTTGTAGCGTCCGAAGATAGACTTTTGGCTATCTCCTCGAGCGAGACAGCCGAAGTCGAGATAGCTTACACCATGGAGAGCGGGTCCCTCATAGAACTGCAAGTGGAAGACGAGCAAAGAGCCAGCTATTCCCTTGAGTACTTCATAGATTTGTCGCCTGCAGCAAGGGTAGCAGACAAAATTACCATAAAGTTCAGCAGCGCTATGCCCGTCCAGGTGGACCACGAGCTTCCGGAGAGCGCCTACTTCGGGTTTCTAGTTGCCCCGCGGGTGGAATAACTATATTGACGGCAGAGCTTAACTATCAGCGGTGGAGAAAGTTTGCGGTGAGCTTTCTCCAATCTAAGTTCAAAGAATACTACTCTAAGAACGATGTAGTGTTGCCCTCGGATTTTGCCTTTCGAGAGTTTGCTGCACAGAAGTGGCTTTCTAAGTCTTATACACGCCACATGTCATTCCGCACAAGGACAGAAGTTGGAGAGTATCTAAGAAGAAACGCGCCAAGGCATTTCTACTACTCGTCGGCACGCTACGATAATCCTGCTGCAGAAGACATGGAGAGCAAGGGGTGGCGGTCGGCAGATCTGACATTCGACATAGACGCTGACCACCTCGCCGGCTGTGGAGAGGGAACAGTACATGTAGAGACAGTGGAGGGAGAGTTGGCGTCTTTTGTAGACCATCGCTGTATAGAGGAAGCTAAACTTCACACGTTAAACCTCATTGACGCTCTCACGCAGGAGCTGGGCTTAAGCAGATCTCAGCTGTTCATAGAGTTTTCTGGCCACAGAGGCTTCCACGTAACGGCGTATTTAGGAGATAATGACGAATACGCTCAGGCAGACGGCGATGTAAGGCGGGAGATAGTAAACTACCTTGCATGCGTCGGCTTGGATTTGGAGGCCTTGAAGATGGAGCTGTTAAAGCCCTCTCTGAGCCTCCGACGGGCAGCAGTCCGTCCAGTGCCTGTAAAGACTGTTATGCCTGGCATACGTGGTCGCATTGCACGGATAATAGCACGGCTTAGCGCTCTTGACGGTAAGCCTCACTTAGCCAAGCTCGTAACCTCTCCCGGTCTTCTCATTGAAGAGGAGTGGCTGCAAGACTACGAAAGTTACCTTGAAAGGGCCCTCAAGTACACCCCGATAGGAATAGACACACAGGTTACCATTGATGTGAAGAGGCTAATCCGTGTTCCACTGAGCATACATGGAAAAACGGGGCTACTAGTTAAGCCTCTCGATGTTAGGGAACTGGAGCGCTTCTCGCTTACAGAGGATCTAAGCCCGTTCCGCAGAGAAGATCCTATACGCGTAGAGCTTCTAGTCTCAGCGGAAAAACCCGTCTCGATATTGGGGCACAGACTTAAGCTCAAGCAGAGTACGAGGGTATCGCTTTCTGCCCCTCTGGCAATTTTCTTAATGGCACGGGGTCTGGCCATACCGGCTGGAGTCGGTTAAGCTTGAAGGGAGGTGCAGCGGACGATGGAGGCAGGCAGCGGCCTTCTGATGTTGTTGGAGGCAGCCAGAAGAGCTCTGGATGGTAGCTCGTTGAAGGATGTCCAGCAGCTACTCGAAGGTTTTCGGTCAGTATTTACTGAAACTTTATCAGACTATTGGTCTGCTAAGTTGGGCCTAGCCAAGGCATACCTGTCTGCCGTTCAGAGGTATGTAGAAGTTCTAGCCAGGGCCATAAGTAACGGTCAGGGGAGGTCGTTTGATGAGGCAAAGCTGCTGGCGGAAATACTGTCCTGGCTCAGAATAAGGAACGGTGACTGTGTTCTAGCTAGGGTGTTAAAAGGCTTTGAGCTAAATGGGAGGTTCGTTGAAAGAAGCAAATATGTCTGCGTCTCCCTCGAGTTGGCGCCGAAACTAGAAGCAGCATACTTTATCGAAACTCTAAGACTTCTCCCCGAGACACGCGCTGATGAGGTTGAGAGATAACCGCTTTTAAGGAAGAGGGATCGACTTTTGCTTTTAGGAGCAGCAAAGCAGAGGTGGCTGCTGTGAAAGTGCCTAAAGTTATTACCACGTACTGTCCGAGATGCAGGACGCACACGCCTCATAGCGTAGCGATATACAAGCACGGAAAGCGACGCAGCCTGGCAGAAGGAGAGAGGAGGTATAGAAGGAAGCAGGAGGGCTACGGCAGCAAAAGGAAACCAGAGCAGAAGAGGTTCGCTAAAGTCACGAAGAAGGTTGTGCTTAAGCTGAAGTGCCAGAAGTGCGGCTACATCTTACACAGGCACGGAATTAGGCTGAAGAAGGTTGAGCTTGTGGAGGTGAGGTAGGATTGAAGAGGACTAAGGTGCTGATTCCGCAGCCTCGCAGCAGGTTCCTTCTGGTCAAGTGTACGGTATGTGGCAACGAACAAGTGGTGTTCAGCCACGCGACATTCCCGGCCCGTTGCCTAGTATGTGGTAACCCGCTCGTAGAACCTACGGGAGGTAAGGCCAAGATACTTGGTCAGCTGGTGCGTGTTCTAGGCTAGATCGGCGCTGTCTAGAGCTAGAAACAGCTGACGTCAACTTGTCGCGTTCTCGAAATTCTTTCTCCGCCGATCCTAATGACTGAAGGGCTTCTATACATCATCTCCTGGAACAAACGTTCTGGCTATGCATGTAACCCAAACATAATTTACCCAACTGCAAATGGTAAGG
>JBEVCG010000029.1:0-33854 GCA_040514325.1 Thermoproteota archaeon | reverse complement strand
TTATATATGGGGCGACGAACTTCCTGTACGCAGCCCTCAGTATGTCGGCGTGCTTGGTGAGGTCGAGGACGCCGAGTATGAAGGAGTACGAGGAGTCCTTTATCAGCAGGGCTATCTCGCTCCCCAGGCCGGGGAGAGCCACCATGAAGGCTTGCGGTAGGATTATGTACCTGAGGGTCTGAGCTCTGGTCAGCCCTAGGGCCTTTGCCGCCATCAGCTGGTCTCGGGGTATGCTGTTCATCGCTGCCACGAAGATCTGCGACTGGTAGGCGCCGCTCCTAAGCCCAAGCGCCACAAACGAGCTTACGTAGGCGCTCTTAAACAGCGCGATGTAGCCGCCCAAGCCGAAGTGCAGCAGAAGCATGAATACCAGGACCGGCACGCCGAGGAACAGCTTGACGTAGGCGTCGGCCAGCATGGCAGCAGGCCTGGGGCCGTAGAGGCGCGTGAACGCCAGCGCTATGCCGAGCACGAACCCTATGCCGAAGGAGATAAACGATATGGAAACGGTGGCGGGCAGGCCCCTCAGGAGAAAAAGGAGGTCGGAGGCCATTGACATGGGGTCCAGCCCCCTGGCCCGTCACGCTGGTAGCTGCTGGCACCAGCTTACGGGGGTGTGGTCACGTTCCACTTAGCCTTAATCTGGTGCAGCTCACCGCTGGCTATCATCTCGGCTAGTACGCCGTTGATCTTCTGCACCAGGTCCACAGCATCCTTGCTGGCTACAAAGGCTACGGGCCAGTACGGCCTGCTGTAAACCACCACGAGCTTGTAGGGCTCCGTCGAGATCCACCAGGTGGTGACTGGGGTCTCAGCGTACACGGCATCGATCCTCCCAGCCTCGAGGTCCTTGAGGGCTGCTCCGAAGTCCTTGTACTGCTTCACCTGGTCGCTCCTTATCACGCCCCTCTTGACCAGCTCCAGGAGCTCGTCTAGCTCCGTGGTGCCGCTGCCTGTGCCGACGACCAGGTTGTACTTGGCTATGTCCTCTAGGGAGTTCAGCCTGGTTATGCCGAGCTCCCTGGCCCTGCTCTCGAGCATTATCAGCTGAACCTCGGTTACGTCATGGTATATGGTGAATAGCACCTCCTCGGTTCTCTCTGGCGTGATCGAGAAGCCGCTTACTCCGAGGTCCACCTCGCCAGTCTTCACGGCAGCTATTATGGCGTCGAAGCTCATGGGTCTCCACTCCACCCTAAGGCCCAGCTTCTCCGCTATAGCGTTCATTAGGTCCACCTCGTAGCCGACAATCTCCTTGGTCTTCGGGTCGATGAACTCGAAGGGGGGCCAGTCCGGCGACGTGGCCACTATGATGTATCCTCTCCTCTGGATCTCCTCCCACTTCGACGCCTGCTCTGGAGCGCTAGGCTTGATCAGCGGGTACGCGAAGTAGCCGGCGGCGAACATGATTATGGCTACTGCAGCAACTACGGCCGCGAAGACCTTGCTCGAGACCACCCGAAGCCCACCCTAGACTATTCCTACTCGCTGTTTCTGGTTTAGTTAGGACCACCTATACTTATACCTTATTATATTGATACGAGAGGTGTATACTGGCGGCTGCCTGGCGGGGTTCTGCCTTGTAGGAGACCCTGGTTATTGGAGGCGGCAGCACGGGCTAGCTACCGCTAGGCCGCGGGCAGGCAGCGGTTGAGGAGAGGATTAACCCCGGCGAGGCGTAGCGCAGTAGACCGGCAAGCTAGCACTAGGCCCGTGTCCGCTAGCCTTAACGGCCTTGGCCCCGACAAACACCCCTTTATAAAGCTGTACCTCCATTGAGGTTTACTGAGGGTTTTTCGGGCTTGACTGCCGAGACTGTTAGGCTTCCACGCACTATCGCTAGGAGGCTACGAAGAGAGGCTGAGAAGCAGGGCCTTAGCCTAGAGGAGTACCTGGTTGAGCTCGTTTCCCAGAATCTCGACCCCTCTGAGAGGGCCCGGGAGTACATTGAGGCCTCTAGGGAGCTGCTTGAGCAGGCCTGGGAGGAGCTTGGAAGGGGGAGCGTTAGGCAAGCGGCTGAGAAGGCCTGGGGTGCAGCAGCACTGGCTGTGAAGGCCTACGCTGAGTGGAGGGAGGGTAGGAGGCTTTCGGGCCACGGGGAGCTGTGGGAGTATAAAAGGAGGATGGAGAAGGACCTGGGAGAATGGGTTCACGACTCCTGGAACGCTGCGCAGAGCATGCACACCTGCTTCTACGAGGGCTGGTGCAGCAGGGAGGATGTGGAGAAGTCGCTTAAGAGGGTACAGCAGCTGGTAGAGGAGGTGGCAAGCAGAATGCAGTAACCCGGGAAAACCTGCTTCCGCAATCTAGCGCGCTGGAGCTGAACGCCCCCAGAGTGCCCGACGCAACCCACATGAGAGCGTGGCTGTGCGTATCCCCCACCAGGCCCCTAGCGGGGAACGTGATCGTTGAAGCGCGCGGACAGCTCCGGCAGCATGGAGGGTGCGCTGCTGCCAGAGAGATACAGCTTACTGGGGCGGCCTGCTGGAGCACCCTGACTGCGTTACGCGCTCGATGAGCTTCTCCAAGCATGGCAGGGGGTTTGCCTCCCTCCCCGTGTAGGTTAGCTCCACCGTTCTGAGCAGGCAGCTCCAGTCCACAAGATCCGCTACCCTTAGGCCCCCAGCCTCCTCCCGCACTCTCGCCACGATCCTCCTGGCCGCTTCGAGAAGCCCCTCCTGCGCCTTTGCGTGTGCTCCCGCGAGCGCAGCGAGCAGCCTGCCTAGGGGCCCGCAGCTGTGCCACACGTCCTCGCCGACGGTGTGTGCCTCCCAGAACCTGGCTGAGGCCATCATGTGGCTGTACCTCTGCAGCAGCTCCACGGGATCCCCTCCCGAGGCCTTGTGCTCGGCCTCCACACTGTATACCTCGAGAACGCGGAACCCGGCCCCTCTGAGCCTCCGCTCAACCTCGCCCGGTGAGGGTGCGCTGAAAATCACAGCCTCGATCCAGCGCGGCGCCACGTGGACTGTGAGGGGGCGAGCCACAACCCTCCTGAGCAGCTCGCGCAGCTTTGGCGCATCGGCGGGTAGCAGCCTCCTATCGTTGGCGAGCCTCGCGAGGACAACGCTGTAGCCCAGGTAGCCGTTCAAAGTGTTAAGACCCCCTCCTCCGCCGGAGATGCGGCGGATAAAGGCTTCTGCGCGGCGCCAACGCTTTGGAGGAGCGGCCTGACCCTGCCAGCTGGGGATCTTTTCTGCGGCCTGAGGATGTCAGCAGTGGCTGATGCGGCTTCAACCCCGGGTAGAGCTGCAACGTGCGGGGGGCGCTGCCGGGGTTTTGGCCTGTTAAAACGGTTTTAGGAGCTTTGGGGTCCGGGACTACTTCTTCTCCTGCTCGCTCTTCTTCCTCCTGCCGCACCTGCGAGCCATCCTACCTTCAGCCTCCCGAGCTGAATTGCCGCTAGGCTTTGCCCGAGAGCAGGTTCTTGAACAGCGTGTGGTGCTCTACCTCGTCGGCGAGTATATCCTCGACGATCTCCTCCGTTACCGGATCCCTATCTTTAACCTCGCCGTAGATCTCCCTGTAGTACCTTATCGCGCACTCCTCCGCCTCTATGCCGGCTTTAAGCCACGCATCCACGTCGTAGGGGTTGTCGGGAAGCTCGGGCTGCTTGCACCTGCTTAGGCTCCACAGATCCCTAAAGTCTGGGATATCGACGTCGAAGTCCTGGAGCCTCTGTGCAAGCTTGTGGAAGTGGTCGTTAAGCTCGTCCTCTGCAATCTTCTTGAACACTTCTGCGAGCTCCTCCGACACGTGGCCCTTGAGCGCGTACGCGGTGAGCACGTACTGGTGGTAAGCCAGGAACTCGTCGGCGAGAGCGCCGACTAGGAGGTCAACGACCCTCCTAGGGTCTATGCCGCGTATCTCCGGCCTCTCTGGAAGCTTTTCGGGGAGGAAGCTCCGCTTCTTTGGCTCGGACACGTTTGCCACCAAGCTTTCTGTAAGTGTTACTTAATTATAAATGTTTCGTATTCCAGCCAGCTGGCGCTGGGCAGTGCCCGCTGGCGTTGTTCCCGCGGGGCGATGCGAACGGCTAAGCAGCCGTTCTGGGTACAGGATGGTCTGCATGCGCCGCTCGGCGGCCTCGGGGCAGGCTGCAGGCGTAGTATGCTGCTGGAAATTTATCTCAGATTACGGCAGCATAGTATTAGATAGCCCCTACAGCGTGCTGGACGCGGGGATTTGGGCTCTTCGGGGTGGTGGTCGTGCCCATATTCTCCTGGGAGGGGAGAGTCTACTGGAGCGAGACGGATGCAGCCCAGATAGCCCACTTTTCCACCTTCTTTAGGTACTGCGAGGCCACCGAGGAGGAGCTGCTGCAAAGCGCTGCAGGCGTGAAGTGGGAGCCTGGGAAGCCCATGTTTCCCCGGGTGCACGCTTCCTGCGACTACTATGCGCCTCTCAGAGTCCATGACAGGTACCGCGTCGACGTAGTCGGGATAGAGGTTGGGGAGAAGAGCATAACCTACGAGTACGAGGTGCACAACCTCGACCTTGGAGTCCTCGCAGCCAGGTGCAAGATAGTCACAGTTGCCGTTGACCCCAGCTCGTTCAAGCCCGTTAAGGTGCCCAGGGAGGTTGAGGAGGCCCTGCTAAAGCTTGGTGCACGGAAGAGGGGTGAAAGGGGTAGCAATGGTCCACGCTAGGGGCGGCGTGCTGCATATTTTTGGCGGCAACCAATATGTTGCTTGGTGTGCGCAGGGGCTAGCTAGGATACGGGTTCACGGATCCCCCTAACGGTGCACGTGTTGGAGAAGTACAGCGGCTGGAGGGTTTTCATTAGGCTTATGGGCTACGTTGCGCGTAGGAGGAAGCTTCTAGCTGCAGGTGTAGCCTCGGTTATCGCTATGGCGTACACGAGCGGCGTTGTCCCGGTTCTCGTTAGAGATGCTGTCGATCGAGGTGTTGTCGCGGGCAACGTGCGCGAGGCGGCATACTTTGCAGCGCTCATCATAGCTGCTACAGCGCTCAGCGGCCTATTCAGCTTCGCAGGCAGGTACGTTTTGACGAAGCTGGCGCAGGAGGCTGTGTACGAGGTCAGGATGGAGGCTTTTACGTCTATACAGAGGCAGTCGATGGACTTCTTCGACAACACGCTTGTCGGGCAGCTGATATCCCGTGTCACGAACGATGCCGAGAGGGTAGCGAGGTTCCTCTCCTTCCGGCTCAGGATGCTCATATACTCGCTGTTCCTGATAGCCGTGTCCATGTACTACATGTACACGATGAGCCCCCGCCTAACAGCCATAGCTGCGGCAACCATCGTCGCGTCTGTCGCGCTCAGCTTCAGGTATGGCGAGAGCGTGAGGCCAATCTACGACAAGGTGAGGCATCAGACGGGCGTTCTGGCAGGTATCGCGGCTGCGACGCTTGCTGGCATAAAGAGCGTCAAGGCTATGGCGCTTGAGGATAGGATGTACAGCAGCTTCGCCGAGGAGAATAGGAGATTCTACGACTACAGCCTGCAGGCGTCCAGGCTCACCGCAATCTACGGCAACGCCCCCATACTGGTGACGGGCGTCGCAATGGCGGGCATGCTGTACTACGGGGCCATGGCTATAGTTGCTGGCACGCTGACCGTTGGAGTTCTCGTGGCCTTCCTCACGTATATGCTCACGCTGATGTGGCCCCTAACAGCCCTCGGGTTCTCCATAGGTGATATTGAGAGAGCCATAGCAGCATCAAAGAGGCTTTTCGACATAATCGACGCGCAGCCCAAGGTCGCAGAGAAGCCAGACGCCATCAACTTAAAGGATGTCCGCGGAGAGGTGGTCTTTGAAAACGTGACCTTCAGCTACCAGCCGGGAAAGCCTGTACTGCGGGATGTCACGTTTAAGGTAAGGCCCGGCGAGAAGGTTGTTATAGTGGGCCCACCGGGGTCTGGGAAGTCGACTGTGCTTAAGCTGCTGCTGCGCCTCTACGATCCCGACAGCGGGAGGATACTAATCGATGGGATCGACATAAGGGACGTCAGCCTGTCGTCCCTCCGGAGGCACATAGGCTACGTTCCCCAGGAGCCGTTCATATTCAACAGGTCGATACGGGAGAACATCGCGCTGGGCAACCCCGGGGCCACGCTGAGGGAGATCGTGGAGGCGGCGAAGATAGCTAAAATACACGACTTCATAGCCAGCCTGCCCCGGGGCTACGAGACTCCCGTGGGAGAGCGTGGCGTATCCCTCTCGGGGGGCCAGAGGCAGCGGATAGCCATAGCCAGAGCCCTGGTGGGCAACCCCAAAATCCTCCTCCTAGACGACCCCGTATCAAACCTGGACGCAGAGACCGAGAAGGCGCTCGTGGAGGATCTGCGCGAGATTCTGAAGGGGAGGACCGTGATAATAGTTACGCAGAGGCCTTCCCTCATCTCCCTAGCCGACAGGGTTCTGGTGATGGACCGCGGCAGAATCGTTGAGGAGGGCACTCACGCAGAGCTGCTGGAGAAGGGAGGGCTCTACTACAGGATATACCGCTCTATGCTGGGTGAGAACGGTGGCTAGGGCTGCCCAGGGCTCCACGTGGAGGCTGCTGAGGAGGTTCCTGTCTGAGACCCTTACTCACCGCAGGCTCCTCGCAGCGGTTGTCGCCACCATACTGGGGACGGCCATTGCAAGCCTAGCCTCCCCCTACATACTGAAGGTGGCCATAGACCAGTACATCGTGGCGCGCAGGTACGAGGGGCTGCCCCTCATCGCCTCGCTGTACCTAGCCTCGCTCGTAGCCCAGTGGGGCTTCTCCTCGCTGAGGACGTGGTACATACAGGTGTTCGGGCAGAGGGTTCTCTACGACTTGAGGAACAGGGCTCTCGGCAAGCTGCTTCACGCCCGGATAGGCTACTTCAAGGACAAGCAGACGGGCGACCTTGTGTCGAGGGTTGTGAACGACACTAGCATAGTCAACGAAGTGTTTGTCTCGGGCATGCTCGGCAGCCTCGGGGACCTCGTCTCCCTCGTGGGCATTGTCGCAGCGATGCTTCTCCTAAACGTCCGCCTAACCCTGGTGGCCCTCTCCACGGTGCCTCTAATGGTCTTCGTAGCCAAGTACTTCGGGGGTAGGATGAGGAGGGCCTATAGGGAAACCAGGGAGAAGATTGCGCAGGTGTCAACCATAGTTGAGGAGAGCGTGTCGGGGATAGAGACGATTAAAGCCTTCGGTAGGGAGGCAGACGCTGAGAGGGAGTTTAGAAGAGCGAGCAGGGAGACGGTAAGGGCGTTCATGAGGGTTGCCATCTACATGGGCCTCTTCTGGCCCATCATGAACATCTCCACGATACTTTCCGTCGCAGTGGTGCTCATATACGGGAGCTACCTCGTTATGCAGGGTGCTGCAAGCATAGGCGTAGTTGCCGCGTTTGTGCAGTACGTGCAGAGGTTCAGGGGCCCGATAAACAACGTCGTGACCGTCTACGATTCTCTCCAGTCCGCTCTGGCGTCGCTCGAGAGGATATACGAGGTGATAGACGGCGCCAAGCCCGAGCCCGACGAGGGCCTCATGGAGGTCGGCAAGCTGAGGGGGGAGGTCGAGTACAGGAACGTGTGGTTCGAGTATGAGCCTGGAAGACCCGTGATAAAGAATGTCTCGCTCCGTATCAGGCCCGGGGAGACAGTAGCCCTCGTAGGCCACACGGGAGCTGGAAAAACCACGCTCGTCAACCTGCTCCTCCGTTTCTACGACCCCACGAGCGGCGAGATACTCGTGGACGGCGTCGATGTGAGGAGGATCAGCATCCGCTCCCTCAGGAGGAGGATAGCCTACGTTCCCCAGGAGACCTACCTCTTCCCCGGCACGATACTCGACAACATAAGGATAGTCAGGCCCGACGCCACGGAGGAAGAGGTGATCGCCACCTGCAGGGAGCTCGGCATCCACGACTTCATAGAGAGCCTACCCCAGGGCTACAGGACGGATGCCGGGGAGGCCGGTAAGAGGATCTCCACCGGAGAGAAGCAGCTCATAGCGATAGCCAGGGCTATGCTGATGGATCCGGACATCGTGGTTCTAGACGAGGCTCTCTCCAGCGTTGATCCGGCGACGGAGGAGATCGTGAGGAGGGCCATGAGGAGGCTCATGCGGGGTAGAACAGCCATAATAATAGCGCACCGGCTCACGGCAGCCCTCGAGGCAGACAGGGTGGTAGTGCTCGAAGACGGCAGGATTGTTGAGGAGGGGGCACCCTACGAGCTGCTGGCCAGGCGGGGCAAGTTCTACCAGCTGTACACCGCCCAGATGGGGAGCCTAGGCGCAGCACCATCTGCAGCCAGATAGGAGCGCCGCAGCCTACCAGATACAGCCGAAGCCTCCAGGGAGCCGCCTCTATGGCCGGTAAGGGGGCCCGTTGCGCAGGTATGGCTTCGAAGCAGCCGCGGCTCCGCGCTAGCTGTACCTGTGCACAGCCGACCTCAGGTTCAAGCTCGTTCCGCCCGGAGCAGCAGAGGGCTGCCCCACAGGAGGGGGTCGGGAGAACATATTTGTGGTAGGCTGTCTGTATCTGTGGCGGTGGCGGGCCTTCTTGAATTTAAGAACCGCCAAGGTTCTAGCGTCAATCGGCCTCGTCCTCTCCATACTCTCTACTGCAAAGGCCACCCTAGGGCTTGTGGGGGTTATCCTATACCTCGTCGGAATGTACCATATTGCCGCGTACTACGGCAAGCGCGAGATGTTCAACTACGCATTGATCTCGACCGTAGGCTTCACCGCAGCTGTCATAGTGATAGCCTTCCTCGTGGGAATTGGGGCTGTCCTCGGAGGGCTTGCGGCGGGGCCTGCCGGGATCGGCGCCAGCCTGGTGGTGGGCCTGGTGCTGCTCTACGTGGCCGTGCTGTTCATGGGCAAGTACAAGAGCGACCTAATGGGGATTCTAGCACCCCACAGCGACGAGAAGGTGGCTGGGTGGGCGGCCAAGCTCTACTGGTACGGTGCCATACTGACTATAATCCTCGTAGGCCTGCTGCTCCTGCTCTTAGCCGAGATCCTCGAGGTCGTAGTGCTGGCAACGCTGCGGCCCCTAGGCGCCGGAGCCCAGACAGCATAGCGCCTCCAGATCCAAGCCCGAGCCAGCGCCACGCTATTATGGCTGACGCAACCACGGTGTAGCGGGGATGGAGCCTGATGGGCTACAGAGATGAAATCACCTCGCTGGTCGAGGAGGCCATGCAGCTGGTGCGCAGAGCTTGCAGCCGGGAGGAGCTCCGGGGGGTCTGCGAGAGCCTAGAGGATGTTCTAATGGCTGTTCTCGACGCAGCAGGCGAGCCCGAAAGGATCCTGCCAACCTCGGCCCCGATCCTCGAGCACGCGTCGGAGGAGCTGCGTAGGGCAGCCCTCAAGGCGGCAAGAGAGGGTCTCGAGGAGGAGTCCAGGCTCCTAGAAGATGCCTCGCGCAGGCTGACAGCAGCCGCTGAGGCAGCGTCTGAGCTCCTGCATAGGCTCTTAACGAGCGGCTAGTGTTAGGCGTAAGATACCGTGCATGCACGGACACGGAGCAAGACCAGCTAGA
This sequence comes from Thermoproteota archaeon, assembly GCA_040514325.1. Classification (GTDB taxonomy): domain Archaea; phylum Thermoproteota; class Thermoprotei_A; order Sulfolobales; family Pyrodictiaceae; genus QNYQ01. The sequence goes on along the minus strand of JBEVCG010000029.1, from coordinate 24,361 downwards.
AGCGTGCAGCCCGTTGAAGCTGCTGCCCACCTCCTCCTGGCTCCTCTACAATATAATATTACTAGGTATAATACGGCTCCAGTCCCTACACCGATGCATTGAGGCAGTGCGGGGCAAGGCTTCCAGAGCGCACTGCGAGAGCCCAGCTCGGCGGATCGTGTGCGGGTGCGCTGGCCGATGGGGGGTAGCACCGCTGCGGGGATCCCCCTGCTGGCGCTGTCTACTGCACCGGCGCTGCCGAGCTTGGCTGGAGGTAGGCCCAGCGCCCTCCCCTGCTACCGCCGAGCGGAGACACCGGTGTGGGTTGCAATGGCTGATGTTCTCGTGAACAAGCTGTGCGATCCCAGCTACGAGGTGTTCCGCGAGACGTGGAGCACGTACGAGGGGCAGCGGTGGTACTGGAACACGGAGCAGGAGGAGCCAGTCTACCGCGGCGCCTGGGACACGCCAGGGCTGGTCAGGGGCTATCGTGTCGTCTCGGGCAGCGGCTGGGCCTGCACTCACTGCTTGGTGGAGGACGGCAGCAGCATTCTGTAGGCTGCTAGCCTGCGTGTCGAGGATGGAAAGCCCCGCATTAAGGTCGACCCCGCGGCTGCCAGCCGCGGCTCCAGCTCGTGCACGACCTCGTAACGGTGCTGCCGCTTACAGACTTCAGTGAGCCGGGATACAGGTACCTCTGCATCCCAGGCATAGGGGTTGCCGCCCTCGCGCTGGCTGCAGCCACCCTGTATGTGAGGATGGGGTGCTTCGAGGCTAGCCCGGAATGCTTGCAGCAGAGGCTGACGCTGCTGCTGCCCCAGCCGGGGAAGGCAAGAAAGATAGGGGCTTCTGCGCCCCGCTTGCAGTGCGGAGGCTGCGTGGGTTTTGGGCGAGATCTACAAGCCCAAGGCGGGGATCCGGGGAGACCACCTGCCGCTGAGGCCACCTCTACCGCCTCTTGAGGAGGAGCTTAGGAGGAGGCTGGAGAGGAGCAAGGGCTTCAGGCTGGTCTGCACCGTGTGCGGTGCAGCTTTCGGGGATCCCCTTGAAGCGTGGGTCCACCAGGAGCGCAGCGGCCATCGCTGCTTCCGGGTTGAGGCCGTCGTTGTCTAGGCTCCCGGAGAGCGCCTAAGCCTTTCCACGAACTCTGCGGCCTGGTGAGCGCGTGCGCTTCAGCGTCTGGCTGGCCCCCCGACAGCCGTTGCAGCCTGGAAGGTGTGCAGCGGCTCTACGGGTTTACGTGCAAGCGTCAACGGGCAGCTTTCCGCCAAAGTACACGTTGACTGCGCCTCCGCTGTACACGGGCTTCACGCTGTAGGCTAGAAGCTCCAGGGTGCCAGCCTGGCTGTAAGCGCAGAGGTACCTGGCGAATCGGGGGTCCACCTTCCTGTTGGGCTGCACCCTTCTGGCACCGCTGCGGAGCACCGTGAAGACCAAGATGCTCCGTACCCCGTGGAGAGCTGCCACGTGGAGCGCCTCTAGCTGCCTAACGGCCCTCTGGGAGGGAGCGTCAGGGAACAGCGCCGCCTCCCCGCTGACCAGGTTGGTGCCTTTAACCTCCACCAGCACAGGCCTCCCCGCCTCGTCCACGGCGACGAAGTCCACCCTCGTGCCGTTGACCATCCTCTCGCTCTGCAAGCCATAGAGCTGCGGCGCCACGATGGGCTGGGCCCGCGGCCACAGCTTGTTTGGCAGCCTGGTGTCCTCCAGCACCAGCTCGCCGCCGGCATCGAACACCGCCACCACGTCGCAGCTGGTTCTCCTGCCAGGCCTCCACGCCTCCCTGTAGAGCACCCGGGCGCCCGGGCGAAGCACGTGGCTGAGCCGGCCCGGATCGTGGAGATGGCAGCTCCTCTCCCCGCCGCTGCCGTCTGCCAGCCTCACGGTGAACCTGCCTACGCGGCTGAGCAGCGTGGCCTCCTTAACGCCGCGCACGGCCAACAGAGGCTCCCGCAGCATCGCCGTCTCCTCTGCGCTCAGCCCTCTTGAGCTGGGCGAGCCTCTGAGCTACCGGTGCAGGCTTTAGGCAGAGCACAGCCAGGGCCAGGACATTGCCCGATACTACAGGGAGCGGTGCCCCGCACGCTCAAGCCCTCTGGGCGTGCCGCTCCAAACACGGTGATGAAGCGCGCAGCAAGGCATTAAAGGGCTCCGGGCAGCTTCCGCAGCGCTGCGCAGCTTAGCCAGGCCGCGTGGCCGCTGCCCCCGACGGCGCGGACGCCGAGGCGCCGGATTGAGGTAAAGCCGTCGCCCCGGTTCAGCGGTGGATGCAGCGCGCTGCAGGAGCCACTGCCGCGTGCTCTGGTGCGCACCGAGCGTATCTGGTAAGCGGGGCTAGAAGCATTTAACGGAGCCGGTAAATCCCACAGCCCCGCGTAGTACCGGCTTCCTGCCGGTGTTACCTTCACCGCCGGAGCCCCTCTGCGGGATGTGTGCCTGACCCCTTTTCTTGGCGGGGTAGGGCTTAAGTACCACTTCCAGAAGACGGGCTTACCAAAAGCAAGACGCCGAAGGATGCGGCCATGGGTCTAATTGAGGCTGGAGTTGCTGTCATCGGGGGAAGGGTTGTCGAGAACGCTAGGGTACCTGGCCCTGTGGACGCCTACTACGACGTTGTGCTTGTGCCCGGATTTAGCGACGGGCATGCTCACCCCCAGGTTGTGGATGCGGGCCTCGCCCGGGGCAGGGTGTGGAGGAGCTCCTACGAGTGGATGAGGGGTAGGAGGCTCTCCGTAGACGAGGTGGGGATTCGGCGCGACACGGTGTTCGCCGCCAGGCTGGCCAGCCTGGTCTTCGCCCGCGCCCTGCTCGAGGGAGTTACGCTAGTAGCCGTCACCGGCAGGCTCGCCGCAAACATCCTCGCGTGGACGGGCATGCCGGAGAGGCCCAGGGCCGTATTCCTGCCGTCTGTTATGGATGTGGAGGGGTGGAGTCTGGACGAGGTCAGGGCAGACTACGAGGAGGTCTCGCAGTTCGTGGGCGATGGGCTAGCGAGGCTTGGAGTCTTCGTGCACAGCCTCGGCATGGCTGGCGCGGCGACTGCGCGGAGGGCTATAGCCATGGCGGCCGAGCGGGGCGGCGTGCTGGGCCTCCACTTCAGCGAGGGTGTGCGGGAGGCGGACAGGTTCAGGAGGGTGTTCGGGGACCCGCCCTACCCCGCAAGGATAGTCGCGGTCCACTGCATCGAGGAGAGCCTGGAGCGGCTAGGCGTTCCCTGCATAGCCTGCCCTGCCTCGAACCTGCTGCTCTACGGCCGGACTAGATCCAGCCTGAGGGGGGTAAGGGGGCTGGGCAGCGACTGGCCCCTGCTGCTCGGAACGGTTGCCCGGCACCTCCCGCTGGCCAGGAGAGTCTTCCGCGGCGAACGCCTAGAGGCTCTGCTGAGCGCGGCCACGGTGGGCAGCTACAGGGCGTACTCGATGCCGTACGGTGGAGACCTTGTCGCGTTCGACGGAAGCCTCGACGACGTCCTTGAAGCGAGGGTTCTACCCCGCCTGGTAGCCGTCGCGGGGAGGGTTGCGGTTGACGAGGGGAGGCTGGCTACCAGCGGCTTAAGCCACGGGGAGGTCGAGAGAATGATAGAGGATGCGCTGAAGGAGGCGCACGAGAGGTACGGGGTCGACGGGGCGCCACCGCTGCGGCCGCTCTCGAGCTGGGAGCTGCTCGAGCTGCTGCCCCGTGCACCCTCCGGGAAGCGTCCTGCGCATTTGGGGGATTTGAGAGCCTAGGCGGCCTTTAGACTTCCTGAAAGCCCTAGCCGCCCAGCACCTCCAGGGAGCAGGCAATCCTGGGCATAGGGATCCTGCAGCTTGCTTATGCAAGCTGCACAGCAGCTTGGCCGCTAGTTGCCGTGGGCTACCTGGAGGGAGGCAGCCTTTGCCGCAGCATCTCCGCGACGACCTCGGCTATCGCAGGCGCCGCCGTGAGGCCCGGAGACTCTATGCCGACGAGGTGTATCACCGGGGCTCCCCTGCGGCTCCACTCTATGATGAAGTCCCGCTTCTCCACCGTCGGCCTAAGGCCCACGATCACCCTCTTGGGCTCCGGTATACCTGACGATAGGAGGGGCTGGAACCTCCTCCTGAGCCACCCGAGGTCTGCCTGGCTGTAGGCCTCGTCCACCTTGGAGGAGGCGTAGCCCGCGTTGTTGGGACCCAGGAGGAGGCTACCGTCCGTCTGAGGTATGGCTCCTCCGCCCTTGGTTTCCTTCCGTGAAAGCTCTAGCGGCGCAAGTATTGCGCGCAGCTTGGGACCGTCGTGGATGCTCATCACGCCCTTGAGCGGCTTCACCTCGTAGAAGGGGTCCCCCGCCAGCCTCGCCACCTCGTCTGCATAGAGCCCAGCTGCGTTGACGACAGCCCTAGCCTCCACCTTGTCTGCTGCAGTGTGAAGCACAGCGCCCTCCCGGCTGGCGTCGATGGACTTCACCTCGGCGCCCAGCAGCAGCTCGGCGCTTCTTCGGACCCTCCGCGCGAGGGCACCCACCAGCTCGCGGTGGTCGACCACCCCGTAGCCCTCCACCACGACGCCAGCCTCCACGCTGTCGGAGGCCTCGGGCTCGATGTCGCGCACCTCGCGGCCGCTAGCGTACATCACCCGGTGCTCGGGCGGCAGGATCCTGCGCAGGAGCCTTGCTGCGACCCAGGCGACAGGCTTCATGCTGCGCTTCGTAGTGGCGAGGATCGCCCTGGTCTCAATGACTCGGAACCCCAGCTCGCCAGCGAGCCTGCGGTAGAGCGCGTTGCCTCGGAGGCAGAGCCTGCTCTTCAGGCTGTTAAAGGGCGGCTGCAGGACGTGGATGACGTTGGCCGAGCGTGCCGTGACGCCTAAGCCGGGGGCTTTCTCCCTCTCGAGGACCGCAACGCTGTAGCCCAGCCGCTCGGCGAGGGTGTAGGCCGTGAAGAGCCCGACAACACCTGCACCCACAACAGCGACGTCCACCTTCATCTGCACCGGCACCCTGCAGCTAGGCCGTAGGGGCTGAGAACCCCCTTGGGGTCGAGGGCCTCCTTAACGCGGCAGTAGACGCTGTAGTTTCCGCCAAGGGCTTCGCGGGCCCACTTGGCCCGGAGGATGCCGTAGCCGTGCTGGTGCGTCAGAGCAGCGCCCTCCTCTAGGGCAACCTTCATCGCCGTCTCCCACACGCGCCAGTACACCCTCGGGCTCCTCTCCATGACCACAGTGTGGTAGAGGCTGCCCCCGTTAGCGTAGAAGTGGCCCGCGTGGCTGAACGCTGCCACGACACCCTTGACGCTGGACAGCTCCTCGAGCAGCCTCCTGTTGAGCCTGGGCAAGAGGCTCCAGTAGGAGGCCGTGTCGATAGTGTCGAACCACAGACCCGCGCTCCACAGCTGCGCAACATGCTCGTCGTACCGGAGCCTCGTGTCCCACCAGCGCTGGAACAGCTCGTCCCTCCTGGAGCCGCCGAGGCTGCGGGCCACGCGGTCCACGTAGCCGGCCTCTGCCTCAAGCAGCTGCTCGTCGTCGCCCTCGAGCCTGACCAGGAGCAGCGCCCCCTCTACTCCGTAGAGCAGGGCCGCCTCGCTCCTATCCACCACGCGGACCAGGCTCGGCCTCCCCCAGAGGGTGAGCCTCTTAGCCGCCTCGATGGCCTCCTCGAAGCCCGGCATAACGTACGCCATATCCGCCGCAGCCGAGGGCAGGGGGCGTACCCGCAGCCCGGCAGCCACGACCACGCCGAGGCCCCCCTCAGCGCCTAGGAACAGGTGCTTGGCTCCAGGTCCCTCCCAGCCCCTGGGCGACCTCCTCGAGCCCACAGTGACCGCCTCGCCGCTGGCTAGGACCACGTCGAGCCAGAGCACGAGGTCCTCGATGTTCCCCCTGCCCGGGGCGTAGGCCCCGCTGCCGAGCATTGACACAGAGCCGCCGACGGTGGCTAGCTCGCTGGACTGGGGGTGGTACTGCAGCGTGTAGCCCCGCTCGTTGAGCCATACCTCCAGCTTCGAGATGTGGGCTCCGGCCTCCACGTAGACGTAGAGGTCGTCCGAGCTGAACTCGATTACCCGGTTTAGGCCCGTTAGGTCCAGCAGCACGCAGCACCTAGCCGGGTAGCCCGAGCCCACGACGTTCGAGCCACCGCCGCGGGGTACAACGCAGACTCCAAGCCTGCTGGCCTCCTTCATCACGCGCTGGACAGCCGACGCCTCCTTGACTCTCAGGATGGGGGGCCTAGGCTTCCAGCCCGCCTCCACCATGAGCATCTCGAGGGGCCACATATCAAGCTGCCGGGGCCAGCGGTGGAACGAGGGCTCTACCTGCGGCTCGGGCGGCTCCTCGACGACCACTCCAGGATCCTTGCCAACCGCCTCGAGAAGCTCGCGGAGCCTAGGACATCGATCAGCTTCCGCCATGCCTCCTCAACCTCTGGGTCGACGCCCGTGCCCCGAGGCTCGACGCGCTCGAGGCCAACCGGTGGGTTGTAGAGCTCCCTGCGCGATATAAGCCCTGCAGCGTGAGCGGCTAGGAGGGCCGCGCCCCGAGCCGAGTCGTTGGGGTCGAGGCTCCTCTCCACGGGCTCTCCCAGAGCCTCTGCAACCCACTCAACGAGAACCCTCAGCCTTGACAAGCCGCCTCCCAGCCTAACCCTCGATGGCCTCCCCGCCGCGCGGGCAACCATACCGTACATGTGGCGTACCAAAAGCGCCGTCCCCGCGACTAGGCCTCCAGCCAGGGAGGAGGGGCCAGTGCCCGGAGAGATACCCAGCACCGCCCCCTGGAGCCGGGGCCTGTAGGGCGTCCTCAGGCCAGCAGGCACCGGAACGACAAGCGCGGGTGCAGCTGACCCCGAGCGGGCCTCCTCTTCAAGCCTCTCGAAGCCCCCGAAAAGCTCGGCTACTGCCTCGAAGACGAGGCCCACGCCCGAGGCGAACCCCTCAACGCCGTACAGTATGCTGCCATCCACGGAGGCTAGCACCACCGGTATGAGGCCGTTGCGCAGCAGCAGCGGGGGCTTTCGGCTAACGGGCTTGTCGATAAAGACCCCGGTGCCCATCGTCACCTTGAGGCAGCTGGAGTCGAGGCAGCCGAGACCCACCGCAGCAGCCTGCTGGTCGGCTATGAAGGGGCCCACGCTGACGCTGTCCAGCTGCGCGACAGGCTCGCCGTGGCCTATGAGCTCGGGGAACCGGAGCCCCGCGAGGCCCAGGAGCCTGATCGCGAGGCCCAGCGGCTTCAGCGTGTAGGGGCTGATGAGTCCGGTCAGCGTAGCCTGCGACACGTCGGCAACGAACCTGCCCGTCAGCGTGTAGGCTAGAAAGGAGTCAAGGCTCCACAGGAAGCCTCCTGAGTCGACCGCCCGCCGAACCTCCGGGCTTGACAGCAGCATGCGGGCGGCAAGAGCCGGCGAGCCGGGTCGGAAGATCGCGCCCAGGACGGGCAGGTGAGAGGCTAGCTTGGCTGCTGCCGGCAGCTCCTCGTAGACCCTCAGAGAGCGCCTGTCAAGCCACGTAATGACGTCGCTGATGGGGCGGCCACCAGCATCCCAAGCGACCATGGAGCCCCGGTACACCGAAACCCCTACTGCGCTGCAGCCCCACTCGGAGGCTCTTCTGACGAAGCTTCTGAAAATCTCGGCCAGCTGTGCAGCGTCCTGCACGGCAGCTTCGCCGCTGAGCCGCAGGGGCGACCGCTCCGATGCGAAGCCCGTAACGCTGAAGTCCTCGCCGTACGCGACTAGCTTGACCCTGCTTGTTCCCACGTCTACTGCAGCAGCGAAGCACCTGGGCAAAGGAGCCCCCAAAGGTAGACTTGCAGATCCTGTTTAAGGATACTAAAGTTAGACCCCACGCCACGCGGCGTGCAAGCTGCCGTTTGCTTCGCCAGCCCCACAGCTGCCGCACAGAACCGCGCGGTTCGATGCTAGCTCCGAACCGTCTGCCTCACACTATTGCAGGGCACCGCTAGCAGCGCAGCTGGTGCTAGGACGTTTAGCGGAAAAATCTCCAGTGGGAGAGCTTGCCGGGGCTGCAACCAGCGTGGCAGGCTAGCGCTGCACCCTATCTCTTATCCTCTCTTCCAACTTGTCTACCCCCGTACACTGGGGCTCCTTGGCCGCGTAGCCCTCCCGGGATTTCTCGACGCAGCCCAGCGCGTAGAGCGCGGAGAGGAGCTTGCGGATCATCGTCAGCTCGAAGTACTCCATGAGCTTCTCGGCCCCCGGGATGTAGCGGAGGTACACGATGCCTCTGCCGGTCAGCTTGTGCTCGTCCAGAGGCCCCCCGGCACTGGCCAGCGCTGCCAGCAGCTTCCTCATCGTCTCAGGCACCTTCAGCGCGTACTGCAGCAGCTTGCTGCGCGCCTCCTCTGGCCGGAGCACCACGTCGCGGTGGCCCGTCGTGTAGGCCTTCGCGTCGATCGAGGCAGCAGCCTCTATGTCGGCTAGAAACGCCATGGGGTCGGACTCGGGGTTGCCGTACCAGGGCCCAAACCCCGTGAGGTCTATGTCGGCCAGGTGCAGGTGACCTCCAGGAAGCTCGAGGAGCGTGTGAGTGAGCATGTGGCCTCGGGCCGGGTAGGTCTTGATGCACATCCCGCGGATGCACAGGTCCTCCCCGGGCTTGTAGTACTCGTGCGCCTGCGGAACGGTCCTCACGCCGATGAAGCTCGTGGCGAACTCCAGCCAGTACCGGTAGCGCTCCCCCGCGTACCTCCTAGCCAGAAGCTCTAGGGTGGAGAAGGCCTCCTCGCCTGCAGGCGAGAAGGTCTTGTGCCTTTCGAGGAGGTGGTGGCCCGAGATGTGGTCGGGGTGGTGGTGGCTGTACACTACTGCGTCGACCTTGGCCCGAAGCTCCGACAGCGCGCTGGAGCCGCAGCCGCTGTCCACAAGCAGGGTGAAGCCTCCACCCTCGACCAGGAGACACGCCGACAGGGGGAACCTGCCCCCGTTAGGCGCTATAACCCTCACCTGCACCGAGCTCGGCAACCGGGGCGGCACCGTGCGTTCAAGCCCTACCGCAGACCCGGTCTATTAAGGTAAGCGGCGGAGGAGGCAGCCGGGCTGGGAGCTTTCCTGCGAGGCTTCGCAGCTCCGAGGCTGCAGCGTACCGCCGCTGCGTTCACGGTACTGCAAACGTCCGGCAGCGCTTGCCGCGAATCCTGCCCTGCCGCTGGGCGCATCCTCGTCCGAGCAAGCTTAGGGCGCTCTACATAGAGGCCGGAGCTCAGATGAAATTGTCGGCAGAGCCTTTTTGACGCTGGCCTGGGCAGGCCGAGTACTCCACTTAATAGCCTCGGCACCCCAGCTTAGGTTAGGGGCGCGAGCTGGGGGGTTCCTAGCTTGGAGCTTTACGATGTCGAGGAGTTCTGGAAGTTCCGCATGAGGGTTGGCCTCGTTGTAAGGGCTGAGAGGGTTCCGAGGACGCGCAAGCTGATCAAACTGACCGTGGACTTTGGAGACGAGCGGAGGACGGTCGTCACGGGGATAGCTGATCAGTACGAGCCCAGCGACCTCGAGGGCAGAAAGTTTGTTTTCGTCACCAATCTGAAGCCGAAGGTCGTGGCCGGAATCGAGAGCCAGGCCATGCTGTTGGTTGCCGAAACCGAGGACGGAAAGGTCTACCTGCTGCCCGTACCGGACGAGGTTCCCGTTGGCGCCAAGGTGTGGTAGATCCGCGGCGCCTAGGAGCCGAGCGTTTCTTCCACGTAGTCTTTCGCCTCCCCCAGCCTTCGAGCATAGACAAGGCCCAACGGGAACCAAGGTAGCTGCCAGCACCGTGTAGAGAAGCGCTAGAACGCCAACCATCTTACGGCACCCCTTAACGTAACCCACCCCTTGCCAGGGCACACCGACCAGCTCGCAACTCACAGCAAGACAGCTTACTTAGGGTAATTGAAGGTCATAAGTGGGCTGTAGGCCCCGCTGAGCCCACGCAAGCAGCGACCTCTGTAAGACGCGCTCAAAACCCGAGGCGCGTGCAAGCTATGCAAACGGCGCTACAGCCGCGGCAGGCCTACCCGCCTAGCGTCAGCTCCGCCTTGCCTCGAGAACCATCTCCAGGTAGGATTTCGTCGTCCTGGGCATGCTGGCTACGCCGAGCTTCCTCAGAGCCTCCTCCACCACCCTTACCGCCTCGTCGACTCCCTCCCCGCCGGCGTACTCGGCTTCCAGGAAGCATCCAAGACCCTCCACCACGTCGAGGGTTACAACCACGCTACCGAGCCTGTAGTACCTCCTCTCCTTCACGACCTCCGCCACCGGCCTAAAGCCGAGGGATTCGAGGAGCGCAGCCACGTTGCCCTCCCGGAGCTTTAGGGTAACCTCCTGCCTGGACTTGACTCCACCAACCACGGTCTTGGGGCCCTTGTAGGTAACCTCAACGCCGCTACTGGACACGCGTACCCGCAGGGCCTCATCGGTCTCGGCGAAGTTGCGGCAGGGGTGCTGGTAGTACGTATCCACCTCCCTCTTCTCTTCGACGAGCTGGGCCCCGAGCGCCTTCAGCCTCTCCTCAACTTCGCTGAGGAGGCTGCAGCTGCCGAGGATTACCTTGGCCTCAACCTCCGGCACGGGATACACCAAGTGGGTTTGCTGCGGGAGAGCGTAATAGGGTGCCGCTCCCGCCGCCAATCCGCCCCGAGCTGCGCTGGGAAAGAGATAAGTGGGCAGCTGGCACGATGTGCCACCGGTGGGATCGAGTTGGACTTCTCCAAGCTCGAGTCCTTCATCCTCGAGAAGATGAGCAAGACAAGGCTGCCGAGCGTCTCCATCGCCCTGGTGCGCAGGGGAGAGCTCGTGTACGCGAAGAGCTTTGGGTTCCGCGACATCGAGCGCGGGCTCGCAGCAACCCCCGGAACCGTCTACGGGATAGGCTCCATCACGAAGTCGTTCACCGCGCTGGCTGTCCTCAGGCTGGTCGAGGAGGGGAGGCTGAGCCTCGACGACCCCATCGAGAAGTACGTGCCGGTGAAGCTGAGGCCGAGGGGGGAGCCCGTAACCCTCCACCACCTGCTGACCCACAGCAGCGGTATACCGGCGCTGGCGTACGCTGAGGCTTACATACGGGGGTCCCTGGGCCTCGACGCCGCATGGCTTCCGCTTTCGAAGCCCGAGGACGTGGTAGCCTTCGTTCAGGGCTCCGACGAGTGGGCTGTCGCGAAGCCGGGTGAGAGGTTCTTCTACCTTAACGAAGGCTACGTGCTCCTAGGCATGGCTATCGCGAAGGCATCGGGTATGAGCTATGAGGAGTACGTTAGGAGGGTCATCCTTAAACCTCTAGGCATGAAGCGCACGTACTTCAGCGAGGAGGAGGTTTCGAGAGACCCGGATGTTGCTGTGCCGTACATAATCGACCGCGAGGGCAGGCACGTAGCAAGCAGGTTCCCGTACGGTATAACCTCGGACGGCGGGATACTGAGCAACGCGATGGATATGGCCAGGTACGTTTCTATGCTGCTGGGCAGAGGCAGCTACGGCAGCGCCTCGGTAGTCAGCGCTAGGTCTGTGGAGCTTATGGAGCAGAAGTACATCGAGACGCACTTCAAGCTGTTCGGCGACGAGGGGTACGGCTACGGCCTGGTGGTGACGGATAGGTTCCTGGGCAGGAGGCTGGTGCACCACAGCGGCTCTGTTCTAGTCTACACGGCGTTCATGGGCTACCTACCGCAGGACGGCTGGGGCGTCGTGGTTCTCTCGAACGCCTCCGGCTACCCGATGTCGAGCATAGGGATGTACGCTCTTGCTCTAGCGGTAGGCCGCGACCCGGAGAGGGAGCTGGAGTTCATCTGGAGGGAGAGGCTGCTCGAGAAGCTAGAGGGGGTCTACGAGGCGTACCGCGGCACCCACAGGTACACGGTGAAGAGGCTGGGCGACTTCCTATCGATAGTGTACAGGGACAGGTACACGGAGACGACCACCGTCCTCGTGCCCGTGGAGCTTCGTGACGACTACGCCAAGTTCTACAGCTCCGTCAACGGTAGGAGGGTGGAGGCAGAGTTCTTCATAGAGGGGGAAAAGGTGGTAATGCTCTACGAAAGGTACAAGATGGTAAAAACCTCCAAGATAGCGTCCAGCACCCCTTAGATCTTTTTTACACAAGAAGCTTCAATGCACGTCATGGTAACCTGGTAGTTTCTGGTTACTTTCACGCGGATTCTCGTAACCGAGCCTCGCACCTTTATCATACGCTCCCAGTAGGATGGACTGCTGGTATACAGGCTCGAGCACTGTGATGACCTCGCTTCCACCCCAGAAATAGCTGTTTGCCGTGGGGTAAACCCTCCTGAGAAAAGATAGGTAGAGCGGCTGGCCAGGGGCTTGCCGAGGGCGGCATTGAAAGCGGGCAGCTGCAGGGATGGAGCCGAGACCTAGAGTTTACCTAGGGCTTTCTCCAGCAGTATTCTCTTCTCCACGCTTGCCACCAGCCTCCTCGTCCTAACGACAGCATCGGGATTCACGCTTATGCTGTCAACGCCGTTTCTGACTAGGAACTCGACGAGCTCCGGGTACACGCTGGGCGCCTGACCGCAGATGCTGACCGTAACGCCGTTCCTGTGGGCAGCGTCGACGAGCATCTCAATGGCTCTAAGCACTGCAGGGTCCCTCTCGTCGAAGTACCCCATCTTGTATAGGAAGCCGCTGTCTCTATCCACCCCGAGCACAAGCTGGGTTAGGTCGTTGCTACCTATGCTGAAGCCGTCGACAAGCTTGGCGAACTCGTCGGCGAGGAGCACAGTGCTGGGCACCTCAACCATTATCCACACCTTGAAGTCCCTGCCCCTCTCCAGCCCCTCCTCCTCGAGTATCTTCAGAGCCCGCTTGACCTCCCAGGTGGTTCTCACGAAAGGCAGCATCACCCACACGTTCCTTAGGCCCCACTCCTCGCGGACCTTCCTTACGGCTCTGACCTCGAGCCTAAACGCGGGCTCGTAGTTCGGGTGTATGTACCTTGAGACGCCGCGCCACCCTATCATGGGGTTGCGCTCCTCAAGCTTCTCGTACTTCTCGCCTCCCTTGAGCCTCCTGTACTCGTTGGTCTTGAAGTCGCTGAACCTCACGACGACGGGCCTCGGGTTTACCGCCGCCGCCACCTTGGCTATGCCCTGCGCGAGCTTCTCGACGAAGTACATGCCCCTGCCCTGCTCGACCAGGTACATCGGGTGGTAGCCGATCCAGCTGCTTATGATGAACTCTATCCTCATGAGGCCTATGCCGTCGAAGGGCAGGTGCACGTATCTGTCTATCTCGTCGGGGTGGCCCAGGTTCATGTATATCTTGGTTGCGGTAACCGGGTACAGCTCGGAGAGCTCCTCGCGGGATAGGCCTCCGACTACTACCGCCCTCTCCTCCGCCTCCCTCCGTCCCTCCTCTGCCGCGACTGTCCCCCGGAGCACGAGCCCCCGGCTGCCATCGACCGTGACGACCATTCCGTCGCGTAGCACCTGCGTCGCGTTGCCTGCCCCCACAACCGCCGGTATTCCGAGCTCCCTCGCCACTATGGCGGCATGGGCCGTTAGCCCGCCCTCATCGGTCACAATGGCGCTGGCAAGCTTCATGTAGGGCACCCAGTCGGGGTCGGTCATCTTGGTCACCAGCACGTCTCCACGCCTCACCTTGGACGCCGCCTCCTCCACAGTGAGAGCAACCTTCACCGTGCCTGAGGCAACGCCGGGGCTAGCCGGTATACCGCGGACCAGCACCTCTCCCGGCTTCTCCTCTGCTTCAGGCTCCCCGGCAGCCTCCTCGCCGCGAAGCGTGGTTACGGGGCGTGCCTGCAGGATGTAGATCCTGCCGTTCAGGTCCACAGCCCACTCAACGTCCATGGGCTTCCCGAAGTGCTTCTCTATGTCGAGCCCTATCTTGGCCAGCTGCTTGACCTCGTCGCGCGATAGGCTCGGCCTGCCCCGGTACATGCTGTGCTTTCTGACTACCTCCGCTATCTCGGGGTGCGCGTGGGCCAGCTCCTCCAGCTCTGCCTCGTCGGCTGGCAGGATCACCTCGACGTTGGCTCTCTGCGCGGGGTCGTAGAACAGCGCCCTCTCCTTCTGCGAGATCCTCTCCTCGACTACCTCGAGGCTGCTCTTGTCCACAACGAACTGGTCGGGCGTCACCTTGCCCCCCACAACGTACTCTCCCAGCCCCCAGCTGCTCTCTACCAGAATCTTGTCCCTCTCGCCCGTGACCGGATCGACCGTGAACATGACGCCAGCGCTGCGGGCGTTGACCATGGCTTGAACGATCACAGCCATCAGGGCGCTGTCGTGGTCCACGTTCAGGCTGTCGCGGTAGCTCAGAGCCCTGCCGGTCCACAGGCTTGCCCAAACCTTCTTCACGTGCTCCACGACTTCCTCCTCGCCTACAACGTTGAGGTAGGTTTCCTGCTGGCCAGCGAAGCTGGCCTCCGGCAGATCCTCGAGGGTTGCGCTGCTCCTCACTGCGACCCTCGGCCTGCTGTCGCCCACTCTTCTTGCTAGCTCCTTGTACGCTCTAACTATCGCCTCAGCTATGCGGTGCGGCATCGGCGTCCTCACGAACTTCGACCTTATCAGCTGGGAGGCCTCCTCGTACTCCTCCGGCGTGCCGCGCGATATTACCTCCTCGAGGACTCGCTTGATGTAGGCTGCAATCCCCGACTCCTCCACGAAGAGGCGGTAGGCCTCGCTAGTCACAACGAAGGCTGGAGGGACAGGCGACCCCGCCTTGACAAGCTCCACGAGGCCGGCAGCCTTGCCACCGATAATGCCGTAGAGCTCACGAGGGATCGTGTCCAGCCATAAGATAAGGGGCCTAGAGGGCACGCGGATCCCAGCCGGAAACACGGTGCAGCCAAGTACTTAAAGCTTATTTACAATTCAAATTATAAATCCAAGAAGCTCCAAAATTCCGACTGCCGATTTTATAATAATTTTACCTAATACCATTAGCGGCTGCTGAAAATCCGCTCAGCCATCTTCTATGCATTCTGCTACCCCATAGAACTAGCGCTGCAAGACAGCTGCGCTCTCCGGCATGCGGAAGAGCTGCTTGGGCTGGGAGAAGGCTGTTTGGCCTCTGAAGCCAAGGCCCCGGATGGTACCAGCCGTAAAGATGACTGCTTTTAAACGTCTTAGCGGGGTACGATAACCACGGCGCTGGATATTTGCCAAATAGGGGTCAGCGCGGCTCGGGCGTGAGCTAGAAGCTCTGGATGGGGGCTTACGGATGGCCGTACTCGTGGTCGAGAAGCTTAGGAAGGTTTACCCTGGCGGCGTCGAGGCTCTTCGCGGGGTATCGTTCTCGGTCGACGAGGGCGAGATATACGGCCTCGTAGGCCCCAACGGAGCCGGCAAGAGCACGGCGTTCAAGGTAGTCGCGACGCTCCTTAAGCCAAGCTCGGGCCGGGTTGCAGTGGATGGTGTGGATGTGGTCTCAGAGCCTCTAAGGGCTAGAGCCAAGCTGGCGTTTGTCCCCGAGGAGGTGGGGGGCTACCGCAGGCTGACCGGCTGGGAGTTCCTCGAGTTCGTGGTGCGGGTCCACATGGGTTTCCGCGGTGCAAGCAGGAGCGACATCGAGGCGGCTATTGAGGAGGCGGCAAAGATCGCCGGGCTTCCCGAGGACGTGCTGAGGAGGGTTAAGATGGGGGAGTACAGCAAGGGCATGAAGAGGAGGGTTCAGGTCGCGTGGGCCCTGGCTGTGGCCCCTAGGCTGGCCATACTGGACGAGCCAACCTCCGGCCTTGACGTTGAGGCCAGCTACGAGCTCCGCAGCACCATAAAGAGGTACGCTAGGAGCAGCGGTGTCACGGTCCTCATGTCCAGCCACAACATGCTGGAGGTCGAGACGGTGTGCGACCGTGTGGCGCTCATACGCCGCGGCCTAGTGCTAGAGGAGGGGTCGCCGCAGGAGATCAAGGAGAGGTACGGTGCCTCAAACCTGGAGGAAGCCTACATGGCTGTGGTCTCGGAGGCGAGCTGAGGGTTGGCGCTCGGGCTGCTCCTCGGAAAGGAGCTTAGGAGCCTGCTTAGAGAGCCCATGGTAGTGCTGATGATCATTATGCCTGTGGCCGTGTACGGGGCTATGGCCCCATTCTACGGCTCCGCTGTGAGGCAGGCCGCTGAAGCCGTGACGCTTAGGGGCGTAAGCCTGGCTGTAGTGGGGTGTGGGCCTACCGGCGGCTCGTGGGCAAAGGTTCTGGCTGGGCAGCTCTCCGGGAGCGTTAACGTGTCCGCTGTGGAGTCGTGCGACCCTCTCGCCGTAGCCAGGCAGGGGGCCTACGACGTTGTCGTCTACGTTGGGAAGGGGCTTGCAGCCCTCGTGAGGGGGGAGGCCGTCCTCGAGGTCTACATCCGCGGAGACTTCTCGAAGCTGATGAAGACTGTCACCCTCTCCTCGTCGGCTGCAGGCATCCTGGGAGAAGCCCTATCGCCTCGAGGAGAGGTGAACTTCACGTTTAGGTCCTACGTGCTCTTCGGCGACAAGGTCTGGAGCGCTGAGGATGTCAGCGGCATCTTTGGGGTGGGTATGTTCCTTTCGTACGCAACGTTCATGATACTGTTTCCGGCTGCGTCGCTGGGAGCTACGCTGGTGGGGGCAGAGCGCGAGGAGAGGATGCTAGAGGTTCTGTTCAGCCTACCTATTAGGAGGAGGAATATCGCCATGGCAAAGGCCGCGGCCGCCCTGACAGCCGCCACCCTCGCTGCAGCCTCTGCGCTGGCCGGGTTCTACGTGTTTCTGAGGAGCGCGCAGCTCGGCGTCCAGCTGGGATGGGGGATTGCGAAGTACTACAGCGCCAGCCAGGTGCTCATGTACGCCACCTCCCTAGCCGTGGAGGCCGCGTTTGCAGCGTCTACGGCCATGCTCGTGGGCCTCTTCACTACGACAATCAGGGGCGCCCAGGCTGCCGCCTCGCTGGCTGTGATCCCGGCGTTCCTCCCGCCTTTCACCATAATGGCGGGGGTACCCCTCACGGCCACCCTCTCAGCCGTCCCCTACACCGCCGCCGTCTACGCGAGCCTATCACCGCTTATTGGAACAGGAGCCGCCCTCCGGGCACTTGCTGCGCAAGCCGCGGAGGCGGCTGCTGTCTTAGCCGTCCTGTCGAAGCTGCTGGACTCGGAGCTCGCAGTCACAGGCCCCGAGACCCTGAAGAGGTTCCTGCCGGGCAGGAGGCGCCGCCACTAGGCCTTTTTGACCTTGGCACACACGCCGAGCGGTCTACCTCTGGTGGTGCCGGTGTTGGGGAGGAGAGCCGCGCTAGCCGCGCTGGCGTTCGTGGTGTTCATAGGCCCCTTTGGAGGCAACATGGTGCTTCCGATGTTCGGGGCCCTGAGGAGGGAGCTCGGAGCCAACACGCTCCTGCTAGGTCTGACGGTGACAGCCTACATGGTTCCGTTCGGGATCGCGCAGCTGTTCTCGGGGGCTGTCAGCGATATCGCCTACGGTAGGAGGACGACGATAACAGCCGGTCTCGCTGCCTACGGCGCTGGCGCCCTTGGCTCAGCTCTAGCCCCGAGCATGGGGGTGCTGCTGGCCTTTAGGGCGCTGCAGGGTGCCGGAAACGCCTTCACGACCCCTATAGCGATGGCTGCTGCAGGCGACATATTCCCCCGCGAGGTTAGGGGTAGGGTGATGGGCATCCTCTCGCTGGCAGCTACGCTGGGCGTTGCGCTGGGGCCAGCTGCTGGAGGACTCCTCTCCGCCGTATCGTGGAGGCTCGGCTTCGGCCTCCTAGCCGCCCTGGCGGCTGCTGCAGCGCTCCTCGTCAGAGCAACCCTCCCGGAGGCTGAGCACGGCAAGTTCGCTGCGCGTAGAGCCGGCGTTAGCTATGCTGTGAGGAGGGCGCTCGCTCATCGCGGGGTCCTCGCCGTCGGCCTGGCGGGGTTCCTCGTCTTCGCCGCTCGCACCGGCCTGGTAACGTACCTCTCCGATCTGCTGACGCTTCCTCCCTACAATCTCAGTGAGCCCGAGGTGGGCGGCCTTCTCACTCTGGTTGGCATCGGAGGGCTTGCAGCCGGCCCCGCGTGGGGCTTCCTAGCCGATAAGGTTGGGAGGAGGACTGCGCTGCTCTTTGGGGTGACCATACAGTTGCCGCTGCTGGCTGCGTTCAGCACGAGCTCGTGGTACAGCCTCCTGCCGGTGCTGCTTCTAACCTACGGCTTCACCGTAGCCGCCGTGGGGACAGCATTATCGACGCTCGCCGTGGAGGTTCTCCCCGAGCTCCGGGGCACAGCAACTTCGATATACGGATCGTTCAGGTTCCTCGGCTATGCCGCAGCACCACCGCTCTTCTACCCGGCCTACGCAGCACACTCGATATCCGGTGTCTCCCTACAAGCTCTTGCCGCTATCTTAACCGCCGGCTTCCTCTACCTGGCTCTCGGGAGGAGCACGTCGAGGCTGCATGCATAAGCAGCAGAGATGTGGAGTGCATCACATCCTGCAGAAGCCTAGCCGCCGAGAAGGTGCCACAGTAGGGCTTCCAAGAGCCGCGAGCACTTTTAGGTGCAGTCTCCCGAGCCTTCCCGGCTGGATCGAGGCGAGCTGCACTTTGCCTTCAAGGAAGCTGCCGTGCTGGTGCCTGTAGCTCTGCCAGCAGCTGTGCCAGCCCACGCCGCCCTAGGGGGTGGAGGCGGCAAGGGTTTCAGCTCCAATTACACGCTGGTGGCCGAGCCTCTCGTGGAGGGGTAGAGCACGCTGATCGTCTTCAAGTACCCGTTTAGGGCCGAGTCCAGCTCCATGACGGACCTCATCAGCTCGCAGAAGCCCGTCCGGGGCGCGGGCCTCGTCTACAGCCCCGACAGGATAATGACCATCCTTAGGACACCAGCCGATTCTGGAGCCGCATTGATCAACGTATCGGCTCCCGAGCTGCGTACTGGAGGCAAAGTGAATGCTACGTTCAGCTTCGCCCTCAGCGTGGGCCGAGGCCCCGGCTTCGGGCTACCACGCGGATGCCGTACCAAGGGGGCGCGCGCACGAAACCTAGCAAGGCTGGCTGCGCTCGGACCTTCGCGAGGCCTAAACCGCAGTCTACCGCTGGAGGGCCTGTTGCAGGATTGCTGCAGCTGTTCACACCTGGGTACAGCGTTCTCAGAAAGATTAGAATATTTTTATACTGCTTGCTAAGGTAGACGGTCAAGCACTGGGAGAAGCCATGACCCGGGTATACGCTCTCATAGCGGCCCTGGTTGTTGTCATTGTAGCCGCTGGAGCCGCATACTACATCGTCGCTCGCAGCCAGCCCAGCAGCGTGGAGGAAGCTTCCCCAACCCAGACGGCACCTACCACGGCAGCGCCCGAGGCTCAGACCACCGCTGCGCAGGCGGCTTCAAGCCCCGCTCAGCTTGCTAGGACCGTGCGTGTGGGTACGCTCAGAGGCGGCGTATCCAGCGTCGACATCATACTGGCTAAGGGGCTCGACGAGAAGGAGGGGTTCAAGGTTGAGCTGCTGCTCTTCAGCCGCACGCTTGACCTAGCCAACGCCATAGCTCACGGCGATGTCGACGTTGCAATAATACCCGCCGAGTTTGTGGCCAAGCTTAGGGAGCAGGGAAACGACATTGTCATAGTAGCTGTGGACTTCTACCAGAACCAGGCTGTCGTGGTACGCGGAAACGTTACAGCTGACAGCATCGAGCAGCTGAAGGGGGCTAGGCTAGCCGCCTTCAAGCCCACAGGCACCTACGCTATGTTTAAGGCTTACATGGAAACCCTCTACGGGGCCGACCCCGAAACCTTCTTCAAGCTGGTCGACGCACCGCCGCCGCAGATCGTCCAGGCCTTCGAGAGAGGGGATGTTGATGCCGCAGTAATATGGGAGCCCTTCGTCTCTAAGCTTGTAGCCGACAGCGGAGGCAGAATCCTGGTAAGCTACCAGGAGCTCTGGCAGAGCTGGAGCGGCCACGTCGGCGACAACGGGGTTATGATAGTCTACGCCGCCCGCGGCGACTGGGTCAGAAGCAACGCCGGCCTCCTGGAAAGGCTGCTGAAGGCCAGAAGCGAGGCTGCAAAGCTGTGGAACACCGATAAAGATCTAGCTCTGAAGGTACTTACCGAGAACTACGGCCTCAGCAAGAGGGCAGCAGAACTTTGCTGGCAAAGGCTGAAGATGGAGGAGGCGGTAGGCATAACAGAAAGCCTAGAGAGAAATATCGAGGCTGTCTGGCAGCTAGCACACCTGGGAGGCTACATCTCCTCAGACCCCCAGAGCCTGATAGAAGGTGCATTCTGGAAGGCTGGATCCTAGCTCTGGCAGCGCTCCTTCTCGGCTGGATCCTCGTCCACGCGCTTTTCCCCAGCTACGTTCCCGGCCCCCTCGAGGCCGCCGCCTTCCTGGCCCGTGAGGGGGCGCGCACAGTAGCCCGCAACGTCGGCTTAACCGTCCTCCGCAGCGTCGCCGGCTTCTCACTGGGACTTGCTGCTGCGCTGCTCCTAGGCCTCGTGTACACCCTGGCCCCGCTGCTGAGAGAGGCCGTGAAGGCTATCAACACTATCCTGCAGAGCGTGTCAGTGCTGATCTGGATCGTGGTTCTAGTTATGATGTTCGGGGTGCTGAGCCCCCTACCTCCAGTCCTCGTTGCAGCATCCGTATCGCTACCCATAGTGCTTGCCGCCGTCGTGGCTGGCCTCGAAGCCTCAAGCAGGAAGCTGGCCGAGCTGGCCTCAATGCTAAACGCGAACAGGCTGCAGTACTACAAGGACTTCCTCCTGCCGGGTCTAGCGCCGGCGCTCGCCGGTGCAACGCGCTCTGCGCTGGGTGTCGCGCTGAGGATAAGCGTTGTCGCCGAGGCCTTCGGGAGCAGCGGCGGCATAGGGTACATGATAGCCAACTACTACAGCCTGGCCGAGCCCCGCGGCGTCTTCGCGTGGGGCCTCGTCCTCGTAGTCCTCATGGTCCTCCTCGACAAGCTTGTCCTCGAACCCTTCGAGAGGAGGGCTGCGCGATGGAGCGTGGCGACGTAGCAGTCACCGTTAAGGGTGTCGTCAAGAACTTCGGCAGCACCCGCGTACTCGACGGCGTGTCGCTGGAGGCTAGAAGGGGAGAGGTCGTCGCCGTAGTGGGGCCCAACGGCTGCGGAAAGACAACGCTTCTAAGGATTATCGCAGGCCTTGAAGATCCCGACGAAGGGCACGTTGAGGTTCGCGGCAAAGCCCTGATGGTGTTCCAAGAGAACCTCCTCCTACCCTGGAAGCGTATCAGAGAGAACATAGCCCTAGGCCTCGTCTACGCCAAGCTGCCGAGGGACACCGTGGAGAGGAGGGTGGCCGAGGCCGCTAGGCTCCTTGACCTTGAAGAGCACCTCGACAAGTACCCGTGGCAGGTCAGCGGGGGAACCGCAAGGAAGGCAGCGATAGCTAGGGTCCTTGTGCTGGATCCCGACGTGCTCCTACTCGACGAGCCCCTGGCCGGCCTCGACATAGTCACCAGGAAAGCTCTCCTCGAGAGGGTGACGTACGTAGCACACGGGATAGGTAAGTCGGTTATAGTTGTGGACCACAGCATCGAGGCTGTGGCGCGGTACGCTGATAGGATCTACGTCCTCAGCTACCCTCCCACCCGAGTCGAGGCTGCAATCGACCTTTCGAACGTTAGCCAGCGAGAGAGGCCCAAGGTGATCTACGAGGCGCTGATGAGGGCAGCCTCGCGCACCTATAGCAGCTCGTAGGCCTCCGCGGCCGGACGCACCTCACCCTAGGTTTATAGATCGGCCCTCCGCGTAGATGCTAGCGGGATGACGTGTGCGTGCCCCTTCTAGCCTCCGCGAGTTCATCCAGCTGCTCGATGAGAGGGGGCTCCTGCGGAGGGTGAAGGCCCCGCTCAGCCCCATCCTGGAGATACCGGAGGCTCTTCGCACCGTTATGCGCTCGCGGGGACCCGCACTGCTGTTCGAGAACGTTAAGGGGTTTCCGGGCTGGCGAGTTGCCGGAAACCTTTTCGGGACGCTTGAGAGGGTGAAGCTGGCCCTTGGAACCGATAGGCTCGAGGAGATAGGAGAGAGGCTGGTGTCGTTCGCCTGGAGGCCCCCTCCGGCAAGCTTAGGCGAGAAGCTCCGTAGCCTGAAGGAGGTCCTGGATCTGGGCCGGTACGCTCCGAAGCAGGTCCGCCGGGCGGAGTTTGAGGAGAATGTCCTAGAGGGGGAGAAGGCCTCACTGAGCAGGATACCTCTCTTCAAAACCTGGCCTCGCGACGGAGGGAGGTACATAACGTTCGGCCAGGTCTACGTAAGGGACCCCTCCACCGGCATCACCAACGTGGGCGTCTACAGGATCATGGAGAGGGGAGGCCGCGAGGCTGTGATCCACTGGCAGCTTCACAAGCGCGGGCGCCATGCGTACCTAAAGGCTTCCGAGCGGGGCGAGGAGCTCCCCGTAGCCGTGGTTGTTGGAGCCGAGCCAGCAGCCATGCTGGTTGGGGTCATGCCGGTACCCTACCCCTTGGACAAGCTTCTCTTCGCGGGACTGATGGCCGGCCGCGGCGTGGAGGTCTACAGGCTGCCGAGCGGTCTGCTCGTACCCTCGTCAGCGGAGCTTGTGATCGAAGGCGTGGTGGAGCCCGGCCGCGAGGCGGAGGAGGGGCCCTTCGGGGATCACTGGGGGTACTACGACAAGCCGTTGCACAAGTTCCCGATCATGCGCGTCGAGAGGATATGGATGCGCCGAGACCCGATATACGTGGGCACCATCGTGGGGAAGCCTCCAATGGAGGATGCCGCCATCGGCAAGGCCGTTGAGAGGGTGTTCCTGCCAATAATCAGGACACTGCTGCCGGAGGTTGTCGACATAAACCTTCCCGAGTACGGCGTGTTCCAGGGAATGGCCATAGTGTCGATAAGGAAGACGTACCCCGGGCAGGCCAAGAAGGTCATGATGGCACTCTGGGGGCTCGGCCAGATGGCGCTAACCAAGATACTGATCGTCGTCGACCACGACGTTGACGTCCACGATCTAAACCAGGTGGTGTGGGCCGTCTCCTCCAACGTAGACCCGCAGAGGGATGTGGTCGTTGTACCCGGCACGCACACAGACCATCTTGATCCGGCTACCCCTGTGCCGGGCTACGGAAGCAAGCTCGGAATAGACGCAACGCGGAAGCTCCCTGAGGAGAACGCGTGGAGGGAGTGGCCCGAGCCCGTGGAGCCGGACCCGGAGGTTGCAAGGAAGGTCAGGGAGATTCTAAGAGGGGAGGGCATCCTAGGCAGCCTCGACGCATCCCCCTAGAGCCCCGGTGCGCGGTACAGGGTGAGGGGGATGGCCGCCCCTCGCTGGGATCCCGGGAGGCTGGCTAGAAGAAGCAGGCTCTCGGCGCTGGCGAGGCTGGTGCGTATAGAGCATACCCTCTTTAGCCTCCCCTTTGCCTACGCCGGAGCCGTGCTGGCGTACCCCCAGGGCTTGGGGGTGTGGGAGGCTGTGTGGATTTTCCTTGCTGTTCTCGGCTTGAGGACTGCTGCGATGAGCTTCAACAACATAGCCGACCTGGACATAGACAGGGCCAACCCGAGGACGGCTGGACGCCCGCTGGTGACCGGCGCCGTCAGCCTGCGGGATGCATGGATCCTCGTGGTGGCTGGAAGCATCCTCTACTTTGTGTCTGCAGCCGCTCTCAACAGGTACGCTCTCATCTTAAGCCCGCTGCCCTGGATCCTCGCGATCACCTACCCCTACGCTAAAAGAGTGCACTGGCTCCCCCACCTCCACCTGGGCTTCGTGCTCGGACTTGTGGTGTTTGGCGGCGCCGTGGCGGTTTACGGCGACTACGCCCGGAGCCTCGCGGACCTCCTCGCGAAGGTGCCGTGGATCTACGTCCTGGCTGTTTCCCTGTGGGTTGCCGGCTTCGACGCATACTACGCCGTAATGGATGAGGAGTTCGATAGGAGGATGGGGCTTGGGAGCATACCAGCCCGGTTCGGTACCGAGGGTGCGCTTTGGGCGAGCAGGATCATGCACGCAGCATCAGCTGCGCTCCTCGCTGCTGGCATCTGGAGCTACCGCATAGGTCCCGTAGGCTCTGCTGGAATGGCTGCTGGAATAGTTCTTCTGGCCTACCAGCACTACCTGCTGGCTAGGGAGGGGGTTAGCTCCATTCCGAGGGCCTTCAACGTCAACCTGGCCTTGGGCCTCCTGATAGGCCTCTCGATAGTGGCTGACAGCGTGCTTGCACTGCAGCTCTAGCGCTGCTGCAGCCCGCAGCTGGTCCTACAGCGAAGAGGCGCCGCGGCAGGGCCTTGAAATATTCTTCATTTTCGCCAGCTCCCGCAGCACGGGTATCTCGGCTAGCTTCTCGCAGGGGAGCATGTTCCACAGTATGCCTGGAGGCCTCTGCGGGTTGGAGAAGCTCAGCACCCTGGTGGGCGTCGCCGCAACGTCAACGGACACGTCGTGGGGCTCCCACGGTATGCGCGACACGAGCTGGAGATCGTGCACGGTTGTGACCACGGGCGTATCCTCAGAGGC
>JBEVCG010000028.1:0-34002 GCA_040514325.1 Thermoproteota archaeon | reverse complement strand
CCGTCTACCTCGCCATCGACGGTAAGCCAGCAGCCGCGATATGTCTAGAGGAGGTTCCCGATAGAGTCTCGCTGGAAGCTGTTAGTAAGGCGGCTTCGGAGTTTAGAGCAAGGATAGTGATAGCCAGCGGTGATGTCGAGAGCAGGGTGAAGAAGATTGCTGAGCTCCTCGGAGCAGAGTACTACGCAAACCTAAAACCCAGAGACAAGTCCGCGCTGGTCCAGAAGCTCCGTAGAAGAGGCTGCAGGGTTGTAGCCGTCGGGGATGGAGTCAACGATGTTGATGCCCTGGCACAGGCAGATGTAGGAATTGCAGTGGGAGAGATCAGCATTGTGGCCAAGGTCGCCGACGTCGTGGCAGACTCTGCGAGCAGGCTCCCAGCCATCCTAAGAGCTGGTAGAGCCTACGCCAAGGCTATTCGCCGCTCGTTTGCGGTTGTGGGGGCCGTTAAAGCGGCAGCTCTAGCAGCGGGAATGCTACAGCTTATACCCCTGTGGGCGGTTCTAGGCCTCGGAGATGACGGATCAACGCTTCTTGCCGTAGCGGTTGCCGCAGCGGCTATATCTCGCAGCTTGAGGTAGCTGTGTAATTCGCCCTGGAGTTGTGCTTGCCCCCTTTCTATCGGATTCGGGGAGCTGAATGCGAAAACCTACAAGAGGGGGTAAGCTTCAGGGATCCGCTGTAAGGCTACAGAGAGCTCACAAATTCTATCAGCAGTGCGTTTGTTTCAAGCTCTGCGGCAAGGGTCGTGGCTGGCCCGTGTCCCGGATAAAGCGTCGTGCTCCCCGGCAGCTCCGCCAGCCTGCGGAGGCTCCTCGCCATATCGTGTGGCGATGCTCCTGGTAGGTCAACCCTACCTATGGAACCTCTAAACACCAGATCCCCCACGAACGCCGCTCCTCCGCCATATAACACTATGCTGCCAGGGCTGTGGCCAGGCATCCACAGAACCCTCAGCCTAACTCCTCCAATTTCAATAGTATCTCCCTCGTCAAGGTATCCGTCAGGCGCAGGCACCTCGTGCTTCAACTTCACGCCGAGCAGCGCCTCGGCTGCCTCCCGCGCTCTAAGCGCCATCTCCGCGTCGGCTCTGTGGATAAGGAACGGTGCTCCCAACAGCCTCTTGGCCTCCGACGCGCCAAGAACGTGATCAGGGTGCCCATGTGTGGCAACTATCGCTTTCACGTGGAGTTCCAGCTGCTTGACCCTTGATGCAACCTCTTCTATACCGGTTGGCCAGCCGGGGTCTATCACAATGGCCTCATTGCCGCTGTAAACCAGGTAGCAGTTGGTGCCCAGGGGCCCGAGCTCGAACCTCTCCACGCCGAATTTGCCCAACACCCTGCACCTAGCAATACCTGCATCCAAGGTAAGATCTAGTTTTTACCCGGTATGGCGAGATCCTGTACCCGGTGGATCCTCCCTTGGCTGAGCCCCGTAGGCTGATAGCGTTCCTAAGCGACTTCGGGTGGAGTGACCCCTACGTTGGCATAGTGCACGGCGTCGTCGAAAAGCTTACGGGTGGAAGCGTGAAGCTTGTAGACCTCACCCACGATGTCCCCGCCTTCAGCGTGACAGCTGGAGCGTACATCCTCTATACAAGCTACAGGTACTTCCCTGAGGGTACCGTCTTCCTCGCGGTGGTGGATCCGGGCGTAGGCACCGAGAGGAGGCCCGTAACCATCAAGACGCGTAGGTACTTCTTCGTTGGCCCCGACAATGGGCTGCTTTACCCTGCAGCTGCCGAAGACGGTATCGAGGAGGTAAGGGTGATAGCGAACGAGGAGATATTCCTCAAGCCGGTGTCGTACAGCTTCCACGGCAGGGACATCTTCGCACCTGCAGCTGCCAGGATAGCGCTTGGAGCCTCCATGGAACTGCTTGGACCCCTCCTAGACCCCGGAAAGCTGGTGAAGCTGGAGCTGAGGAGAAGCTGTCCGGAGGCTGACGAAGGTCGCGTAGAGGCTAAGGTAGTCTACATAGACCGGTTCGGCAACGCAGCTCTCGGGCTTGAAGCTGGATGCAGGGAGAAGCTCTGCAGGTCGCCCAGCGACATAGTGGTAGTACGCGCTGGGAGTAGGATTGTTGAAGCCCGCTGCCTCCCTGTCTTCAGCAGGGCCGCTCCCGGAGAGGTCGTGTTCTACGTAAACAGCCTTGGCTTCCCGGAGCTTGCGGCCAACATGGATAGCGCGGCTCGGAAGCTGGAGCTGGCGGTGGGCGACACGGTGGAGCTGTGGAGGCGGTAGCCCTCTTCCCCCTTTAGGTTCCTGGACCGCGCCTATGGGACAGCCCCGTCCAGAGCCTCGGCCAGCAGTGCTGCGCTAGTGCGGAACTTCTCCGGCTTCTCCCCAAGTCCCACCCTTAGGTAGCCCGGTATGCCGAAGCACTCGCCGGGGTTAACCAGTATCCCGTGGTCCCGGAACAGCTTGTATGCCACCTCAAGCGTGCCGCCCTTGCCCACTTCTATCAATGCGTACGCTCCGGCTCTTGGGCGGTGAAGCCTCACTCTGTTCTGAATAGACCTAAGGACCTCCTCCAGCCTTGAGAGGTTCGTGGTGACAATGGTGCGCGCCCTCTCCCTCAAAGTTTCCACTACGCGGGGGTTCGACAGCACTTTTGATGCTACGAAGTCGCTTAACACATTCGGCGCTATTGTCGTGTAGTCCTTGACGCTCCATGCCCTCTCGCTACGCTCTGGGGTGGAGGCTAGCCAGCCAATCCTTAGGCCGGGGAGCCCGTAAACCTTCGACAGCCCGGAGATCGAGACAGCGAGCTCGGGGCCTGCCACCTCCAGCACGCTGGGCCTATCCCCCTCTAGCTCGAGCCCCCAGTAAACCTCGTCGAACACGAGCAGCGTCCCCGCCGCTCCCGCTGCATCGGCCAGCTTGGAGAGCTCTCTGCGGCTCATGTAGCTGCCGGTCGGGTTGTTGGGATCTGTTACGAACAGCGCCTTAGGCCTCCTCTCCTCGATCACTCTTAAAGCCTCGTCCAAGGGGAAGCTCCACGAGGGAGGCTTCCTCCACAGCTCTACGACCTGCGCACCTACCCACCTAAGAAGGCCTGCAACCTGCATGTAGTTGGGCATGTCAACGGCCACGACGTCGCCGGGCCTGACGATGCTTACCACGGCAGCAAGGTTGGCCTCTGCGGAACCGTTGGTAACCAGGATGCCCTCGGGATCGACGGACCCGCCATAGAGGCCAGCTACGGCCTTCCTAAGCTCCGGCGAACCCCTGGTCCAGCCGTATCCCAGAGGGATGTCCTTGAGATCCCCCAGCTCTACGCCCAGCTCCTCGAGCTCAGCTAGCGTGAGGGGCTCCACACCGCTCTCGCTAAGGAGAACCCTAGCCTGAGTTTCGTGTAGGCTCTGCCACCTCTCCAGGCAGAACGCCTGCAGGCCGGATGCAGCCTCGCCGAACAGCTTCCTTTCAAGCTCCCTGGGTATGGAGCTGCGCTTGTACATGATATCTACAGCCGCTGCCAGACGTGCGTAGCTGACTATTTCATTGTTTCGGTCAAGCACGCTCCGGTCGGTGCCGCATTTTCGCTTTTAAGGGTCCAGCTGCTACTCTAAAACCCGATTCTCGTAAGATTGAAAACCGAGTTATGGTGAACCTGCGTGGACACGGTTATAGGCAAGGTCGGTAGGCGCTTATTCGAGGAGGTCATACTGCCGCACCTGGGAGCTCGCGACAGCTCTATAGTCGTGGGGCCTCAGTTTGGCGTGGACTTCAGCGTGATAGAGGTAGGAGATAAGGCTCTGATAGTAGAGGTAGATCCAGTGTTTGTGGTGCCCGAGTACGGGTGGGAGAGAAGCGCCTGGTTCGCTGTCCACATACTTGCTAGCGACGTGGCCGTGTCTGGCGTACCACCGCGCTACCTCTTCATAGACCTCAACCTGCCCCTCCGGATGAGCGACGACGAGCTCCGCACACTGTGGATGGCCATCCATAGGGAGTGCGAGCGGCTCGGAATCGCAATAGCGGCGGGGCATACGGGCAGGTATGGCGGTGTTGACTACCCAATGATAGGCGGCGCCTTGATGGTGGGGATTACGGACCGCGAAGGCTACGTGACGCCAGCGATGGCTAGGCCCGGGGACGCGGTTATCATGACGAAGGGGCCGGCGGTGGAGACGGCTGGCATACTCTCGGTCATGTTTCCCCAGGTGCTGGAAGAGAGGTACGGGAGGGAGTTCGCCGAGAGGGCCAAGGAGATATTCTGGCTGCAGACGGTCGTTCCGGACGCTCTTACGCTCGCCAAGCTGGGCTTGCGTAAGGGGGTTAGTGCTATGCACGACGCCACCGAGTACGGCGTTTGGGGCGCGCTGCACGACATCGCTAGGGCTAGCGGCGTTGGGGTAAGGGTCTACGAGGACAAGCTCTTCGTGCGGGACGACGTCAGAATGGTTGTGGAGGCGTTCAGCGACTTCACCGGCTACAAGGACGTCGACCTGTTCGCCTCAATAAGCGAAGGAACGCTCATCGCAACGGTCAACAAGGACCTGGCCCAGCAGGCTGTCGAGCTGCTCAAGTCCCAAGGCATAGATGCGGCCGTTATCGGAGAAGTCACAAAGGATGAGAGAGTAGTTTTAGTTAAAAAGGATGGCAGTGAGGTAGACATCGAGATGCCGAGCAAGGATCCATTCTGGCTACTCTTCTTCAAGACGCTTGAGCTCGTACGCCGGGGTGGGAGCGGTGGAGGCTAGACGCTACGTAAAGGTCGCGATGACCATAGCTGGAAGCGATAGCGGCGGAGGTGCAGGGATACAGGCTGACCTGAAAACGTTCGCTGCAATGGGTGTCCACGGTACGACGGCTATCACGAGCATAACCGCCCAGAACACCTACGAGGTGCGGGCGGTACACGATGTGCCTCCAGATGTCGTGGTAGCCCAGATAGAGGCTGTTGCCGACGATCTAGGCATCGATGCCGCGAAGACGGGCATGCTAAGCAACGCCGACATAATAAGGGCTGTTGCAAAGACCGTGGACAGGTACGGGTTCCCGCTGGTTGTAGACCCGGTTATGATAGCTAAGTCGGGAGCTCCGCTGCTGCGGGAGGACGCCATGGGCGCTCTCATCAAGGAGATGATTTCCCGCGCATGGGTTGTTACGCCCAACAGGATGGAGGCTGAAAGGATCCTTGGGACGAGGATATCCAGCATTGAGGATGCCCGGGAGGCCGCTAGGAGGATTGTCGAGGAGCTTGGAGCTCAAGCAGCTATCGTGAAAGGAGGCCACCTGGGAGGAGAGTACTCCGTCGACGTCATGTACTATCGGGGAAGGTTCTACGAGTACAAGGCACCAAGGATAGACAGGAAGACAACGCACGGCACCGGTTGCTCGTTCTCAGCAGCCATTGCGGCTGGGCTGGCTAAGGGCAGGAGCATACCCGAGGCGGTGGATGTGGCCAAGAAGTTCATAACAATGGCTATAGAGTATGGCCTTGAGATAGGTCGCGGCCACGGTCCTGTGAACCCTTCAGCATGGGTGGACATCCCTGCAGAGAGGTATCGTGTCCTAGTGGAGCTGGAGGAGGCGCTCCTAAAGCTCGAGAAGGAAGGCAGGAAGATCGTCAAGCTGGTCCCCGAGGTTGGCATGAACTTAGGCTACGCGCTCCCCAAGCTCTATGCTAGGGGCCTCATGGACGTTGCAGCTGTCCCGGGGAGGATAAGCGTATATAGGGATACGATCTTCGTGCCCGCTAAGCCCGAGTTCGGTGTGTCGAGGCACGTTGCTGCGGCAATACTTACAGCCATGGAGCACGACCCAGATGTTAGGTCGGCAGCCAACATCGTCCTAAACCCGGAGGTGGAGAGCGCGGTCAAGCGGCTGGGGTTCTCGTGGAGCTTCTTTGACAGAAGAGAGGAGCCGGAGGACGTTAAGAAGCGGGAGGGCGGAACCACGAGGTGGGGGATTCAGGCAGCGATTAGAAGGGCGTCCAGAGTTCCTGACCTCGTGTTTGACTACGGAGAACATGGGAAGGAGCCGCTAGCTTTCGTCTTCGGCAGGACACCCGCTGAGGTTGTCGAAAAGATGCTTAGAATAGCAGCCGAGGTTTAGAAGAGACGGTTGATGTGCCGAAGCCGCGCCTACTGCGCCATTTTGCAGACTTTCCTCTCAGAAATCTGTCCTTGAGGTAATCCTCAACCAAGAGACTCCATCCGGGTTGCCCATATACCGTTACCCAAACAATCAGCCTTTACCCTCCGCAGCGCCCCTGCCCCGCACCCTCAGGTAAACCTCGTAGGGAAGCCTAAGATGCTCTGATGGCACGTCTTTGGGAGGTCTGGGTCCCCAAACCATCTTAATGGCCTCGTCGGGGCTTACCCCCTTCATCACCATATAGGCTGCTGCAGCTGACGCTGATCTCCCCCACGCCCTTTTGCAAATGAAGAGAGCAGAACCTTCAGAGCCCATTTCATTGTCCAGGGAGGAGAGCAGCTCCAGCAGCTTATCCGGCTCCAGCATTTTACCGCTTTCTGCTTTGAACCAGAAGATCCTCGACCCGGTAAGCTCCTCTAACGTCTTCGTGACCTCCTCCGGCGAGCTCCAGCCAAAGCTCTTAACCTCGTTCTCGTTTGAGAAGATGACGATAACGCTCACCCTGTTTTCCCTAGCCCTTCTGGCTAGCTCGGCTGCAGAATCCTTCTTGGGGATCTTCGCAATGTAAATGCGGGTTCCGGTGACCCTGTAAATCTCCATGGTAGCGTAGCCCAGGCTTTCTCCCCAGCTCAATAGCGCCACTTTTATACTTTAACTTGTGTAAAACGCTCCTAATCTCTAGCGCCAGAACCACCTTCTGCAGTAGGATATAGCCCTAGAGGAGGCCTCCCCATAGCCTGTATCAAGCTCGGCCAGCCTCGAGTATATCCTCCTCATGGTGCTGCTGAGCGGGAGCAGGAGCCCGCTCTCGCTATCCACCTCGAAGGGGGCCCACATGACCTTTCCCAGCGGGCTAAGCTTAACCAGCATCTTTGCCAGCAGCCTAGCCTGCTCCTGCTCCGAAACCTCGACGATCTCTCCCGGCTTCAGCCTCGACATAGCAGCTCCTGGCAGCATCATTTCGAGGATCCTCCTTCCAAAGCTTATCTTCTTCTTGAGCCTGGGCGGCTGGGGCTCGAGGCTTGCAGTGTAGCTTATGTCTCTGAGCTGAGCCTCTATCGAGACCTCTGCGGCCAGTCTGCAGGATCCCGGAGGAGCTTCTCCAACCAGCTCGGATGCTGGCTGAACCAGGAGAACCACGCGGTATCTCTTCTCGAGGTAGTTCCAGAAGAAGGCGTCGAGCCCCACCTCCCTCTTCTTGAGCACAGCCGTGTTGAACGGAACCATGACTACGGCTTCTTCGCTCAAAACCGGCCGACCCACTGGGCTTGTTTCCGAAGAGAAGCTAATATTTCGTGTGCGCGCACAGCGGGAGAGTTTTCAGATCTGATACGCCTCTCTAAAGTGGGGTGTGTGGTGCTGCAGGAGCCTAAGGTAATCGAGCGGGCAGAGGTTTGCCGAGGCAGGAGGTTTTCGCTCGAAAGGGTAACGGTGGATGTAAATGGGCGCGTTAGGATCCTGGACTCTTTCCGGCACCCTGGCGCGGTGGCTATCGTAGCCGTCGATGGTGGTAAGGTTCTTCTGGAGCGTCAGTACCGTCCGGTTGTCGAGGAGTGGGTGTACGAGCTGCCGGCTGGCACCATAGAGCCTGGCGAGCCTCCCGAGAGAACGGCTGTGAGGGAGCTTGCCGAGGAGACAGGCTACGAGCCCGGTCGCGTGGAGCTGCTCGGCTGGTTCTACACCTCTCCTGGCGTTTCTACGGAGAAGCTCTACGTCTACGAGGCGCTCGATCTAAGGGAGGTTGGGCGGCGGCTCGAGGGCGACGAGGTAATTGAAGCTGAGTGGGTGCCTTTGAACGAGGTTGTAGACATGGTGAGGAGGGGCGAGATAAGGGATGCTAAGACTCTAGCAGGCCTGCTGCTCTACCTCGTAAAGTACGGCCTCGTAAACATAGTGAAGGCTTCCGGCGAGAGCTAGCCCTCAGCGAGCCTTGCAAGAGGCCCCTCAAGGATCCATCCCCGCGAAGGGCCTGCGTAGTATAGGTAGCCCTCACTGCGCAGCAGCTTGAATAGCTTCTTATACCTGCCGAGCCTTGCTTCGGCCTCGTACTCGTCCCCCGTTCTGAGGCGAGATAGTTCGTCCAGAAACACCCGAATTGCCTTAGGGTCGGCTATCACTGTGAAAGCGCCGAGCTGCTCAACGACAAAGCCCCTGCTTTTGAGAACCTTGACGTCAATCTTATCCCGCACGCTTGGCGGGAGCTCGTGCTCAAACACGTAGCCCTCCTCCGAGACCCTTCTTGCTATCTCCTGTACCCACTCGGGCTGGTTAACCTGCACCTGCGCGAGCACGGCCGGAAGAACCTGCATCAGCTTGCTCGCTACCCTCTCCGCGAGCTTATCCACGTCTACAGCCTCCAGTTCCGCAAGCCTTTCCTCGATCCTGGCAAGCCTGCTCTCAATGGAGTGCAGCCTGCCCTCAAGCTGATTCTCACCAGCCGCCGCATCACCCTTAGGGGAGCAAATGCCCCGGGCAGCCTCGAGTATCGCCCTCCGGAGCAGATCCTCCACGTCAACCTGGCCTGTTCTGGCAGCTGCGCCAAGCCTTCTTAGGTAGTCGTCAAGCCTCCTGGAGGCCACAGCTGCTGCCCCACAGCTACGTCTAGGCTAAACGATTATGGATTATTACCTCAAAAAGGTTGGCTGCTAGCCGCCCTTGAGGGAGTCCAGAAGCCTTGTGAAGAAGTCGGGCCCCCTGTACCCAGCTACAACGAGCGCCCGGTCGGAGCCATCTACCCACACAACCACGGTGGGCGTGCCTCCGAAGCCGTAGTGCGACGCGATTTCCTCAGAGCGGCTCATAAGAGCTTCCGCATCGCTGCAGTTCCCAGCCCCCAGCTCCTCTCTGAGCTGCGAGAGTAGCTTGCCAAGCTCACTGTAGAACTGGGCTTGGCTGCTTATGTTGCCAGAGCCGATCCTTGAGTAGAGCTCGTCTACGTAGCTGTATATCCTCCTGGAGAGCGTGTAGTACTCCTGCGCATCCCCGGTAGAGAGGAATCTGCAGAGCGCCAGCTTGTGGAGCCCCCTAACGACATCGTTGTTGTGCACGATGAGGTCCGCAAAGTGGAGCGTGATCTTTCCCTGAGAAGCCAGCTCAACCAGCATCGGCATGGTGTCGCGGTAGAGCTTGGCGCAGTAGGGGCACGCGTAGTCCTCGTAGACGATGACGTGCACAGGCCCACTACCAAGGGCAGGGTAGCGCTCGGGAAACAGCGTCCCGTCAACCTTTACCTCGTAGGCTTCTATCAAGCCAAGCGACATGAGCATCTCGCCGAAGCTGATGTCGCCTACGGCGTACTTGTTGTCCGAGAACCTGTTCACGTACAGCGTGCCCTCCTCCAGGTTGTAGCTCGACTCCACGTAGAGCGCTGGGTACTGCCTGGCATTGAGCCCCTCGGGCGGCTCATCGACTACCTTAACCTCGGTTATGTTGGCTGCGTACAGTGCCGAGATAAGCCTAAGCAGCCTCTCGTTGTTCAGCTCAGTGGTGTTGACCTGCGCTGGCGGCAGCCTTCCCTGGACCACCACGGCTCTGCCCGAAGCCGTATAGAGAGGCTGCGGAAGCCCGGGCTGCAGCCCGGAGACCTGGGTGACGAACGCCGAGGCAACTTCGTACGCTATGGGCCGAAAGTCTCCTACTACGGTTTCGTTAACCACGAGCCTCATTATATCGGGTGGAAAGCCGCTGCCCCGTACGAGCAGCGCGGGATAAGCTCTAAGACCCAGCGATAGGCCCCTGTCAAGAGCCTTGCAGACCTGGAGACCCGAAACTTGCTGACCCAGGCTGCGCTCCAGAAGCGAGGCGACGAGATCCGCTAAGTGCTCCTGGCCCTCAGCATAGACCACGGCTAATGCTGGCCCGCTGCTCCCGCAGTCCTCCAGGCCCTGCAGCTCGGCCCCGCCTGTGCCGCTCATCAGCATGTAGAATGCTGCCACCGTAAGCGCGGCAGCTACGGCGATCAGCGCTAATGCCATCCTAACCCGTCTACTCAAAGCTAAGCTTACCTCCAAAGACGTGACTCCAGGCCAATGCAGCTGCTCGAACCCCTTTTAACGGGTTCGGGGCGCGGCGCCCTCCCACTTCCTAGCAGCAGGTTTTTCAGAGGATAGCCAAAGGATCACTGCATGGGTAAAGGGATGTGGAAATGTGGCAAAGCTGAGCCCGCCTCGCCGGGGGAGGCGGGCAGATGGAGAAAGGGGCTGCTGGCTGAACCTTCTTGCTTCTAAACGCTTGGCGACACTATGAGGACGTCCGCATCCTTTGAAAGGGATGATACCTTCGAGGAGACGCTCCCGAGGAAGAGGCGCTCGAGGAAGCCTCTCCCTCTCCTGCCAACTACTATGAGCTTGCAGCCCCTCTCCTTGGCGGTCTCCACGATCTTCTCTGCCGGATCTCCTGTTATCACGAGGCGCTCAACGTCAACCTGATACTCCTCTCTCACGCGTGCAGTTAGCTCCTCGAGCCTCCTCTTCGCCGGCTCTACGTACTTCTCGACGTCCATGGCTTCGGGTATCATCATCTCGCCCAGAAGCATTATAGGTACTGGAACGACGGTCACAATGTAGAGCTTTGAGCCAAACGTTCTGGCGAGCTGTGCGGCCCTACGGACAGCGTATTCTCCGGCGTTGCTGCCGTCGTAGCCTGCTACTATGCATTTATACAAGGTCTGCCGCACCACATAAGTGCAGCGTCTTGAGAGGTAATATAGTGCGCGCAGGGTGGAAACGTCTCGGGGCTAGGCAAGATGGCTGTGGGGGAGGCTGAGGCGCGGAAGCTGCTCGCGTCGGCGGGACGCGTGGAAATACTCTCTCATGTCGACCTAGACGGGCTGGCCTCCAGTGCGGTGGTCGCCAGGTGGGCGTCTTCAAGGGGGATCGAGCATCAGCAGCATGTGGCTGGAGCTAGGGGCCTCTATGCGATGGCACGCAAGCTGCTCCAGCAGCTGGCAGGAAGCTCCCGGGGGGTTCTGGTGATCGCTGATCTCGGCCCGAAGGACCTTGCAACGGCAGAGGCCTTGGTGAGCTACGCTGAGCGTGTTGGGGGTATCGTGTGGGTGGATCACCACGAGTGGCCCTCGGAGGCTCTCGAGGCCCTATCTAGGCACTCCAGTGTTGCTGTGGTCCACGATAGGTCCAGGTGCAGCGCCGAGATAATGTGCTCGGTTGTGGGTTGCTGGGACGACAGCCACAGCAAGGTTCTGGTGGAGCTGGCCCGTGCGGACGACTCGTGCTCGAGCGACCCCTATGGACTCGCCGAGAAGTGGCGCCTGGTGCTGAGGTACCTCGACTGGGAGGGTCTCAGGAGAGCTGCACGCGACCTTGCGGAGGGAAATCTGTGGCCGGATTGGGCCGACAACCTATACAAGCAGAGAAGCGCGGAGTACTACGAGCAGCTGAGGAGCACCCTGACAACGATCCATGAGGCGAACGGTGTAAGGGTAGCGGCGGTGGTGCCTCCTCCGAGCGCTAGCGCGTGCGACCTCCAAAGGTTCGGGCTCGTCCCGGGCCCCTCCGAAGCCGACGTCGTGGTCATAGTCTACCCGAAGGGGCTCAGCATAAAGACCTGGGGGAAGCTCAGAGCAAACTGCATAGCGGAGAAGCTGGGGGGAGGGGGCCACGCCAACGTGGCGGGAGCCCCAAGACCCTCGCAGACCATGGGACCGGCACAGATAGCAAGAATGGTCGCCAAGCTTGCGGCAGCCTGCAAGGGGGAGGTAGCCGGATCGCATACCAGGGAGCACTAGGTCCCGGTGCACGATGAGGGGCTCCGAAGCTGCACCCTTCATCCTATAGATAATCGCGTACCTGTTTCCTGGCCTGGAAGAGTGTAGGGGAACCCCGCTCTAAGGGCTCTCCCGGTCCACGTGAGGCTAGGGCATTATAACTTCAGCTCCCGCTGGGTCTAACCATAGATGACGATCTGACCCGCCCTTGCAGTTACGCCTGCCACGCTCCTGTCTATGCGCTGTCAGCTACGTACTCTAGGTTGAGCCCAGTGTTCGGGTCGAACAGCATAAGCTTCTCCCTAGGGATGTGTAGGTATACCTTGGAGCCCGTGCTGGGCCTGCTGTCGGGCGACGTCACGACCTTGATAGGGACGGTGCCGACGAGCAGGGTAACGATGTTCTCCTTGCCCAGCGGCTCTACCACGTAAACCTCTGCCTCTAGCTCGAGGCCTCTGCCCAGAGGCTCATCTACGAGGAGCGCGTGCTCCGGCCTGAATGCTACGACGACCTCGTCTATTCCAGACTCCTCGACAATGCTGACAAGCTTCTCGGGCAGGGGGATCCTTGTTCCTACGACCTCGAGCTGCGGGAATCCGCCGTTCCGCAGTATCCTACCGTGCAGCATGTTGGCTGGCGGGCTGCCTATGAACCCTGCAACGAAGAGGTTCCTGGGCTTGTGGTAAACGTCGTCGGGCGTTCCCACCTGCTGAACCCTCCCGGCATCCATCACCACGATGTTATCGGCCATGCTGAGTGCCTCGGCTTGGTCGTGAGTTACGTGTATGGCTGTTATGCCGAGCCTGCTCTGGAGCTTCTTCAGCTCGGCTCGTATCATTAGCCTTAGGAGCGCGTCAAGGTTGCTGAGGGGCTCGTCGAGGAGCAGCACGTCCGGCTCCTTCACCAGGGCCCTCGCAAGGGCAACGCGCTGCTGCTGTCCTCCCGATAGCTGTGCGGGGTACCTGTCGAGCAGATCCTCTATCTGCAGCAGCTTGGCGATCTCGTTAACCTTGGTGTTTATCTCCGACTCGGGCACCCTCTTGAGCCTCAGTGGGAATGCTATGTTGTCGTAGACCCTCATATGAGGGTACAGCGCATAGTTCTGGAACACGAGGCCGACATTCCTATCCTTCGGAGGTAGCTCGGTTACGTCTCTGTCATCGAAATATATCCTTCCCTCTGTAGGCTTGTATATTCCTGCTATCAAGTAGAGGGTTGTAGACTTCCCTGAACCGCTGGGCCCCAGCAGCACGGAGAACTTGCCGCGCGGGAACCTCAACGTGACGCCGTCTACGGCTTTTACCTGGCCGAACCTCTTGGTTACATTCTCCAGCCTAACCTCCACCGTCATTACATCTTCACCCCGCCCGTCATTGCTTCAAGAAGGAGCCTCTGGGTCAACATGAAGAAGAGAATCGTGGGGAGGAGGTACATGGTTCCGGCTGCAGCGGCTATGGGGAGGTACGCTGTCTCTATGTTGCCTACAACCTCCTCTATGAATGTTGCTAGGGTCTTGATACCCCCCGTGTAGAGGAACACGTGCACGTATATCAGGTCCTCCCAGCCAGCCAGGAATGCAAAGATGGATAGAGCGGCTATTCCAGGTTTAACCTGGGGCAGAAGGATCCTCCTCCATGTTGTGAACCTAGATGCCCCATCCACGAGAGCGCTCCACTCCACCTCCCACGGTATCTTGTCGAAGAAGCCCTTCATCAGCCAGATGCTCATCGGTATCTCGAGCGCTGCCCTAGCAAGGATAGTGTACGTGAAGCGGTACGGTACCAGTAGGTCGCGCGGAACGGCCGAGAGGCTCCACACGTAGATGGCGTAGACGGCTATTATCAGTGCGACGCCTGGGAATGCGTGGAGGAGCAGCACGAACTCGAGGAGCCCCCTTCTACCCCAGAACTTTGCCCTGGAGAATGCGTAGCCCGCCAGTACGCTGGCGAAGACGACGATAACGGTAACACCTACAGCCACTACGAGGGTGTTGACTACTATAAGTAGAAGGTCCTTTAGCGTGTACAAGCGCCCAGCGGCAGGCTCCAGCCTACCCTCGAAGAGGAGCATCCAGTTCTCGAGGCTGTAGCGGGCTTCCAGCAGGTCAGGGCCGCTTAGCATTCGGTCAGCGAAGCTTGACAGCACGAGCAGAAGGTATGTCAGCAGGAGGGGCAACGACGCTAGGCCTACGGCTAGTCCCAGCACTATGTTGAGCCTCCGCCTGGAGACCGTCTCCACGTCGTACTCGTGCCGCGGCCTTTTCGCGCGAGCTCTCCTGAGCAGGAGGGCCATTGCTACAGATCACCCCTTGGCTCGTATATCATCTTGTGGTAGCCCAGCACCCGGAGGGCAAGTATTCCAAGCGCAATTCCCACTGCTACAAGTACTGTGGCTGCTGCGGCAGCCAGCCCCTGGTCGCTGGTCTTGAACGCGGTGTTGAATACGTACAGCGCCCAGGGGGTACCGTACCACCGGTCTACGGCCCCCCATTCGACGAGAAGGAATATGTGAGCGTACGTTGTTATCAAGCTTAGAAGTTGCCATACTGCTACGTAGACGAGGTGCCACCGTATTTGGGGGATCAGAACCCAGCGGATGACGCTCCACGTTGAGGCGCCATCAACGCGGGCAGCGATTACCTGCTCCCTCGGTATGCTGTGCAGCGCGCTGTAGAACACCACCATGCCGAAGCTGACACCCACAAGGGAGTTTACAGCGATTAGTATGGCCCATGCAGAGTAGGGGAGCAGGGCAGGGTCGGTGCCCCAGGAGAGAGGCTTATCCGTCACGCCTAGGGAGAGCAGGATGCCGTTGAGGGTCCCATGCTCGCTGCCTAGGAAGAAGTAGTACCAGAGCAGTGAGTAGACGGCTATTGGAGTCATTCTAGGTAGGAGCCACATAAGCCTGTAGGGGAGAGACAGCCACTCATCCATGAGGAATGCGGCAAGAGCAAGCGCTAGACCTCCAAGGACGTTTATCGCCAAGGTGGCTGATACGAAGACTAGTGTGGTTTTGACTACCTTGATTACGTCTGGGTCGTTCAGCGCGAGGTGGAGGAGTCTCTCGTAGTTGTAGCTTGTTACCTGCCCAAGGTACTTCTCTATGTTCCAGTTCTTTATGGGGGTGAACCCCATATACACGGAGAGCGCGAGGGGGACCACGTAGAAGACTACAACCATGATGAGGGCAGGCATCAGAAAAAACCATGCAGGGTTTATCCTAGGAGGCAATCTGGTGGCACCTCCCGGAGCGCCTTAGGGGTACTCCCACCCTTGGGGTATCTCGCCGCGTATCTCCACGGCGTTTGCCAGGTCGGGGTCGGCCTTGACTTTGTCTACGATGTAGTTCGTCGCCGCTGCCGGATCCATTTCGCCCCTAAGAACCTTGTCAACAGCATCTCTCAGTATGTCGGCGAGCTTGGGGTACAGTGGGTGCATCGGCGTGAGTCTAGTGTACTCCAGGAGCTTGCTGGCGCTCGCCAGGAACTCGACGTTGATGTCGTTAACCGTCGCCTTGACTATATCTGATATTGCCTGCTTGGTCTCGCTGCTCAGGTCGAGCTCGAGGTTGGCTAGCTTCTGGAGCCACGCCTTGTCCTCAAGCAGCTTGGCGGCCTCCTCCCTCACGGGCAGGTGTGCGCTGATTATGCTGTGTATGGCGTTGATGTCGGGGTCGCTCGCCTTGACCACTAGGAGGAACGCCAACATGTGGTAGACATCTTTCAGCTCGTCATACCTGGGGTTGTCCTTGCCTGCGTTGGAAGCTATCATCCACACGAAGGGCTGGCTCAGCGTTACAGGCTTCATTCCGGGCTCGCCGGCAGGGAACAGCGTGTAGTAGAACAGCTTCTTCACCTCCTCGGCGGTGAGCGCCCTAGCCTGTCCCGTCGAGGGATCGGTGTAGTAGGGCTTGGTCTGCCACTCCGTCCAGTGCCAGGTGCCACCGATCCACACTAGGGTCTTGCCGCTGACAACGGCGGGGTGTATCTGCTTGCCCCAGTCCCACGCCATCATGTCCTCGGGTATCAGCCCGTCTCTTGCCATCTTCCACTCGACGTACAGCCACTTGTAGACAGCGTCGAGAGGCAGCACGAGTTTGCCCGTGGACCTGTCCTCAAGCTCTCCGCCGAAAGCGAATATGAACTGTATGAGGTCGGGGTGCGCGCTGCCCTTGCGGTGGAGCACACCCCACTCGGCGCAGCCAGCATCCTTAGCTGCCTTAGCGTACTCGTATACCTCCCTCCATGTAACCTGGCCCGTCTCGACCTTGGAGTACAGGTCAGCTAGTATGTCGGTTCCAGTCTTCTCCATCACGCACTTGGCGACGTCGGTCCTCCAGTAGAGCGGCCTAGCCTCCGTGTCCTGGGGTATGCCGTAGTACCTGCCTTTGTACTTGACGGCCTCCATGAGGCTTGGGTAGAAGTCTGCTGCGAAGCTGCTGTAGGCTTGAATGTACTCGGTTATGTCTAGCAGGTAGCCCTCCTCAGCGAACCTGGCTATGTGCTTGAAGCTGTTAGCCATGATGTCCGGGTTGTTCTGTGCTTGGAATGCGGCGGCGAAGTCCTCGGCCATCTGGTCGCCTCCGCCTCTCTTGAACTGCGACCTCTCCATGTCAATGACTATCCTGAATTTGATGCCCCTCTCCTCCAGTATCTTGTTGAGCCTGTAGGCGGCCTCAACGATGCCATAGGTTCTGAGCACGCTGTTGGGGTCGCCGACACCCCAGACAGTGAACGTAGCCTTGTCGATGCCCTGTGCTAGCAGGTAGTTTGCAATGTTTACGATGTCTTCCTCAACATTGCCCGTTAGCTTCGGCTTCTCGGGCCTAGCCGGTGTAGTGGCGGGCGCGGTTTCGGTGTGAGTTTCTGTGGCAGTCTCTGTGTGGGCAGGTGTGGTAGGTGTAACCTCCGTGGCCGGCCTCGTGGCGAAGTACGCGGCGAGAGCGACAATGATTATTACCACTACCACTCCTCCTATGAGAAGCCGGGTGTTCACAGACCATCACCTTCTACTTTAAAAGTTCCGGGTAGGTAGAAATATGCATGGGGGCTTCTATATAAATCGTTCTCTGGATAACAATGTAATACCTAACCTGTAAGAAGATGTGGAATTGTGACAGTGCATTTGCACATCAGTTTACCGAATGCTGTTGCCCAGATACTGAAGCTCGCTCCCTCCAGGGGGCTGTGGTGCTGCGGTTGGCTGCATCCAGCAGCTTTGAGGTTCAAGCCACGTCTCGTCTCCACGAAGGCTTCAGCCAACCCGGCTCACGCCATCAGCGCGGCAGCGCCTCAGCCCGGGGTTCGTTTCCGGCGCGTTCATCACTTCCTCGCTGTGCGGGTCTGCTCTGCCGCTTAGGTGTACTTAACGTCGCTAGCTAATATAGCTGCTCTGAGGCCTTCCAGGCCCGACGCTCCGATCTCAACCCACACCACCGCGTGGTCGGTACACCAGAAGGCGTTGAGCTTCCCGCTCCTCTCGTCAACGAGGAGCTGGACTTTGCGCCCTCCGATCTGGTGGGGTACGGGCCTGCTGTAGGGCAGTTGCTCCTCGTGTTCTGCTATCTTGGCTGCCATCCTCTCCACAAGGCTGCAGGGGTTTGAGGCTGTGACAGCTATCCATATCCTGGTGCCATCCGTGTACTCTACTATGGCTGCGTCCACCACGTCAACGGCCTCCGGGTTCCAGTGTATCTGCCTTGAGAGCTTCGTAGCCTCTTCCCCGGAGAGCACCCTTGCTAAACTGTAGCCTCCAGGCAGGGTATCCGGGTACACGAACTCCTCTCCAGGAGCCGACACTGTCCGCGTAACGGCGTAGTACCCCGCAGCAGCGGCTGCAAGTACTAGGGCTGCAGCCGCGAGCATGACTCTCGTGCGCAACCTGTGCCCCCCACAACGTCCCGGGCTAAGTGCGGCTGTGCCAATCTTAAGATATTGCCCTAACCCCTCTAGCTTGTACCAGGAGGCTCTGCGATGGATGGAGAGAGGTGCTGCGTCGACGTAGTGTGCGAAGGCTGTCCAGTGCTGCTCGTCGTGAATAGAAGGAGGCGGTTCATCTTCGCGGCAAGGCGCGGCGGCGTCCAGGGAAGCGACCGTGGGGTGCTCCGCCACGACGACATTATAGGATTGCCCTATGGCT
Organism: Thermoproteota archaeon; assembly: GCA_040514325.1. GTDB lineage: Archaea > Thermoproteota > Thermoprotei_A > Sulfolobales > Pyrodictiaceae > QNYQ01. The sequence goes on along the minus strand of JBEVCG010000028.1, from coordinate 16,036 downwards.
CCCGCGTGCGGCTGTCGAGCGGCGCTGAGGCCGTTGTGCTGCAGCCTAGGCTGGTCGACTACATGGAGAGGTTGCTCGAGAGGCGCAGTCAGGTGATATACCCTAAGGACCACGGTTTGATCCTCATGCTGCTTGACCTGGAGCCCGGCTGGAGGGTTCTTGAGGTGGGCGTGGGCAGCGGCTTCACGACGGCTGTTCTTGCAAGGGCCGTTGGGCCGCAGGGGAGGGTGTACGCGTACGAGATACGCGAGGATATGGCAAGGACGGCGGCGAGGAACCTCGAGAGGCTAGGGCTGATTGGCCGCGTCGAGATCAAGGTGAGGGACGCGAGGCTGGGCATTGATGAGCGCGGCCTCGACGCGGCGGTGGTGGACATCCCGGATCCCTGGGCGCTCCTTCCCGCCCTCGAGGAGGCATTGAGGCCGGGAGCTGGGGCCATCTTCTTCCAGCCGGCTGCGAACCAGGTTCAGAGGCTGCTGCTGGCGCTGGAGGGCAGCTGTGCGTGGACTGAGCTGCAGGTTTTTGAGGTCATGCTTCGGGAGTACGAGCCCCGCGGCGAGGCTTTCAGACCTAGGACGACAATGATAGCCCATACGGGGTATCTCGTGTACGCGAGGCGCGTGCTCTGCGGCTAGGCCAAGGCTTAATATCCGTGATGCCAAACTGCTACGCGGACAGCCTAAGAGGGTGGTAGCTGTGAGCACGCCGCGTAAGCTGGAGGAGCTGCTTCGTAGGGTAGAGCAGGTGGAGAGGAAGCTGGAGGAGGTTGAGAGAAGCCTCGAGAAGGACGCTGCGAGGATACTCGAGAAAGCCGACAGCTACGCAACCAGGCTCAGAGCGGAGGCAGAGCGCCTTGCGCGAGAAGCCGTGGAGGAGGTTAGGAGGTACATCGAGGAGAGGCTGAGAACAATCGACCAGGAGTTCGCCAGGCGGCTGGAGGAGGAGCGCCGCAAGCTCCTCGAGGAGGCTGAGCGCAACAGGGAGGAGGCCATCAAGGCAGCATCAAAGCTCTTCGCGGAGGCTATAAGGCCGTGATCTCGCGCCGCGAGGTAGAGGCTGCGGAGAGAGCACCCCCAGTACTCATCGAGGCTAGGACGCGGGCTCTCGAGGTTATGCACGACATCGCCTCACTGCTGGGGCAGGCGGGCAACGTCTCGGAGCTGCTGATGTCGGCTTCCGGCAGCCTGCTGGGTAGGGAGGTCGGTGGAGAGCTAACCAGCCTCAGTCAGCTCGAGCTGGCGGCATACAAAATGGCTGCCAGGTACTTCGCTAAGATAGCGTCGGCAACCACGTCGGAGTCTATGTCGATAGCTAACGCCTACAGCCTGGTGGCCGTGGCTAGGGACATAGGGCTTATAGCCAGCCTCTACTCTCAAGGCGAAGAGCCACGGGAAGAGGAGCTGGTGGCTCCCGATGACCCCCGCGTCTCAAGGTTCCTCAGGGTAGTCGGCGAGGAGGGCCTCATGGCCCTGCCGCGGATCCTGAGGAGCCTCGGCATGGAGGTTGCTTCTGCGGTGCTCGAGGCTCAGCCCGACACACCGCTTCAGCTAGCCCTCGACCTGGAGCTGCTGTCAGCGTTCCGCGAAGCCTATCGGGGCTTCCGGGAGACCCCTGGAGGCCAGATACTCTGTGGCAGGATGGATATTTACGCTCTGAGGGCGGCAGCCTCGTCGTCGATACTCTCGCGGGAGCTTCAGCAGGTTGCCGAGCTTGTTGCCAAGTACATTGACTCCTGCCTGCTTCCACGTGACCGCCTCGTGGCGTTGATGGGCGAGGCCGACTACAGATCAGCGATACAGCAGATAGCAGCCTCCACGTACGGCTCTGTGGCTGAGACCTCGGTCGAGCTTGTGGATGCGTTCACCCACAGGATAAGGAAGCTGCAGAGGGAGAGAGCCATCCAGTACTCGCTATCTGATCCGCTGGAGCCGTGGTTCCCAGCCCCGGTAATGGAGCTCCTGCTGCTCAACGCCGAGGACGTCTCGGCAATAGTCTCCGGGACCATTGCTGGTCTTACCCGCGAGCAGATAGCTGAGCTCGTCAGCATGCAGTAGCCTCAGAGGAAACTGCTCTTGGGTGCTGCGCCATCTCGCTCGGCTTCCATTCACCGACTTGCACGCTTATGCCACGTTAGGTGCTATTTGCCTCCGCGCTCGCCCCCGCTGTAGGGGGCTGCAGCCTGCTGCTAGATGTACCCCTCCTCCTCGCATATCCGCTTCATCACTATGGCGTCCTTGTCCAGTATCGGGCTCTCCGATATCACCACGGCCTCTACGCCCAGCTGCTTGTAGCCCCTGCACACGATCCTCCAATCGGGCCCGTAATCCTCTGCCAGTGTGTGGTGCTCTCTCTCGCCTCCGCGACCGTACTCTATCTTGCTGAAGTGTGTGTGAAGAGGCTTTACCGCCTGGGTTCCCAGCTCCCTTTCCAAGAGCTCGACGGCCCCGACCACGTGGTCTACAGACGTTACATAGCTTCCCTCGCTTCTAGCGTAGAGGTGAGCCCAGTCCACGGTTGGTCTGCAGTGATCCAGCTGCCTGCATATCTCGATAACTTCCTCCAAGCTGCCCACCTGGCTAGTCCTGCCGGTGGTCTCTGGAGATATCCAGACGCCCTTGATCCCCTCCGAGTCCATGTACTCGGTGACCTCCCTGAGGGCCTCTATGGTCCTTCTGAGCGCCTCCTCGCGTGAAGGATTATCCTTGTAGTAGCCCGGGTGGAAGACGACGGCGTAGGCTCCCATCCACGAGGCAGCCTGAACTGCTGCCCTAAGCCTCTCAACGCTCTTCTCCCTTGTCCTCTCGTCGGGTGAGGCAAAGTTAAGGAAGTATGGCGCGTGCATGGAGACAACAACTCCATGGCTCTCGGCGGCCCTGCGTATGGCCTCGGCCTTGCTCCGAGCTACCCTGACGCCGCGCACGGCCTCGTACTCTATTGCGTCGAGCCCCTCCCCCACTATGTACTCTATTGCCTTAACGTAGTCGCCTGCCTTCATGTCTACGGGCTTGCCTGCTGGGCCGAACCTAAGCCTCTTTCCCAAACCTCGCCACCGCGTAGTACGGTTCCCTATTTCCTAGATTAAAACCAGGGTGGCACTTTCCCCTCTTTTCTGAAGAGAACGATTTATATATGGGACCTGAGGTCCCGCAACCCCGGCTGGTAGCGTGGACTGGAGGATCGCATCGGCGCTATTGCTGATTGTGGGTATAGCCGTGGGCTACGCCGCAGCTAGCTTGATGGCTGCAGGAGAACCGGTCGAGGTCCACACAATTACAGCGACGCTTACGACTACGGTGACGGAGACGCCAGCCACACTAACCGTTACAGCTACAGCCACTGAGACAGTCCCACTGGAGGTGAGAGTGGTTAGCGATGCGCTCGGCCGCGAAGTTGAGGTAATGGGGACCTTCAACAGGATAGTGTCGCTGGCTCCATCGATAACAGAGCACTTGTGCGTGCTGGGTGTATGCGATCTGATAGTTGCGGCTGACGAGTACTCGCTCCAAGTTGAAGGAGTTCCGGAAAACGTCACCGTCGTTGGTGGCTTCTGGACTCCTAGCCTCGAGGCTGTACTGGCGGCTAGGCCCGACCTCGTCCTAATATGCAGCGGTGTTCCCGCGCAGGAGGCCATGGTGCAGCAGCTGGAGGATGCTGGAGTCACCGTTTTCGCGCTACGCTGCGATAGGGCGAGAGACGTTAAGGACGTGCTCTGGGACATTTCCGCTCTTGGCGCGCTTCTGGGTAGGAGCGAGGCGGCAGAGAAGCTTGCACGCTCCATAGAGGCTTCAATAGCTGAGGTGAAGGCGCGCCTCAGCGAGGCTAACGCCACCCCCACCTCGCTCGCCTTAATCGTGTACCTGGACGAGAAGGGGGCGTGGGTTGCAGGGGGAGGAACGTTCCAGAACGACATCGTGAACCTCGCTGGAGGCCAGAACGTGTTCGCCGACCTCTACGGATGGCAGATGGTTGGTTTCGAGCACCTAGCAGCCAAGGATCCAGACCTCGTAGTAGTTACCGGCATGGGTCCAGAAGACCTCAACAGGACACTGTCCATCCTAGCTAAGACCCCCCTTGCGGAGTCCCGAGCGTACCGCGAGGGCAGGGTCTGCCTGCTCTACGGTGAGGCGGCCAACGTGCTTAGCAGGCCTGGACCCAGAATTGCAGATGCTGTTAGGATACTGGCTGGCCTTCTGCACCCCGGCGTGGTCCAGGTCCCCGAGCAGTACTCGAGCTACATCCTTTGCGGCGGCTAGAGGGCTGCGGTGTTGGCTGAGAAGCAGAGCTTGGTGGGCAGGTCGACCAGGCTTTTTGCCGCAGCTATGCTGGCTGCCCTCCTAATACTCGTTCCCGTAAGCTTATCACTTGGCTATACCGGTCTGCGCAGCCCGCTGGTATTCGACGAGATAGGAGTGCTCCGCCTCTACAGGACCCTGGTGGCGTTCTGCGTAGGCTCGCTCCTAGGCCTTGCAGGCACCCTCCTGCAGTACAGCCTTTCCAACCCCCTAGCGTCTCCCTCGGTGCTGGGGCTATCCTCCGGCGCTATGCTGGCTGCGGAAGTTGCGATGCTTGTCTACCGAGGAAGCCCTCCGGTAGGCCTTACCGTGCTGGCAGGCACTCTTGGAAGCTTGGCAGCCTACGCGCTTACTGTCTCGGTTGCGGCTCGGGCTGGATTTACCAGAACATCGCTGGTGCTCTCGGGCCTAGCTGTGGCGGGCTCCCTTGCGGGCCTGGCTAGCCTGCTCTCGCTAGTTCTCACCTCCAAGTATAGCGTATTCGTGGGCTGGCTCCTAACGGGTAGCGTAGCCTACGCGTCCAAGGCAGAGGCGCTGGCCGGCGTCGCCGCGCTGATCCCAATCGCGGTGCTGTCGATGCCCTTCTCGAGGGGGCTTGATGCCATGTCCTACGGGGATGAAGTGGCGCTGAGCTTGGGCTTCCACCCCTCTAGGCTAAGGCTGGCAGCGACGCTTTTGGCCTCGATCTCTACATCGCTAACCGTCTACCTTGCGGGCATAGTGGGGTTTGTCGGCCTCATAGCACCCAACATCGCCAGGAGCGGCGGTGCCGTACAGCCGTGGAGGGCCATACCGCTCTCAATGGCGGCGGGCTCGCTCGTGGTGCTAGCTGCCGACGTAGGCGGTAGGGCGGTGGCAATAGGGCTCTCGCTGGGAGAGGTTCCCGTGGGGCTAATCACTAGCGCGGCCGGCGGCCTCTTCCTCGCGTACATGCTGGTTAAGGTGAAGGGGGCGTGAGCGGTCTAGCTGCGAGGAACGTGTGGGTAAGGCTAAACGGAGCCGAGGTGCTGCGTGCCGTCAGCCTAGAGGCTAGGCCCGGAGAGCTTACGGTGGTTGTTGGTCCAAACGGGGCTGGTAAGACCACCCTGCTGAAGGTGCTTGCAGGCATACTCGAACCGTCCAGCGGCACAGTGGAGGTTGAAGGCACCAACCTCTACTCCCTAAGCATCCGGGAGAGGGCCAAGCTGGTGGCCTACATACCTCCAACTCTAGAGTCCACGGGTTTGGGGCAGCGCGTCGAGGAGTTTGTTGCAGCTGGTAGGTACCCCTACGTGAGCGGCCTCAAGCTTGGCCCAGATCCTAGGGACATCGAGGAGGCCCGCCGCATCCTAGCCATCGTAGAGGCTGGCCCTGTTGCTGGCAAGCCTCTGGGCAAGACAAGCAGCGGCGAGATGCAGCGCGCTATGATAGCGCAGGCGCTTGTACGCAGCTCGCCGGTTCTCGTTGCCGACGAACCCACCAGCTTCCAGGATCTGCGCGGCCGGCTCCTAGTGTACTCTCTGCTTAAGACCTACGCCGAAAGCGGGAGGGCTGTTGTCGTGGCCACCCACGACTTCCTCCTAGCGAGCCTTTACGCGGATAAGGTGGTGGTCATGCGGCAGGGTGAAGTTGTCGCGGCGGGGCCTCCCAGCGAAGTCCTCAGCGCCAAGGTGATAGAAGCGGTTTTCGGCGTCGAGGTAGAGCAGGTTCAGCTGGGCGGTAGGCTGATGCCGGTTCCAGTGAGGGTTGTGGGTAATGGCGCGGCGGCAGGCCAAGGTTTGCGCTGAGAGGCCGGGCGTAGATCTGGATGCGTCGATGTACCCTAGCTTCGTCTCCTCGATCTACGCCTACGTGGGCCGATCCAGCTGGATCAAAGCTGTAGGGGTACGGGAGGCCTGGCTGCTGAGGAAGGAGGGCGACAGAATCTGCTGCTATGGGTGCCCTGAGGGAGAGATCATGTACCTCTCCGGACTATGGTGCGGCGACGCCTGCAGCGTGGGTGCTGGGTGGGAGCATGGGTGGAACCTGCTCCCCAAAGAGCTGCGGTCGCTAGCCTCAAGGATCATTGTGGTCTCCTCGAGAGCCGACGAGCTTGTTGTCGCCTCGGCGGCGTTTCTGTCCAGGAGGACGGGGTACGCGTCAAACGTTGTGAGATGGGTTCGCTTCATCTTCAAAGAGGGGGTCTCCGAGGATTCCGTAAGGAGGAGAGCCCTAATGCTCAGAAGCTACCAGCCTCGCCAGCTCGCATCTGTTTATGGAAGACTTGCGGAAGCTCTTAAGGCTGGCAGAAGCGCGTGGGATAAGAGGTTCGAGCTTCTCCAAGTTCCCTACGTGGGTCCCAAGACGGCAGACGCCGTGCTGCTTTTCACCGGGTACACGAGCTCTGTTGCGCCAGCCGATACGCACCTGGAGAAGCTGGCGAGGAGCATGAGGATCCGGCGATACCTGAAGCCGTCAAAGGACGTGTGCTTAAAGTACGGCCCCGACTGCACCTCATGTAGGCTCAGCGACGAGTGCCTCTCAGGGATCTTTGTCGGCATGTACGATGCCGGGGCAGGGCTGATCCAAACGGCAGCCTACATCTGGGGAAGCCTTGGGAGGCGGCTGCAGACGAGGCTGACGCAGGTTCTGAAGAGGTACTTCTCGCAAAGGCTGTAGCTGGAGGCCGCTACACCCACAAGTGCTCGCTTGCGCGCCTGCCCACCGTCCTTTGATTACCATCTCCCAGATCGCAGGTACTCCCCCGCCTAAGCCACTCCAGCGCCTCCTCGTCGCTGACATCGTGCCACTCGATGTAGGCGTCTGCGACAGCGTAAAGAGCTTCATCGCGCAGGTTGGGGACGAACACCCCATCTGAGTGCCTTGAAACCATGGTGGCGCCGCTCCTGCTGGCTGTCGGAGCGGCAGCGTAAACGGCGGCTGCGCCCCTCCTCCTCGCAAACTCGAGAGCTGCAGCCATCGTGTACCCCGTCGCTATGCCGTCGTCTACGATGAGTACCCTGGCCCCGGAGAAGCTCGAATAGTCCAGCGAGCCGCGCAGCCTCAGCGTCCTCCTCCTCACGTACTCTGCCAGCTCTGCTGCCTGCTGCTCCACGTCCCTGTGTGTGAGCCCAAGATACTCGTGGGCTATGTGCTTATCGTAGATGTATCTGCCATCTGGATCCACCGCGCCGTAGCCAGCTTCCGTCGTCCAGGGGAAGGTTATCTTCTTGACAGCTACAACGTCTAGCTTTACGCCGAGCGTGCACGAGACCGCTACCGCTACCGGAATCCCTCCGGCAGCTAGCCCCACTACAAGGTCTACGCCAACACTCAGCCGCTTCAGCAGCTCAGAAAGCGCTAAGCCGCCCTCTACCCTATCTCTGAAGATCCTCGTCTTATTGTAAAGGTTCCTGCAATAAGTCACCTTACTCTCAATGACCTCAATCTCGCCGCAGCTAGGGGGGTTCAAGGGTCCCGGCCCGCTAAGAGCTTAAGGATCCTAGCATCCAGTAAAGCCGGGTTGCGGGAACCCTCATAAAGCTGGAGGCGTTGGGGATGCCCGCCCCAAGGGACAGTTGCGTCTTCTGCAGGATCATAGAGGGTAGGGAGCCATCGGTAAAGGTCTACGAGGACTCCAGCGTAGTAGCTTTCATGGACATCTACCCGATAAACCCAGGCCACCTCCTGGTTGTCCCAAAGAGGCATGTGGAGAGGTTCGACGAGCTTAGCGAGGAGGAGGTTGCCGCGCTGGCGAAGGCGGCCAGGAGGCTGGCCCCGGCGGTGGTCAAAGCTGTGGGTGCAGACGGCTACAACATAGTTTCAAACAACGGAAGGGCTGCAGGCCAGGTTATTTTCCACGTGCACCTCCACATAGTCCCCAGGTTCAGCGGCGACCACTGCAGGTTCAACTGCAGAAGGTTGGGGTCAAGCTGGCAGGAGCTGGAGCGCGTTGCCTCCCTGATAAGGGAAAGCCTCGCCCAACGTTGGGCTTGGGGTGCTGGCACGCGATAGATAGTTAACGTCACGGCGCCCTCATGTCTGCCGGGTGATCCGACGTGAGCGGCGGGATCAAGGTCCTGGGTATAGACGGCTCGCCGAGGAGGTACGGTGAGACGCACAAGCTGCTTAGGGTTGCGCTCAAGGCTGCGGAGGAAGAGGGAGCCCAGACCGAGCTGATACGGGTCTACGACTACGAAATAAAGCCCTGCATAGGCTGCGTGTCAGACGATGTGAAGCTGTGCAGGTTTCCGTGCGTGATTAACGACGACGACTTCAACGTGCTCGCCAAGAAAGTGCTGGAGTCGGATGCTCTGATATTCGCCTCGCCGGTCTACTGGTACAGCGTTACGGGCGTAATGAAGAACTTCATAGACAGGCTGACCAGCATGGAGAACATGATACACCACACGGGCAGGAGCCTCCTTGAGGGCAAGGTCGCTGCATTCATAGCTGTTGGCAACGATACGGGCGCCCTCAACGCCATTGCGTGGCTCATGGTCACCCTGAACAGCATGGGTGTTCACGTGCCGGCGTGGAGCCTCGCGTACCACGAAAGCCTCGAGCCGGTTGCGTCGAACAGGGCTGCGCTGCTCGATGCAGCCAACCTGGGCAGAAACGTGGTTCTAGCCGCAAAGCTGCTTAAGGGTGACCACGCCTGGTACCTCGCTGGTCTCGCTAAGCTTGCAGAGGAGGCTGTCCGCGAAGCCGAGGAGGAGGCAAGACGCGTAAAGGAGGCCGATCTGCCGCTTAGGCTAAAAATGATGAGGGGGGGTTAGGGCTCTATCCACGCCCCCTTTCGGCGGCTAGTCCCACGGCCAGCACGGCTGTGGACGCTATCAGCGTCCATACGGGCAGCGGCAGACCTGCCACGGGCAGGACGAGCGCCCGCGTACCGTACTTTACGGCTGCGGCGGTAGCTATGGCGGCGCCCACGACTACGCTGGCTGCGGCGGCTCTGCCCCGGCCGCGCGCCGCCTCTGACACCACCCACGCATATATTGTTGCGGGGGCTAGTGCAAGCAGTATAGCCGAAGAGAGTACCGATAGTGCCACTATGAACCCGGACCTCGTCATCGCTACGGCTGCTGCAGCCAGTATGAGCCCGATAACCACCACCTGGCCTACCCGTATCTCGGCGGCCTCACTGGCTCTCCTGGATAGGGGCCTGTAGAGGCTGGTAACTATGCTTACGGCTACGGCTAGGGCTATGGAGTCGGCTGTCGAGCCGGCGGCGGCAGCTATGCTGGTAAAGACGATAGCTGCCAGCAGGGGAGGAGCGTAAGATAGCAGCGTCGGTGTTACGGCATCCCGCGACTCTATGAAGGGTAGCACGCCTGCAGCGGTGAGCGACCTCGCGAGGAGCCCCAGCAGGGTTACCAAGACGGTGTAGGAGATGCCGAAGAAGGCAAACCACTTGATCATACCCGCAAGAGACCGCTCGTCCTTAGGCAGGAAGAGCCTCTGGACAACCTGCGGGTTGGTAACTGCGAAGAAGAACCAAGGCACGGTGAAGCCCAGAAACGTCGTGAAGCTCCAGAACGGCGTTATGCCCGTGAGCCCTTCACCGGCCAGGAGCTCTGTTGCCTTCGAGAAGCCCACGGCATCGCTGACCCAGCCTAGCAGCCATGCTAGCACTCCTAGTGCGGCAATGATCATCCAGACCCCCTGAAGCGCGTCAGTTACCGCGACACTCCACATGCCTGCAGCTATCGTCCACACGGCGAGAATTGCAGTGCCCAGGGCAACGCCGGCCTCGTAGGCGTACTCTGCGCCCCCCAGCAGCCCGCTCACAGCCTCGGCTATGCCCTTAACCTGTGCTCCCATGTACGGTATGAGTGCGAACGCGTATATGGCTGCCACTATGGCCCCCAGAGCCCTGGAGCCGTAAAGGTCGCCCAGCATCTCGGAGGGGCTGATCCACCCTCGCTCCTTTGACAGCCTCCACACCTTTGGGGCCAGCAGGCTAAGGAGCATCATCGTGCCGACAAAGTACACAAGCTCGAAGCCGAGAGCACCAACACCAGTGCTGTAGGCAAAGCCAACGAGCCCTACTATCATGAAGGCGCTGTAAGTGGTGGCAGCGTAGGTCATCGCTGCCAAAAATGTACCCAGGCGGCTACCTGCAACGTAGTAGTCCCTGCTTGTTTTAACCCCCATCCTCCTAGCGGCAACAGCCAGCGCTGTCCCCAGTACGAGGTAGGCTGTGAGTACAGCCAAGCCTAGGATGGTCCTCTCAGCCACGGCTCCTCACCCCCTTTGACACCCTGTAGAGCGCATAGGCGGCGTAGGCTACGGACACGAGGACCCAGTAGGCGTAGAGCGACCACCCGCTGGCGTCGCGTAGCGCTAGATAGGGTACTGCGTACATAGCCACGGTGGCTGCAAGCCCGGCTACCAGGTCGAGCACCAGCCCCATGATCTATCCCAAAATGTTGTTCGCTTATAGAATCAAATATAAACGTCACTCCCGCCAGATCACTTCCTGGGACGGTATGTGCCTAGAAGGAGCTATGCCGACCGCCTTGCGGAGCTTGTGCGCAGCGAGCCTGGCATAAGCGTCTCCGAGGCGTCTAGGAAGCTTGGCGTCTCCAAGAGCACGGTGTCTACGCTGTCAAAGCTCCTTGAAGGTAGGGGGCTGGTGCGGAGGGTTCGGCGGGGGCCACTCGTCCTGCTATACCCGGTGGAGTCCAGGACAGGGATGGCGCCGAGCACCAGCAGGAGGATTAGGCTCGGGATAATCAGAGCTGCAGAGTACCCCTTTACGGCGGCTTTTGCCAAGGTGCTGAGAGACCAGGGTATTGCCCTTGACGTCGTGGTCTACGATAACGGGCTGGACGCTACATTTGACCTTGTGGTTGGGTCCCTGGATTTGGCGCTAACGCCGCTGGCCACGCAGGCCCTGTTCTACGGGCTAACCTCGCGCCTAAAGATAATCGGAGGAGGCGCATCGGGAGGAGCATACGTTCTCGAGAATCCCGAGGCACGTAGACAGTACGTCGCCACTACGCGGGCATCCACCATGGAGCTGTGCGTCAACGTATCCGGCGTGGCGGGTGAGGCCAGCGTGATTGTATACGGCTCCAGCGGGGAGGAGATAGTGGAGGCCCTAGCCACCGGAAGGGCCAGGTACGCGGCCGTCTGGGAACCCTACGCGTCTCAGGCGCTGAGGCACGGCGCCCGTATTGCTGTAAGCTGCTCCGAGCTGGGCATCAGCCACTGCTGCACCCTAGCGGCCCGCGCAGACCTTGACTGGGAGCTGAGGGCAAGGGTATCCCGAGCGTACGCGCGCGCCATAGAGGAGTTCCTCAGAAGGCCACGAGACTGGCTGCCCTGGTACTCGGCTGTCGTGGGTCTTCCTGTCGAGCTCGTGGAGAGGTCTCTAGCCAGCTACAGCTTTAGGAGCACAGTGGATGGGGGGGAGGCAGCGAAGATGCTAGCGCGCTCGGGAATGAGGATACCCAACCCAGACCTCGTCCGGGAAGCGGTAGAGCAGGGCTAGCGGGCTCCAGCCCGTTTAAAATCTTGCTGCAAAAACTATTCAAAATCTATTTAACCTCATGACGCTTCTGAGAGGCTGCCGGCACGAGCGATGAAAGCAGGCGCGTGGAGGATAGAAGAGAGGTGGCTGGACAAGCTCAAGCCAGCCCTGGCAGCAATCTTTGCGTCGCAGATAATCGGCGGCCTACTCTGGAGCATATATGCGCCCTTCCTGAGAGCCCAGGGCTTTAGCGGCACACTCTACGGCGTCATAGGGTCTGTGTCCGTCTTCTCGTCTATAGCGGGTACTCTTGCGAGCGGCTGGATATCCGACAAGCATGGGCCTAGGAAGGCAATCATCGCTGGATTCGTTTCCTCGTCTGCGGGAGCGGCAGTCCTCTCGCTTGGCGGGCTCTACCCGGCGCTGGCAGCGTCTGTGCTGACGGGGTTCGGGGGAGGAGCCGTCTGGGTTGCGATGGCCGCTCTGGTCAGCAAGACGGCTCCGGACACGGAGCTCGATAGGGCCTTCTCCTACATGAACGCGGCCAGCCTATTCGGCGGAGCCCTGGGGAGCTTCATGGGATGGCTCCCCGTCATCTACGCCCGCGTCACGGGAGCGCCCCTGCTAGAGTCCTACAAGCTCTTCCTAGCAGTAGGAGCAGTCATCCTGCTTGCCGTGACGCTCCCGCTCTACGCGCGGGTACAGGAGCCTAGGGCGGAGCAGGCGGGGGCGGGCAAACCGAGCGATCGCGGGCCTGTGCCGTGGAGGACAATATATAAGCTCGTCCTAGTTGAGCTGGTGATAGGTTTCGGCGCAGCCCTCTCCATACACAACATAGATTACTACTTTGCCCTTAAGTACGGTGTAACCAGCGCCGAGCTTGGAACGACGTTCGGCGTACAGGAAGCTGCTATGGGAGTGCTAACGCTCTACATGCCCAGGTTCAGCAGAAGGGTGGGAGGCCCCCTTCGCGCGTACCTGGCGCTCACAGGCTCGAGCTTGCCCCTGCTCGTGGCGATGACCTTCGTGAACAGCTTTCCCGTGGCAGCGGCAATGTACATAGTGAGGAGCATACTGATGAACGTTGCGAGCCCCCTCTACCAGGCGTTCCAGATGTCGCTCCTTCCCTGGGGGCTGAGGGGCCGTGGCTCGTCGCTCCTTGGGCTAGCGTGGCAGGTCCCCGTGGGGCTGGGGAGGAGCGTCGGCGGTGCCCTGCTTGACGTTAACGTGGAGCTTCCCCTGAGGCTGACAGCGCTGCTGTACAGCATCGCCCTCTCGATGCTGGCGGCCTTCTTTCCAGACCACCTGCGGAGGCACGGTACTCGTAGATAACCGGTAGTGCTCCAGCCCAGAGCTTGGCAGCTAAGTGGGCTTGCCGCTCGGCCTCTCTCAGCTGCGGATAGCCCGCCACTTGAGGGTATTTCTGTCGACGACCGGCTCTACGAGGCCGCGCCTCCTGAGACACGCTAGCAGCCCGCGGGTTGCAGCCTCCACTAGGGCCATCATACCTGGAGCCTCCGGGCTTCCGTACCTCGACGCAAGGTGTCTGGCGGCTTCCGACAGACTGAGAGGTGTCCCTGCAGCGTCTAGGAGATCTCCTAGGGCCTCTTCGATCCTCTTGATGTTGAGCTCCACTAGGCGCTCTGCGTCGCTTCCTCGGACAGGTGGCCCGTGGCTTGGCACCACGTGCTCGTAGCTCGTAGCCAGATCCCTCAGCTTATAGAGGGTCTCGAGCGCAGCGCAGGCCTCTGCGTGGTAGGGGACAGCGTACCTTTGCAGGACGGCTTCGCCGAAGAGCGAGTCGGCAGCGTAGAGGATGCCGGAGGGTGTGACGACACCCAGCTGGCCCGGCGTGTGGCCTGGCAGGTGTACCGTGGAGAGCGGCCCCACATTCTCGCCGGGCCTTACCGTAGAGGTTACCTCCGCTGGAGGTGCTGTAAAGGGGAGCATGGAATCGTCAGGGCTCAGAGGATATCCAAACGTTAGGAGTACCCTTACCCCGGGATCCGTGACGCCTACTGCGTCGATTGATGACGCTACGACCGAGTTGCCTCCGAAACCCTCGGCAAGGGCTCCTAGGTGGTCGCTGTGGAAGTGCGTAACCACGACAACGACTCTAAGCCTGCCCTGAGAGAGGCTTGCCGAGGCCCTGCCGAGCTGTTTTGCCCTCTTCCTGCCGTGGCCAGGATCCACGATGTAGAGCGCATCCTCATCGACATAGAGTAGCGTAGCAGGGCTACCCCTCAGCAGGAACGTCCTATCTGCCAGCGTTTCAAGCTTCAAAACTGCCACCGCGCTTTGGACATCTACAGCAACTAACTTAACCATTTGCTGTCCAGCCGCTTACCTGCTGCAGCTCGTGCAGTTTTCATAGCAGTGAACATCTCGGTGGACCGGTTTCCAGCGCTATCGCTGGGAGTAACCTAAGTGGATAGTGCAATGAATACTTTAATATAGGGACTGCCACGGTGCCCAGCTACATGTGCTAGCAGCTCTAGTTTACCCTCCCGGTTATGGTTTTTACGGCCGTGTCATGGGGGGAACATGGTACTGTTTAGAAGGCAGAGGAGAGGCTCCAAGCCTTTCCAGAAGCTTGAACTGGAGCTCGAAGTAACGGAGCTCAGCTGGAGCCTTGAGAAGGGCAGCATTTCGTACAGATTTAGGGTTCTGCTTCCAGCTGCAGGTGACGCCGTGCTCGCGCTCAACAGGGGGCTTGAAGCCAAGCGCGTCGAGGGAGCATCGTCGTATAGGGTGAAGCGCTCTGTAGAGGGTGACCTCCGGTGGGCTACCCTCACGCTCCTCATCCTTAAAGGAGCGGAGCGTTCTGTGTCGGGGTTCGTTGAGGGGGTTCCGGAGGACTTCACGCTCAGTAGGCTTGGAGTGCGCTACGGACGTGCCGTACTGAGCGGCGAGCTTGTGTGGCATCCGGTGCTAGGTAGCGGGCTAGCCACATGGGGTACGCGAGGCCACGTCAGGAGGTACGTAATACACTTGGCTTCAGGCAAAGGGAACGTTGTAGGGCCTGGCACGCTCAGCGATACCGGGCAGGGCCTAGTCTTCAGGGGTGAGCCTAGGCTGCGTAACCCCGGCGTTACGGTGATAGGCGGCGTTCATTGGCAGGAGCGAGAGGGCATGAGGGTGGCTACGGCTAGGCCCGAGAAGGTGGGCTTTCAGGAAGCTAGGAGCGTGCTTGAGGCACTGAACAAAGCCTTTGGAGAGGCAGGAGAGCTCCTGGAGGCTCCAGCACCCAGGTATAGGGTTGCAGCGCTTGTGTGGGACGACATAGAGCCATTCGCTTGCGACGACATGCTGGTTCTGAGGCTAAGCGTGGCCAGAGCCCTTGCTAGGGGCAACCAGCTTGCACTCTACGAGGCCGTCTACACGGCCTCCGTGCACATGGTGTACAACTCCCCGCTGGAAAGTCTGCGCGACTACTGGCTCTATGAAACGCTCCCAGGAGCCCTGTCGCTGTACGTTCTCGCTACGGGCTTTGGCGGAGAAGCTGTTGAAGCTGCCAGGTCGAGGCTCCTCCAATGCGTAGAAGCCGCTGGAGGCTCGCGCAAGCTGCCTGCCCCAGCCTCCATAAGCGTGCCCAAGAACCCTAGGCAGCACGCTTCAGTATCATGCCTAGCACCGCTTCTCCTGTGGAACGCTGTAGGCTCTAGGAACATGGAAACCCTAGGCAGCCTCGTAGGCTGCACTCTGAAGAGAGGCTCCATCTCCGAGCAGTCCTTTGAAGCTTGCGCAGAGGAGCTTCTAGGATCTGTGGCGGCAAATGTTATGAGGATCCTCCGAAAGGGTGTGCAATGATATGTGCCTAGGATAATGTGTTGGCTGGAAACTTCCTAAAAGGATCAAAGAAATGTATTTATTCGGCGTCATTATTATTATTAAGGTAGCAGTCGGTAAAGCAGAGGGACAGAGGTGCCACTGCAGTGTCCTCGCCCAGCTCAAGGGAGATAGTCGTAGGCAAGCTGCCCATACGGTTCAAGCCCGAGGCACCACCGCCAGTCCCGCTAACCAAGCTACTCATAGGTCCAGCAATCATAACGCTGGGCCTCAGCATAGGCAGTGGCGAGCTGATATTCTGGCCGATAATCTCGTCAACCATAGGCCCTGTTCTCCTCTGGGCTGCGCTGATATCGCTGTTCTTCCAGACTCTCTGGACAGCCGAGATGGCAAGGTGGACGGTGTGGACAGGAGAGCATTGGGTACTTCAAATGGCTAGAGCCCATGGTCTTCTATCGGCTCTTGTGATCTGGAATGTATTCGTGTTCCTTGCCTGGGGCTTCGGCGGATGGGCGGC
>JBEVCG010000027.1:9864-34623 GCA_040514325.1 Thermoproteota archaeon | reverse complement strand
AGGGCCGAGGCGAGAGGGCAAGCAAAGGAGGGGGGGTGAGGGTTCAAGGTCCGGAGGTCGTAATGGCAGGAGGTAGTGTGTCCAGATGATACCCAAGACGTGCCCCAACTGCGGGAGCCCCACGTCCCTCTACGTTAGAACAGAGTACGACGGAAGCATGGTCTGCCAGAAGTGCGGCTACGTTATAGTTGACAGAGCGTTTGACCTAGGGCCTGAGTGGCGTAGCTTTACGGACGAGGACCGGGCTAGGAGGAGCCGTGTCGGCGCTCCTCTAACCAATAGGGTGCATGACCGGGGCCTCACGACCTACATCTACGCGTCGCGCTCCGACATAAGAGCTAGGAAGCTCGTAGCGCTTCACTCCTCCCTCAGGGCACACACAGACGAGAAACTTAGAGAGGTGCTGCAGGAAGCGAACAAGGTCATCAGTAGGCTGAATCTGCCTAATCGCGTGGCAGAGACGATGGGTAGCCTGATCCGCAGGATGGTCCGAGACGGGATATTGCGCAGGTCAAGCCAGATCGAGTACATACTGGCTGCAGCCGTCATCGCCGCGAGGCTTGAAAATCACCCGCTCACAATGAGGGATGCTGAGAGGATCTTCGGAGTCGACGCTAACGCTATATGGCGTGCGTACAGAAACATCGTGACGCGGCTCAAGGTTCACGTGTACAAGCCTCCAAGACCCCACATCTACATTCCGAAGATAGTGTCGAACCTGAAGCTCCCAGCGGAGGTTGAGACGCTAGCCATCAAGCTTGCAGACATGCTGGCAGCTGCGAAGCTTTCTCAGGGTAAGCCTCCAGAGGCTATAGCGGCTGCATCGGTATACCTTGCTTCGATACTGCTGGATTCTAAGAGGAATCAGCTAGAAGTTGCCTCGACGATTAACGTTACCGATGCGACGATAAGGAACCGTTACCGTGACATTGTGGATAACTTCTACATCGAGGTCAAGCTGTAGTGCTAAATGGAAGAGCGGACAAACCCAGAGAGATCTCTTGTGCTGCCATCTCCCCCGTTTTGCCTATTTCTAACCTCTTCTCATGTGTTGCGTGGCAAATCAGATGAAACGAACCAAATATTAAGTGCCCGAGCTTAACTAGTACAATATTTGGAGCACCTCTCGCCAGCTAATAGGGTTAGACGTGTACAGGGTCTCTACCAGATAACCCTGCCGCGGGGTGTACGGGGAAGATTGCCTCAGCAGTATGACCCGCTGTCGGAGGGAACAAAGCCCATAGACCAGCTTGAGGCAAAGGCCCTGGAGATCATAAAGTCTCGGGGCGATGAGGGCGTCTACCAGCATGAACTATGGCGTACCCTGGGCCTGGATAGCAGAGAGGGCTCCCGTCTAGCTCTTAGACTCCTCAAGAAGGGCCTAATAGTTAGAGAGCCCGTCGTACACAACGGCCGTAGAACGTACAAGCTGTACATAGCCAAGCAGGTCAAGAGAAGCTTCAAGATAGACACGGACTTTACGCCGTTTCTCGAAGTTCCTTGCTTCACTTGTCCGCACATGGGTTCTAGGTGCTTTGAAGGTGGGTTCTTCGATCCAAGGAACTGTCCCATGCTGCGCGAGTGGCTGGACGAGCGTGTTAGAGTGTCTAGGAAGAGCCTTGTGGCGAAGCCCCTCTAGCGTTCTCGCTGGCACAGAGCATCTTCAGCCCGGAGAGATCTCGAGCAGGGTCTTGATAAATAGAGGGTGGGGGGCCTCTGTCTTCACCCCCCTTGTGTCGAAGTGTGTCCTGGCAGACCTGTAGCCTAAGCTGTTGAGCGCTTCAGCCACCCTAGCTGGGCTGGGCATGTTAACTTTCAAGATGCTGCATACCTTGTCGACCCTGTAGTATGGCCTCGTTATAGTGCACTCCTCCTCCACCAGCGAGAGCAGCTTAACGACCCTGGCGCCCTCTTGAAGCCTATCCTTGAGCTTGGCAGCGTGCTCTGCGGCAAGCTTGACAAACTCCCTATCGCAGAGGGGGCCCCGGTAGAGGGGTCCAACGTACGTGAGCGGGGACTGGCAGTACGGGCAGCGAGTAGGCTTTGTAGCCGAGAAGCCTACGTACCCGCACCCCCCGCACGAAACGCCGTACGCCAGCTGGTTTAGGGCCTCGTCAGCCCTCTTGGCGCCGGGCTCCAGCCTAAAGTAAACCCTAACGTAGTGATCTGCATAGTATCCAAGCAGCACCTCTGCGCGGTAGCCGTATGCTGCAGCTCTCCTAATGATGTAGCCCGAGAGGATCCTTACTGCCTGCTCCTTGTCCCACAACATCCTGGCCGGGTCAACCCCGTATCGCCGCCGGAGCGCTCGGGGATACGTGCCCGAGAGGGGGGCAACATCGGTCGCGGTGGCCGCAACCACACCCCTGCTTCTCCCCGCAAGCACTATGGCAGCGTCCACGAAGGGCGCCGGGGACCCGAAGGGATCTATGTCGACCACGTCGACACGGCTACGTTGGCGCAAGAGCGCGTACATGAACTCGTTCGCATCCAAGTTGTACACGTGGACCCTGCCTTCAACGCCGTTAAGCCTAGCGTTCTCCGCGATGAGTCTTGCAGCCCTCGCATCTATGTCGTTTGCAAAGACCTCGGCCCCAGCCTCAACTGCGTACCTTACCGCTCTAACGCCTGAGCCAGCAAGCGGCTCAACCACGTGGAGCTCGTCGAGCCCTGCGTACTTCTTGTACGCTGCCGCCACGACAACTGCAACGTCTCTATTGAACCCCATCCTCGGGTTGTAGAAGACTGGGGCCCAAGCTGGCTCGTACACCCCGTCGGGTCGCAGGTAGTCCTCCATCCTTGGTACCTTGAGCTTGACAGCACCCTCCGATACAATCTCGATGCTAAAGTCAGCGTCTGCCGCTGGCTTCCCCAACTGAGACCCCGAGCAGCCTCCGGCCCTTCCGGCACTCAATCTTCGTAGCCGATGCTCCTTCTAACTTCCTTGGCTGCTGCAACCATGTTTCTCAGCTTCGCCTTGGCTATCTCCCTCGGCAGCCTCTTGAGTCCGCAGTCCGGATCCACGTAGACCTTCTCCGGGGGCAGGATGTCCTCCTTCAGCAGCCTCTCAATGTCCCGCTTAACCTCCTCAACGGTCTCCACCCTGGTGCTGTGCACGTCTATCACGCCATAGCCTAGCTCCTTATCGAAGCCGTACTCCTTGAGGTAGGGGAGCAAGCGGAAGTTGCTGTTCTTGAACTCGAGGTCTATCTGGTCGACTGGAAGCTCAACGATGTAGGGGAGTATCTTCTCGACCCTGCCGAAGCATATGTGCACTATTTTCTTGGCGTCAATCCCTCCAAGCATAACCTTTAGCGCTTCTCTCAGCAGCTCGACCTCCTCCCGGTAGGGCCTCGTGCTAAGCGCAGGCTCGTCCACCTGGACAAACCTAGCCCCCCTCCTAACGAACTCCTCCACCTCGTGCCTCAATACCCGCGCAAGCTCCATCACAAGTTCAGCTCGGTCCCCGTAGTGCATGTCAAAGCTCCAGTCGGCCATGGTGTAGGGCCCGGTCAGAATAGCCTTAACAGGCCGCCCCTGCGCCACCGATACGGCGTACTCCCAGTCCTCGACAGCCATAGGTCCGAGGTACTCGAGCTTAGAGACAACCACCGGCTTCCTAAAGTAGACGTTGTCGAACACCCTGACCCAGTCGCCGGGCTCGTACCCTCTTATCCTCTCCGCAAAGTACACGACCATGTCCTCCCTGCTCTGCTCGCCGTCGCTGAGGAGGTCGAGGCCGGCTTCCAGGTAGTCCGAGACAACATCTCGGATCGCCGGTCGCACAAGCCGGTGGAACTCCTCCTCGGTTATCTCGCCCCTCTTCCTACGCCTGATTGCCTCCTCCGCTGAGGGCATCTTTGGGTAGCTGCCCACGACGGTGGTTACAAGGGCCCTAGGCAGCCTAAACCCCGATGAGGTCACCGTGCTTCACCAACACAGGCTTTGCACCCTAGGACTCTAAATACAGATTGCTCAAGCTGCCAAGGAGCTGAAGGCTGGAATGAGCATCTGGTGGGGCCGCCGGGATTTGAACCCGGGACCACGGGGTCTTCCGCCTGCTACGCAGGTCCCGAGTCGGGCACCCCCCGCTGCGCCGCGGAGGGTGTACCCCGCATCCTACCAAGCTAGACGACGGCCCCGTCCAGGTTATAGTGAGTCGCTTCCTTGTTGTGATATAAATCTTACACTGCTGGCCGCCCGTTACCTTTTAAGCTGCCTGCTCCACTAGGCGAGGGTGGGGTTCAAGATGCCGATTGAGGTGAAGGATCCAGAGGAGTTCAGCAAGATTGTGGAGAGAGCTATCGAGTGTAGGGTGAAGCTCGGCTACAGGAGAGTGGAAACGGATTCCGGCGTCAAGAGGATTCGCGTCCTCAAGGTGAAGGCCCGCACACCCAGGTACCTGTACACGCTAGTCTTCGACGACGTCGATAAGGGCATCGAATATGCCAGGAGCATAAAGGGCAAGTGCAGAAACATGGTCGTGCTGGACAACGAGCTGGTCGGAAAGATCTGAGCCTGGCACACTTACCTATAAGCTTCAGCTTCGTTCAAGGTTTTTGTGAAGACCGGCCCTCCACTTTGCGTGCCCGCACAGGGCGGCTGAGAGCCCGACAGGTGGTACGGATGGTTTCCAACAGCAGCGGGGAGAAGGTGAAGGCTGTTGCCTACGTGGCTGTAGTAGCTTCTGTTGGCATTCTCGCGGTTCTTGCAGGCTTCACGAGAGAGCAGGTGCTTTCGGTCACCGTTCTGGCAATGTTCATCGCAGGCTCGCTGTTCTACTGGCCGTTTAGGAACGCGTTCGCTCTCCTGGGCATCTCGTTGCTGTTCCTCTTCCGCGTGCTCGATGTTGAGCACTTCATAGAGTATGCCCACTTGGATGTCGTCACGTTCATAGTGGGGATGATGATTATTATCGGAACGCTTGAGGAGAGGGAGTTCTTCGACTGGCTAATAGCGAGGCTTGTCAAACCCTTCATGGATAGGCCCAAGCTGCTGGTCATCGTCATACTCATGCTAGGCTTCCTCATGGCTGCCCTAGTAGACGAGGTTACAAGCATACTATTCATGATGACAATACTCATAAAGATAACCCAGCTGTTTGACGTCAACCCCATACCGTTCATACTGTTTCTCGTATTTACAACAAACATAGGCAGCAGCGCCACGGTGGTTGGAAACCCCATAGGAGTGCTCATAGCCTTCAATGCCGGGTTCACCTTCACGGACTTCCTCCGATGGAGCGCTCCAGAGGCGGTGGCTTCAGCCCTTCTCACAAGCATAATTGGAGTCATGTTCCTCTCGGCATACATCTCTAAGATTGAGTCGAAGATTAAATCAGAAGAAGAAAGAAGGAAGCTGGAAGAGATACTCTCTGTCAAGTGGAGCAGAAGGCACCGTAACTCCCTCATAATGTTCCTAGGCGTGCTAGTCGGGCTCGTGCTGCACCACCAGCTTGAGCACATCCTAGGGCTGCCCCGCAACTCGCTGCTGCTGGGAGTACCCCTGCTAGGTGCGGGTATCTCCCTCTTCGTCGAGAGGGGCCGGGCTAGGGAGATCGTGGAGAGGAGGGTTGACTGGTGGACCCTCCTCTACTTCATCCTGCTCTTCGCCAGCGTTGGCACCATGAAGTTCACAGGCGTCACTGAGATAATAGCAATGTGGATCTACGAGCTGTCAAAGGGAAGCGTACTGCTGGCAATGGCTCTGATCGGGGCAGTTGCCGGGCTGCTTACAGCGTTCATGGACAACGTGCTCGCAGTCGCAACGATAATACCCATAGTTGAGGCTCTTGCGGGTAAGCTCAACGTCTTCATGGTATGGTGGACCCTCCTCAAAGCTGGCACGTACTGGGGTAACGCTACGGTTATAGGATCCACCGCCAACATAGTCGCGGCAGGCTTCGTCGAGAGGAGATACCGCCGAGGCTTCAGCATGAAAGAGTGGGTAAAGATAGGAGTTCCTGTATCGCTTATCACGTACCTCATCGCGTTCGCGTGGCTCTACGCACAGCACGGAATGGCTCCAGTCTGGACGCCTTTAGGTATAGGACAGGGTCACTGAAGCTAAGAACTGTGACTGTGCGCTTCATGACTCCCCTTTTGGAACTTCTTGGAAAGGACTCGCCCAGCAGCCCTCTTCACAGCCTCGAAGACGATGTGCTCCACAAAGTGCCTTGTTATGCAGAACTCGCAGGGTTTCATCGACCTTGCAAGCCTAACGATGTCCTCCCTTCGCTCAGCTAGGAGCTTGTTCACCGCAGCCTCAACCTCCCTCTCTACAAGCTCGGCGAGCTCCTCAAGCATCTCGTCAACTGCTGGATCCTGTGTAGTGTATGCATAGTATGCATCCTTGGCATGATACTTGAGGACCCTGCCCACGCGCACTAGCTCGATGAGCCCGGCATCCTTTAAGATGCTAAGGTGGTACCTGACCGCGTTTGGGGTTTTCACAATCCCGCGGGCGCGCAGCTTCTCCACGATCTCTATCACGCTTAGCGGCTCCTCCCTGAGCAGCTCCAGTATCATTATCCGGAGCTCGTCGCTCAGAGCCTTAGCCTCCTCAAGCCTAACCGGAATAACCTTTCTCGGCAAGGCTCCCACCACGTGCTGCCAAAGGCTCCTAAAGGCTCTTGGGCTGCCACCTCCGGAGGGTTAGCGCAGAGGCAGTAACCGAGACACTGCTCATGGCCATCGCCAGGCCAGCCATCTCCGGCCTTAGGGCAATGCCCAGAGACGGATAGAGCGCTCCGGCAGCCACGGGTATGAGAATCGTGTTGTACATGAACGCCCAGAACAAGTTCTGCACTGCCTTCCTCCTTACGGCTTTGACCAGCTCGAAGGCCTTGACCACGCCGCTTAAGTCCTCCCTCATTAGTATGACGTCTCCCGCCTCCTTAGCTATGTCGGTGCCCGAGCCCACGGCGATTCCAACGTTGGCCTGTGTAAGCGCAGCAGCGTCGTTTACACCGTCTCCCACCATCACTACAACTTCGCCTCTCTGCTGCAGGTCCTTTATGTACTCGACCTTATCCTCTGGACTCACCTCAGCTCTTAGCTCATCGATGCCTAGCTTCCTCGCTATCGCCTTGGCTGTCCTCTCTGAATCCCCCGTTAGCATCGCGACCCTGATGCCAGCCTTCTTAAAGTAGCCCACTACCTTGGAAGCTTCCCGCCGCAGCTCATCGCCGACAGCTATCAGCCCGTAGACTTCTCCATTGACTGCTACATATACAACGGTGTAGCCCTCGTCCCTTAGCTCCTCGGCGACCCTTTGAGCCTCGAAGTAGTCCACGCCGAGCCCTTTCATGAGCTTTTCGCTGCCTACGCCAACGGTAGCTCCTGATACCTGGGCTACAACGCCCATGCCTGGGAGGCTGTCAAAGGTCTCGGGCTCCGGGGGTGTTAAACCCCTCTCCTCAGCGTACTTCACTATCGCTACCGCTATGGGGTGCTCGCTCTTCTTCTCGGCGGCAGCAGCATAGAGGAGTAGCTCGTTCTCGCTCACTCCATCTTTGGTCACAACGACCCTCCTAACGGATGGCCTTCCTTCAGTCAGTGTGCCAGTCTTGTCGAACACAACCACAGTGGCTTTAGGCAGAACGTCCATGACCTCTGGACTCTTAACCAGTATACCCAGCTGCGCAGCTCTACCGAACCCGGTGACTATAGCCATGGGGGTTGCTAGCCCCAATGCGCACGGGCAGGCCACAACCAGGACGGAGACCATGAACATAAGGGAAATCCACAGGGGTAAGCCGGCCCATAGGTACCAGTACGTAAATGTTGCTAGAGCTACAGCTATCACGATCCACGTGAAGACACCAGCAACCTTGTCTACAAGCGCCTGCATCTTGGGCTTGGATGCTTGAGCGGTCCTTACCAGCCTGATCATTTGCCCTAGCACTGTCTCCTTGCCCACCCTTGTGACGGAAACCACCATCGAACCTCTGACGAGAGTTGTGCCAGCTACAACCGGATCTCCTTCCTTCTTCTCTACAGGCATAGGTTCCCCGGTAAGTACGGACTCGTCTACATAGCCATGACCCCTCTTGACAACACCGTCAACCGGTATGCGCTCGCCCGGCTTGACGACAACCTCATCTTTAACTCTCACCTCTGAAATCTCCACTTCGACCTCTCTCCCTCCTCTGATGACCCTTGCCTTCTTAGGCTGAAGCTCTACCAGCTTCCTCACGGCCTCTCCGGTTCTAAGCTTCATCCTAGACTCCGTGTACTTGCCAAGGAGCACGAACGCCATTACCGCGGCCCCAGCCTCAAAGAACGACTCTCCCGGAAGAAGCCTAGCCATTACCAGCAGCGATGAAATGTACGCTGAGTATGTGCCGAGCACTACCAGTGAGTCCATGTTTGGGCTTCTGTTGAGGAGAGCTCTAACTCCGGGTTTCAGAAACTTGATGGATCCTGCTATCATTGGAGGCGTGGCTAAGAGGAATTCAGCGAATACAGGGATCTTAGGTAGGCCTGGAAGGTACTTGAATGCTAGCAGCAGAATTGCGGGCGTAAGCGCAACCGCTAGCAGCTTCTTGAGAACTGCGTGCTCCCTTTCTAGCAGCTTCCTCCCTACGTCCTCCACCTCCTCCTCAGCTCGCTCCTCCACGACCCTGAGACCTAGCCTCTCAACCTCCTTCCGTAGCGCCGTAGTGCTCGTAACCAGCGGGTTGTAAACCACCCGCACTGTCCTTAGCACGTGGTTCGCGCTAACCTCAAACACTCCCTCTAGCCTTGACAGCCTATCCTCAACCCACCTGTCATCCTCCGCGGAGGAGAGCCCCTCGACAACGAAAAGCGCCTCCTCCTTGTAGACGTCGTAGCCCGCCCTCCTCACAGCCTCTAGTATGGCTTTTGGGGGCACCTTCTCGGGGTCGTAGACTATTCTGGCACCTTCTGTTGCGAGAGAGACTTCAGCCCTTTCAACCCCCACTTTTTGCAGAGCCCTCTGTATATTGATGGCGCACGTAGCACAGTGCATCCCTACTATCCTCAGCACCTCTTCGCGCTTTCTCAGCTCAAGCCTCATAGACTTCCTAGAGCTACCCATGCCAGCACCATGGGTGTGGTCACAAGTTTTTGCTCAAAAAATTTTTGTGGTTTGCTACTCAGGTAGTGCATGGGGCTTGGACACTTGTATGGGCTCGTAGGCATGCTTCGGCAGCTGGCTAAATAAACTCGGGCAAGCCCGGAGTGCAGCTGAGGGTAGGGTTTTACCCACTTGCAGGGAAATCCCTATTTGAGATGGGCAGGTTATCATCCCAAGACTAGGGTGGAAAAGCTGAGGTTGGAGCTTGATAGCTAGAAGCTCGTGTACGGAACAGCCAGCTAGACGTTCTGCTAGATTTCGTGGCGTAAGCGAGTTGGTATCAGTCGCCATTCTCGCGCTGGTGGTAATTACAGTTGGAGGGTTCATAGCCTCGCTGGTTTATGGGCGGGTCTCGGCTTCAGCTGCTGAGATACGTGAAAGGGCTCTCGAGGTTCAGCTTTCATCCGAGCAAGCCCTCTCTGTGCTTGCAGCCTACAGAAACTCTACACACGCTATTGTAGCTGTATTTACGGGAGATACGCCCATAGAGGTGCTTGCTGTCTACGTTAACGGTGCTCCAGCTCCTGAGTGTAAAGCTAAACTGAGCGGTGGAGAGGAGGGCGCGGCTGAGGGGTTTGAAATACCGGAGAACGCCATCTGTGTAATCGAATGCCCCCTTAGCGGCTCACCTCCATACACTGTGAAGATAGTCTACGGCAACGCTCTCCACCTAGAGGTGGTGGTTGGGTGAGGAGAGCAGCTGCTAAGGGCATAGCCACGGTGGTTGGCGCCGTCATAATAGCCTTCATCATAGTGCTGTTTACAGGCCTTTTCCTGGCTTTCATAGACGCTCTAGGCACAGTCAATGAGGTTGTGTCGGTGAGGTATAGCGCAGCTCAGCAGATTAGCGGCCTCGCGAGAAGTGTAAGCGGATGGTACGCGCAGCGGGACGGCAACCTCCTTATACACATCGAGAACCCTACATCTGTATCCCTCTCTCTGGGCTCGGTTTTCGTGGTCTACGGGGATGGAAGCTACATTGCAATAGACAGGAACAACCAGACGGGAATTCGAGCAGAGGTCACCGTTAGGAGTGCTGCCGGTGACGTGGGCACTTTTCAGCAGCTAAGCTTCCCGCTACAGATGGGGCCAGGGGACACCGTAGATATTCTGCTATACGGCATGGCCTCTAAGGAGGTGGTCTCAGTCTCTCTGGGGCTTACTGCCGCCCCCCATGTAGTGGAGCCTATATCCCTTCCCCCGGCCAGGCTGCTGCCCACTACCGCGCCAGCAGCCCTGCACCTTCTAAAGCACGTGGTGAACGATGGTGGATCAACCTGGCTAGGCCCAGTTAGAGTTCCTACGATCGAGACATACCCTGGAAGCGTTGTGGAGGTGGTGAACGTATCGGGCAACATCCTGCAGGGCGGCAGGGGCGACGTGGCTGCCGCTGATGGCTCCTACCTCTCGGTGGAGCTTCCGTACTTTCTTGCGCTGGTTGAGAACAATGTAATACTTTACGAGGACTTCGACGAGAACCCTTTGGGTACGAAGCTGATCGTTGCCAGCGGGGATTGGAGCTGGAAGATTGACTGTGGATACAGTGGGGCCTGCATCTACCAGGGCGACACCTCTGGCGGAGAGTATATAGCGTACTTCGAGCCAAGCCCCATTTACTCTGAAGACGAGGTATACGTTTTAGTGCATGTAGAGCATAGAAACCCCAGGAGGAACCTCTGGGCAGACTTGATTCTGTATCAAGATTCTTCTCACTTCTACACGTTGGGTTCGAACGCGGAAAGGGACGTTGTAGGCATTTGGAAGTACGATGGCAGCTTTGAACCGCTTGCTTCAGAGGGAGGCCACATCAGTATAAGAAGGTGGTATGCTTACCTAGCCCGCTACGTCCGCTCTAGCGGCCTCATGAGCATATCCGTCTACGATATAGATGTGCCAGGGAAAGTGAGGTATGTGGGTACAGCGTCAGCCAGAGACGTAGAGCTTTCACCGGTTTACGTAGGACTAGGAACCCGTGACGAAAACGCCTACTTTGACAACATAGTCGTGTCAAGAGCCAACCCCAGGTACGTGAACGTGACGGGGCTGGGGCCGGGCTGGACGGTGAAGCTCTACGATGCTGGAGGCAGGCTAGTGGCTGAGGCCACAGATGATGATGGAGACGGGGTTGCGTCTCTCGACGTAATAGCTGCACCGATACTGAAGAGCGGGCGCCTGGAAGTATACGACGCAGATGGCACCCTCCTCCTAAACTACACGTTTGCCAACGGGGAGCCGTACCCCATCATTGGAGGTAACGTCTACCGGGTCGCAGTGCTGCTGCTGGACGTGTATACAAGCCTAGATAGGCCAGACCTTATCACTATCCTGGAGCTCAATCTGACTGTCAGTTTCTGGGCTGACTCGGAGCTTAACTACACGCTGTACGTGTACGATCACGTGCTCGAAAAGATGGTTGAAGTGCAAGGCGGCGTATACACGCCGGATATGGGCAGCGTGACCCTTAACGTGGAGCTGGCGGGTGATGCAAGTCGCTACCTGGATCAGAACCTCGGCGCTGTAGTTAGGCTGCAGGCTACCCCCATTGGCTCGGGCTCTGCTGTAGTCTACGTGGACGCTCTCAACCTAAGGGCTCGCGCCGCCGTGGAGCCCTACACCACCAGGACTGTTCTCGTGGTTGGGAGGGGAGGCGATACTGCTGTTGACTTCTATGCCGTTTCATCTGCATCCGACGGGCTTTCCCTGGAGTACATGCTATCTGTGGACACCATTACAGTGTTCGATGGCAGCGCAGACATAGCCGTTATCCCCGGATCGGATGTTCTAGTGCTTGCAAACTCCTCTGGGATCTACACCTACAACATAACTAGCGGGAAGTGGTCGCTGCTTACAGACCAGTGCAGGGTCCTAGGCGTGGGAGCTAGGCTCGAGGTCTTAGAGGCGCCCTCGGGCTACCAGCTCTTTGTGCTAGCTGGAGGAGAGAGCAATCTGTTCTGCATAGTTGACGCGGACACAGGAGCTGCATCAGTGGGGCAGCTGCCTGACTCCTCACTAGCACCGAGGTACTCGTGCAGCGCTGTAAGCGGCGCAGAGGTCTACGTGCAGCTGGAGGCCCCGAGCGGACCCCTGCTCTACGCCTACAACGCCTCTGATGGCTCGTGGAGAAGGATAGCTTCGGCCCCGGGCTCCAGGTGCGTGGGCATGGCGTACGGAGATGGCCGGGTGCTAGCGATGTACGAGAGGGGGCCGCTGTACTCGATAGAAGCTGCCTCAGGGCAAGTGAACCTTGTGAACGCTACGGTTGCCTACTTCTTCCAGCCCTACGGCTTCGGCGACCGCCTTGAATACTACGATGGTATGCTGGTTTTCGTGCGCGCCGATGGTACTCGGGAGGCGTGGATCATATCGGTAGAGAGATAGCGTTGACCTTCTCTATCCTTTCACAGTACGGGGGCTTGTGGCAGATTGCGTGGAGGCGGATTGCAGCTCGACTTACAACGTAAGCGGGGTGGGCGTGCAATAGTGGATGTGCTGGAGGAAGTAAGGCCCGCACGTGGAGCCGCCGCCGGGATTTGAACCCGGGACCTCCGCCTTACCAGGGCGGCGCTCTGCCTGCTGAGCTACGGCGGCGCTCCAGGCCGCAGGATTCTATCCTGCGTCGGTTAAGTCTTTTGCCTTCTCGGCTCAGCGCTGCAGCCTTCAGAGGCATACGGCTCTGCTTTCGTGCACGGGGCCTGCGTTGGCGCTCAAGCTTTTATTGGTATAAAGGCAGAATATGCCTGGTGCTCCAGAGTGGGCATGCTGGCGTACGCAGCAGCGGAGGTTGCCAGCAACATCACAATTGCCAACCTTCCTGAGATTATAAGCGCAAACCCGAAGATGGCTATAGCAATACTGATACAGTTTCTGCTCGGCCTTGCTGCAGGCTACTACACGGCGAAGATAGCAAAGTACGTGATTGCTCTTGTGGGCGTTCTCGTCCTTGGGGCCCTCATCGGTGCTTGGGGTGCAGCCGGCGGCGTGGAGGACATGTTGGAGCGTGTCAGCTCGCAGCTAGCGGCATTCAAAGATGCGGTCGTGGGCGTGATGGGGCTCTTCGGCTTCCTGCTTGTGGGCCCTACAGCGATAGGGTTCGTGCTCGGCATAGTGATAGGCTTGTTGAGGCGGTAGGCGCCTGGAAGCTTCATCTCTGGCCTCCTTTTTGGTGTCAGCCTTGATAATTAGGAGAGCGTCTGACAGCGAGATTTCAATGCTGAGGTCCATAGCTAACTACCAATTCGGCTACCCAGCTGGAGAGCTGCTGGTACCCGACGACGCCATAGTGGCGGTCTCTCCCACAACCCGCAGGATAAGGGAGGTTCACGGCGAAGAGGGTCTGCTGGCCGTGCTTAGGGCACACGACTACCTCTTCTCTCTCAGCGTCAAGGGCGCCCAGAGGCTACTCAGACTCGAGGAGCCTAGGCTCCGAGCTAAGCTTAGGGTACCTGGAGACGAGCTGAAAACCAAAAGTATTAACTGCCGCCTCGTCGCGGAGATTGACCCGGAGCTGCTACCTGGCGATGAGGTGATAGTTATCGGTTCGGACGGTAGGCTAATCGGCGTGGGCAGGCTTCGCCTCTCTCCAAGCGAGGTATCCGAACCCAAGTGCTGGGGAGAGGCGATCCGCTTAAGACATAGAGCTGAGAAGACATAGCGGGGCTGCGCAGAAGATGAGGCGCGTGCTCTCGAGGCGGGGCATCGAGGTTTACCTTAAAGAGGGTGTAGAGGACTACGACCTGTTCGTGACAGGGTTTAAGGGGTTCGGGGCGGTTGGGTACATAGCGTCGCTCCACATAGTTGAGGCGCTCAGCTGCCCCATTGCAGGATACATCTTCACGAGGTACACGCCAGAGCTCGCTACCCCGGATCACAGCGGAGGCATAGCAGGGCCCTTCGTCCTATACGCGTGCTCGAGCGAGGGAGCGCGGATGCTCGTTCTGGTGAACCATGATCTTCCGGCACCCCAGGAGCGGACAAGGTTTGCCCACGCCGTGGTGGGGCTAGCTAAGAAGCTTGGAGTGCGTGAGGCGGTGTTCATAGGCGGCTTCGATGCTAGGTTCCGCGAGGGGGAGGAGCCGCTGCGCTGGCTGGCCACTAGCGGCTACTCCAGGAAGGTGGACGCCCCGCGCATGAGCAGGGGGCTTTACGTCATAGGGCCGCTAGCACTGCTTCTCCTTGCAGCGGAGGCCGAAAAGTACCCGGCAGCAGCCATACTCCCCTACGCGGAGGCCGAAAGACCCGACCCGCGTGCGGCGGCGGTGGCTGTCGACCAGATAAACAAGATCTACGGGACAGATATACCAGTGGTCCCGCTCCTCGAGGAGGCGCGCAAGATCGAGGAGATGGTGATAGAGATGGAGAGGAGGCAGAGAGAAGCTATGAGCCCGAGCGCGGATAGGGCGTACATGTAGGGCACGGAAGTACGGGGTTATTGTGTAAAGGTATCAGGATCCCTTCGGCTAGGTCGTGTCGAGCTCCTGCGTGCAACTTATCTCTACAACCCGGTGCTGCACATTCCCCCTTGCCAGCTCCTCAGCGACCTTCTTTGCCAGCGGACGTAGATTCTCCAGGTCTCTGCATACGACCAGGACTACCTCTTTGTAGGTGCTTCTATGGCTCCTAACGTACTCTACAACCCTTCTCGCGGACTCGGCTACGACTTCAGCGGAGGCTTCAATGTTGGCTTCATGCTGGGATAGCGGGAAGGTCTCCGACAGCTCCGCAGGGATTGCGCCGAAGTACAGGGAGTAGCCTACCACGTGGCTTCTCGGGAGCTCGAAGATAGACGAAACTCTTCTATACACCCTAGATGCTGAGAAGGGCTTGTCGTCTGGATCAAACGGCGCTAGGACCAGCACCTCGGCCTCGCGTGGCGGCTTGTACTTCTTCGTTACGCTTTCCAGGTGGTGCAGAACCCTGGGGTTGTGGAGGCTCTCCTCACCGTAGAGGAGGACCCCCCATACCCTGCCGCCCTTGGTTCTAGGCGTCAGCTTGGCCAGGATCCTTGACCTTCGGAGGACCGTCCTGAATCCCCGTGCTAGCGCCGGGTGGTTCCTGCTCTTCTCCTCAAGAAGCTCCCACAGCCTCCCCTCCCTTATCGCTTGCTTGGTTTCGAGTATGGACTGGCGCAGCACGTAGAGGTTGTGGAGCGCTAGAAGCCTCGTCCTCTCCTGCTTGGGCATCTCGCGCAGCTCCTCGGCGGTGTACCTCGTGCACACCGGACAGCTGCACGGCAAGTACGTGAGGTCTTCCAGGTGGTAGGTGCGCCTTGCCGTCATGTACCTGTCGTCTCTAGCGTACAGTATGTACGATGCAGAGTCGAACATGTCGACGCCCAGAGCTACAGCAAACGGTATGACGGAGGGGTGCCCGGCGCCGAAGAGGTGCAGCGGCGCTGTTGCGGGCAGCTGTTCCCGCGCGGTAGCTATCATCTCGAAGAGGGTAGCGTACTCGTACCGCTCAAGAAGAACGGTTGGGCTGCCTAGAGCGTAGAGTGTGTAGCCCTCAAGCTTCGCGCTTTCCCTCGCGCTGTAAGCTAGGAGGTCGAGAAAGGGGCCTCCCTGTATTGGGAGAGTCCAGATTCTGTTCTCTGGATCGATATGTTGCAGAGCCTCTCTAGCCCTACGGAGGGTTTCCTCGACGCTTTGCTGCGCTTGTGCTCGGTCGACTGCATTGCCCGTCGGAACGTCCAGTATAACTGCTATGTCACTTCCGATCGACTTCTGAAACTCAACTATCTCCACAGAGCTGACATCAACGCTTCCGTACTGTAGGATCTGGTACGCCCCCGAGTCCGTCATCACTACTCCTTTGAAGTTTAGGATCTCGTGGACTCGCTTGGCCCTGCTGCCGAACCTCTTCCTTAAGAGGTACGCGTTGGTTATTACAGCCTTAAACCCAAGCTTAGCTATCTCCTCGACGGGCAGCTCCTGGCGCACCACGTCGATTACCGGTAGCAGTGCAGGAGTCTCTATGGTTCCGGATGGTGTTCTAAGCTTGCCTATTCTCCCGGCGAGGTCCTTGTCTACTATCTCGAACCTCCAGCGGTAGCTCAACTTGGCTTTTCTCCCCTCTTCTTGGCGTCGAGGTACTCTTTCAGTATGTAGCTCACCTTTGCAGCTAGCGTGCCGGAGCCCTCAACGCCGGTTGCTGTAACTCTGACGTTGTTGTATACGGTCACGACGCCCGCATCCTTATACACCCTTACCGCGTCAGGACGGAGCCCCAGCCTTCTAGTAAGGTAGTTAGCAAACTCCTCGGGATCAAACAGCATAGTCTCCTTAATCCTGATCTCGGCAATGACCTTCCCGGATATTAGGAGCCGCGGCAGCTTCTCGCCTTCAACCTCGACCTCCCCCAGGAGGACGTTCATCTCGGGATGGTCGAAGCCGAGCAGCAGGCCTGTGTACCGCTTTCCATCTACCAGGACTACCTCAACGTGCCTTCCGAGCGCGTTGTTCAGCTCCGAAACTATCCTCCTCGAGGCCTCGGGCACGAACGTTGCCAATAACCAGCACCACACTCTAGCCTAGGACGACGCTATTTTAAAGCACAGCGCTTTCCAAGTTACTGCAGAGCTCGGAGGAGGTGTGTAGTGTTGGCTGTAATTGCCAGGTTCAAGGCCAGAGTGGAGCAAGTGGAGAAGGAAGCCATACCCAAGCTGTATCGTACGCTGGCTAAGAGCCTACGCGGAGGCTACGAGGCGGAGTTTGACGCTCACGAGGACCTAGTCGTGTACAGCCCAAGCGACGAGATAGAGGTAACACTATCAACAACGCTTCCAAGCTACCGGGAGGGTGTCGACTTCCTCGGAGTAGGGTACGTTGCCTCAAAAAGGCAACTCGACGGCGGCGGTGAGGAGGTCCTGATATCCATAGGTGGGCTTGTATTCAAGCTCAAGAGCCTCAAGCGCCAGCTCAACTTAAACCCGATGGACAAGGTTTACGTAAAGATAAGCAGAACCTCTGAGGAGGCGAGGGGCTAGACCTCTGCCATAGCGTGCTGGTTCCGGTCCACCTCCGGGGACGTCACTTTCGCGCCGCCCTCTTCACGTCCTCGAAGAGGCCCTCTAGAACTGTGGGGCTGGCTGTGCCTAGGCAGGATTTCGTATGGAGGTTGGCCGCCCCCCTCCTCGCAATGGGGGTTGGCGCGGCATCTCTTCTAGCCGGGCTAGGCATCGTGAAGTCGGCCCTACTCCTCCCAGCTAAATCCTTCTCAGGAGGATCGGGGGCCGCCGTCTTTGCAGCTCTCCTCGCACCAGTAGGCATTGTAGCAGCACTGTTGGCAAGGCCTCGGAACCGTAGCTTCTGCATCAAGCTGGCAACTGCGCCTCACGCTAGCCCTGAAGATCTGGGGAGTGCGCTAGCCTCTATTGAGGCTGCTGCCGCAGCTGCCTCGCGGACGGGAAAAGTCGACATTGTAGTGCGCCCTGGCTCCAGCCACGCTGAGCTGGTATACATTGGACGTGAGGAGGGGTTCCGCATTATCAAAAGGGCGCTCTCCTCGATGAAGGGGGTGCACGTCGAGTCGTGCAGCGGCTGCTGCAAGGTGGTTCCAGATACCCCCTCAGAGCTTAGAAGGGTCGTTGCCGAGATCCTACTTGAAGCTTTAGCACAGCAGGCCCAGGTGGTGGTTGTAGACTTCACCGGCGTTGCTGCAGAGCTTGACCTGCCGCCTGGAGCTGCTTACGCTAACCTTTCTGGACTTCTATATCGCGACGTCAAGCTGGAGAAGCTTAGGGAAGCTCTCAGAAGCTGTGGAAGAGGCTGCACGCTGATCCTGGTCGACCCAACCAGCCCAGCTTACGTTGATGTTGCAGGGGGCAGTGGGGCTGAGAGGTGCGTTGCGGTAATGCTAAGCGACGTTGAGGGACTAAACCACCTACAGCCTTGCAGGGGGAGAGATAAGGCTATAAAGCTCTCCGGTGATAGGTCTAAGAACTATAATTGGCGGTTCACCCCGCCGTAGCTCAGCGGCAGAGCGCCCGGCTGTAGGTGGGGTGTGGCCCCCCGCGCCCTCGACACCCCGAGCTGGGGCTGGATGAGAGGGCGTCGGCAAAGGGCCGCAGGCAGAGACCGGGCGGTCCGGGGTTCGAATCCCCGCGGCGGGACCACCGCCCGGCTCTCTCAATCCCCTTAATCTTCCAATCGCCCTATTGGGAAACCACCTACTCCTCTATAACGTATGTTGTGTTGTTCTCTCCTAGCACTACATCGTCTACGCCGACGCTCTTAGCGAGCTCGGCGAACTGCTTGGCGACGTCCTCCTCGCTGTGAACGATTATCAGTTTAGAGGGCTTGAGAGACTCTACGACCTTTAGCAGACCGCTCCGGTCGGCGTGGCTGCTAAAGTCCAGCCACTCCACTCTAGCCCTCACGGGCTCCTCGGAATCCGGCATGAGCCCATCCTCCAGTATCCTCCTGCCTGGCGAGTTGGGTGCCTGGAAGCTTACCATAACTATGGCGTTCTTTGGCTCCTGCCCTAGCTTCTTGAGGTAGTAGAGGCTGGGGCCTCCCTTCAGCATTCCGGCGGACGCTATTATAACGCCTGGCTGCTTCCACGCCCTCCTTCTATCCTGCCACCCTCTTACTATGTAGAATTCCTCGTATGCTTTCCTTAGAAGCGACGGGTTGTTTACATACTTGCTGTTGTCCAGGAAGATTTCCGTGACCTGCCTTATCATGCCATCGACGTAGACCGGGACATCCAGATCCTTCTCGGCAAGAACCATCATTATCTCCTGGCCCCGGGCGACGCTGAATGCGGGAACGAGGACCGTTCCTCCGCTGTCAACAACCTCCTCTATTATCGATATTAGCCGCTCCTCCGCCTTCCTGCGCGGGGGGTGCAGCGAGGATCCGTAAGTAGCCTCGGTGATAAGCACGTCGACCTTTCCGATGGCGTCGAGCTGCGCGGGCTTCATGAGCTTTGTCTCCACAGTGTTCACATCGCCAGTGAACGCGACCCTAACTCCATCGAACTCGACAACTGTTATCAAGCTTCCCGGTATGTGACCTGCAGAGTAGAACTTCAGTGAGGCGCCGTCAGCATCTACCTCCTCGCCGAAATCCACCTCTGTAGTGCTTTCCAGAAGCAGCTGGACCTCCCGATGCTCGTATGGTATGTAGTAGCCGTTAAGCTTCAGGAAGTCCTCGAGCAGCAGCTTGGCTATCTGCCTTGTGACCCTCGTAGCGTACACCCTGGGGTTTCCCGATATGAAGTACATTGGCGCTGTTCCGATGTGATCTAGGTGTCCGTGGCTAACGGTTATCGCCTTGACGTTTCTCGGCGGCACGTGGCCAGCGAACACCGGCCTGTCCTCGTGGTCGAAGTTGACCCCAGAATCCAGTACTATCGTCTCCTCCCTGCCCAACCTCGACAGCGCAACAGAGAGCCTGCCCACTTCTAGGCCTCCGCCTAGAATCTTTACCTCCACCTTATCCATGGGGTCCACCCGCCTTCTTCCAGAGCCCTGGTGGTAGTTGGGTAACTGGCTGTAGCTGGTTGCCTAGGCGTCAAAGATCTCTACCTTAAGCCCTCCCACTTTACGCTGGAGATAGGCTGTTATTTTGGATTGTGCTGGGAAGCATCAGCTTAGTACTCCTTTTAGTACCTCCAATGCCGAGAAATCTACGGGGTGCTTCGGAATGTTCAGGTTCAGCCCAGCTGACATTAAGAGGCAGCTCAGGAGGCTGGGGCTGAAGAACGTAGACGTGGAGACCGTGGACTCAGAGGAGGTCCTTATAAGGGCTTCTGATGGTAGGGTGCTGGTTTTGCCCAGTCCGCAGGTGGTTCTGATAAAGCTTCCTGGAGGTGCAGTGATGGCCCAGATCACGGCTGCCGAGCTGCGACAGGAACAGCGCGGCGAGGAGCATGGTGGCCAGGAGGTCGAGGTTAGAGAGGAGGATGTGGAGTTTGTTGCTCAGCAGGCTGGCGTGAGCCTGGAGGAGGCGCGTGAAGCGCTCCTAGAAGCTGATGGCGATATAGCGGCGGCCATACTGCTCATTGAGGAGAGGAAGCGAGCTTCGAAAGGCTAGATACCAGGTCTTCCACCGAGAGAGCCGTGCTCAAGATGACTGGAACGCGCTCGCTCTCGGCTATCCAGAGGGCCAAGCTATCGACCTTTCGCGGGCCATGAAGCACTATCGCTGCTGGCTTTATGGTGGAGACGCGGAGAGCTATCATAGGGCTCCTCCCTGTGGTAACTTTCGTGAAAACTACAACCCTCTGGCTCGTTGAGCCCAGGAGGCTGAGGAAATCGCTCCCCGTGAGGGACATTATAGCCTTCACGCTATCGATCACCGTGTACCCGTAGAGCTTCTCGCCCACTATGGTGGAGTTGAGGACAATGCCCTTTACGGCTGTAATCACTTCCCAAAGATCCACGCCCTCCTCGAACTCCCTCATGTCTATCACGGCCGACAGATAGCTTATGTTGAGCAGTCTGGCGATCCTAGCTATGGTCGGTGCCCCGCGATCAACGTCTATCTCCAGGAGAGCGTTGACAAACCTTTTAATGAAGCTGGACCCCGGAGTTCTCCTCCCCTTCTCGTAGTCGCTCACAACGCTTGGGGAGACCCCCATCCTCCTGGCAACCTCCAGCTGGCTAGCGCCGAACACCTCGCGCCACTTCCTAAGATTCCTGCCCGGCCTCTCGCTGACCACGATGTCTCCAGCAATGTGCCTAGCTATGGTGTCGAGAACGCCACGCTTAAGCACACTAGGCTCCAAACGCCGCCCCACGCGTCCAGGAAGTAGAGAGAAAGCCATTTAACTCTAGTCTAGATGTCGATAATCTTCGTTACTGGGAGTGCCGGGGTCGCCTAGCCTGGTAGGGCGCCGGCCTGCTAAGCCGGTGGGGGTCACCCCCGCGCGGGTTCAAATCCCGCCCCCGGCGCCACTTATAATGTAAGGCTTTCTCTGGAGTCTAGCCGGCTCCATGCAACCAAGGAGGAGGTTAGGAGGCTCTGGGGGTAGTGTCTATCAGCATAGACCTTAAGTGGGTGGTGAGGTGCCGGGCGTCGAGATGGTTGCAGTCCTACCGGTTCTAGGCGAGAAGTGTGGTGAGAGACCCCTTCAGAGGCTAGAACAGCTTAGACGGAGGCTCAGCCCACCCCAGCTCATAGCAAACCGTTTTTCCACACCTTTACCTGCTCTTCACGTTGGGAGGGTTTAGGGCTATGCCCCTCTATGGTCTTGAGCCCGTTAGCCTAGCCTATGGTATCAACCACTACGGGGTAGATAAGCCCTACCAGCTGCTGCTGAAGGTGTTCTCGAGGGAGGTGGAGGACTTCCGGAAGCTGGGCGAGTTTGTTGGCAGGGAGGTCTACGAACTGGCGTATAGGGTTGATAGGCTTAGCCAGCCAGCTCTCTTCACCTGGGGTGTTGGGGGCAGGCGTGCTGATGTCGTGTGGCTTGACCCGTTTGAGAGGATGGTGCTTGAGAGGCTTGTAAGGGACTACGGCGTCAACAAGTACCCGTTTGAGGGTAGGCCTTGGCACCTCCACTACACGGGTATCTATCTGGTTGGCGATCCAGGCATCTCCTGCATCCTTACGATCACTATCCAAACGGGCTACGCCCTCTACAAGTACGGCGAAGGTGGGGTTAGGGAATGGTACCTGAGGCTCGCAGGGCTCTCGGAGCCCCTCATGTGGGGTGCAACGTGGTTTACTGAGGTGCAGGGTGGAAGCGACCTTGGCGCCAACGCTACGAGGGCTGAGCCGGCTGGCGGGAATCGTTACAAGCTCTACGGCTACAAGTACTTCGCTAGCGGCGCCGGCATAGCCGACGTGGCGCTGGTTACTGCTAGGCTTCCTGGCAGCAGGTCTGGCGCTAAGGGGCTCAGCCTCTTTGTTGTGCCGAGGCTTAGAGGCGACGGCAGGTTGAACTACCACGTTAGGAGGCTTAAGTGGAAGAGCGGTACGGTAGCCGTGCCTACAGGGGAGGTGGAGCTGGACGGTAGCGAGGCGTACTTGCTTGGGGAGCCCGATAGGGGGATATACTATGCGATGGAGGACCTTATGGTGTCGAGGCTCGCCAACTCTGTGGGAGCGCTCGGTATAGCGCGTAAGGCGTACCTAGAGGCTTATGGCTACACGGTAGTCCGGAGGGCTTTCGGTAAAAGACTCATAGAGCACCCACTCGCGCTGAGGGACCTAGTCGAGGCAGAGGCCGAGCTAGAGGCTATGGCAGCACTAACTCTCTACGCGGTAACCTTATTCGACCGTGCCTGGTACTCGAGGCCTCCATACAACGAGGTCTACCACCACGCTCGCCTGATGACCCACATAGCGAAGAACCTTACAGCAGAGGCGGCGTCCAGGATAACAGCTACTTCCATGGAACTGCTGGGTGGCATAGGCTTCCTCCACGAGTTTCCCGTTGAGAGGTGGCATAGGGAGGCACTAATAACACCGATATGGGAGGGTACTAGCAATATCCAGGCCATCGACATGCTGGAGGCCATGTACAAGAAGCAAGCGCACAAACCCTTCATGGAGGCCATAGAGGAGCTCGCCTCGAACGCAGAGGACCGGAAGCTGGCCGAGGAGGCCCTCCACCACGCTGAAAAAGCGCTGAAGAGGGTTGCCAGGGATCCCGGCAACGCCGAGTTCTACGCCAAGGAGATCCTCCGCGCCCTAGGCTACGCGGCAGCCACCCTACTACTCCTAGAAGCCTCCAGGGTTACGGGCGACGAAGGCTTCCACACAGCAGCCAAGGTGTTCTGGCAGCTAAGGGTGAAGGGAACCCTAGATCCCCTACCGCGCCACGAGGCCGAGGAGCTCGTAAGCCTCCGGGGAGGACTAGACGAAGTAGACTGGGAGGCAAAGGCCCTAAGGGCGGCGCCCGGCGTCTAGCTCCAACCGTTGCCGTTCGGGAAACAGAGCAATCTTGGTGCTAGAGCTCAGCCTAGACTCTTCTAATGTCCGAGAGCATGCTGAATACAGCGTCCTCGCCGAGCAGCGCCATCCAGTCTATGCAGCACTGGGAGCGGCGCCTCTCCCTAATAGCTTCTAGAACCGATAGTGCAGCCTTCCGAGGGCTTCTGCTTGAAGTGTCTACTTCGATAAGCGCGGCCTCGGGAGCTGCACGCGCCATTTGCTGCACCTCGGAGGCCACGAGCCCCAGCAGCTCAGCCTCCACGTTCTCTGCAATCTTGCGTCTAGGCCACCCCCTCCTCTCAAGCCTCTTCTTGAGGACGCGCGGATCGCACCTGGTTACAACTAGGGCCTCGACCCTATCTGCCAGATCCACAAAAGGCTCTATCCAGTGGGTTTCAACGATCGTTTTCTCGTCGAGCTTTCTCAGCGCCCTCCTAAAGCCCTCCTCGTCTATGATGAAGCTCCTGCGGTCCTTATCGTAGCCGATCCAGAGGCCCTTCCAGAGAACTAACCAGCTTACGGTGATCAGCCTGCGTCCGAGGAGCCTCGAGAGCTGGGCGCCTAGGGCGGTCTTTCCCGTCCCAGGTACTCCGAACAGCAGTATCAAACGGCTACACCAGAGGGGGCTTGAGACCTCTACACGGCACTAGTGTCGATTTCGGCTGAGGAGACCGAAAACGGGCTAACGTGAGGTATAGCTCGCTGAAAAAGAGCTCGGTTAGTCGAAGGAGGAGCCGAACTTCTTACCCTCCTCTTCCTCCTCCTCTTCCTTCTTCTCCTTCTTCTCTTCCTCCTCTCTCCTAGCAGCTGCTATCAGGTCGTCGATCTTCAGCACTATGGTGGCGGCCTCTGTTCCAGCCTTTATGGCGTTTGCCTTGACGCTGACCGGCTCGATGACGCCCAGCTTCATCATGTCCTCTATGTCGCCGGTGAAGACGTTGATTCCGTACCACTTGTTCTCCGGCTTGGAGTGTGCGGCCCTAAGCTTCATTATAATGTCGACTGGATCCAGGCCAGCATTCTCGGCTAGTGCCATGGGTAGACCCTCAAGGGCCTTGGCAAACGCCTCAATGGCTAGCTGCTCCTTGCCCGCACCTATCTTGGGTGCTACCTCGCGCAGGTGCTTGGCCAGCTCTACCTCTGCAGCGCCTCCTCCGGCGATAATCTTACCATCGCGTATGGCGTCAGCTACAGCGTGCAGGGCGTCGTTGAGGCTCCTCTCCGCCTCGTCAACGAGCCTCTCTAGCCCACCGCGTAGCAGTATGGTGACGGCCTTCGGGTCTGGGCAGCCTTCTATGAACACCATCTTGTCCTCTCCGACCTTCCTCTCCTCTACGAGCTTGGCGAAGCCTAGGTCCTCCGGCGCTAGGTCGTCGATGTTGCTCACTATCTTAGCGCCGGTAGCTTTCGCCAGCTTCTCTATGTCGCTTCTCTTTACCCTTCTTACGGCCATTATGCCCTTCTTGGCTAGGAAGTGCTGGGCAACCTCGTCGATACCCTTCTGCGTAATAACCACAATACCAGCCTTACCAGGCTCAACACCATCCTTCCTCATCCTCTCAACAGCAACACTATAGATCTTCTCGACCATTTCGCGTAGAATGCTGGCTTCCTCCTCTAGGAAGGCCTTGATCTGCTCCGGCGATGTGATGTTTATCTTCGCGGTAATCTCCGGCTTTTCGACCTCCAGCGGAGCATCCAGCAGCACGATATAGGCGTTCTCAACCCTCTTAGGCATACCCGGATGCACAACCTCCTTATCAAGCACAATACCGTCAAC
>JBEVCG010000027.1:0-9764 GCA_040514325.1 Thermoproteota archaeon | reverse complement strand
CCCTCTTAGGCATACCCGGATGCACAACCTCCTTATCAAGCACAATACCGTCAACAAGCGTCGTGTCGGCTAGGCCTCCGCCGTGCTTCTTTATTACCTGGATGCTGTCTAGGTCAATGTACCACTTATCGCCGCGCTTTTCAGCCACCTTCCTGACGGCCTTAACGGCGAGCTCTGCTAGGTAGTCCCTGACACCGTGGACGGCCTTGCTTGTTAGGCTTGTCCTGGCAACCTTCTTGAGGGTCTCCTCGTCGTTTATATCCAGGGGCTCTGCCAGCTCGTACAGCTTCCGCACGGCCTCGTCGGCTGCCTTCTTGAAGCCTCTTATCACCACGGTTGGATGTAGGTTCTTGTCTAGAAGCTCTTCAGCATGCTTCAGCAGCTCGCCAGCGAATATAACTGCCGTCTTGGTTCCGTCTCCAACCTCTTCGTCCTGGCCCTTAGATATCTGGACTATGAGCTTAGCAGTCGGGTGCTGGACGTCCATCTTGTCGAGGATTGTGGCGCCGTCGTTGGTTATCGTTATGTCGCCTAGGCTGTCTACGAGCATCTTATCCATTCCCTTAGGGCCGTATGTGGTTCTCAGTATCTCGGTTATGGTTCTGACTATCATGATGTTGGCTCGCAGGGCCTCTCTGCCGTACGTCCTCTGGGTACCCTCCTTTAGTATTAGCACGGGGATGCCCGTGGGCTCGAGCGTCGCAACCTTAGCCTGCGCCATCTGGGATCACCTTCCACCCTGCTACGTCCACATACTCGCCTTCGGAACGCTTCTATATAAACCTTTTGATCGAGAATCCGGCCAGTGCCCTTCAAGCTCTACACGCTTGAGCAACCCTTAATTAGGAGGATATGCCGTGTAGCCGTTTGCGGGGGCTACAGTGGGTAAGGTAAGGATAGGCCTCGTCAAGAGAACGGCGAGAAGGCTGTTAGCACTGTACCCCGATCTCTTCACGGAGGATTTCGATCATAACAAGAGAGTGGTTAGCCAGCTAATCGAGGTAAACTCCAAGAAGCTTCGGAACCAGATAGCAGGTTACGTGACGAGGCTCGTCAAGCTGTACAAGAGGACCGGAAAGCTACAGGCCCTCTACGAAGAAAGGTACGCGGAGGAGACCAGGGCAGCACTTCTAGCGGAGGGCTCCTCGAAGGCTTCTGAATTCCAGCAGGGTCAGCAAGAGCAGCAGGGCGGCGGGAGCTAGAGAGCTTCCGGCCTCCAGGTCCGGCAGACACGTGTTCTCGACACCCTCTCCCGCTTGGGCCGTGGATGCTCCTAGACTTGCTGGGTATACCCACAGTCGTGAATGAGTCAGGCGCGCTCTGCTTCTACCTTCTAACGAGCAATAAGCAGAAATAGAATCCTAGACCAAAGCTAGAGCCAGAACCTCCTCATGCGCCGCGGTGGATGATGCTATGTCACGGCCCGTTCACCCGGAGCCTGTGAAGTTCAAATCCGTGACCTGGGGCGAGGTTGAGAGCCACTGTGCAACCATAGCGGAGGACGTTAAGCGGCGAGTAGGCAGAATCGATGCAATAATAGGTATACTGAGGGGGGGCTGGGTTCCTGCCAGGCTCCTCTCGGACTACCTGGGCGTGGGCACTGTCGGCGTCATAGAGGTGAAGTTCTACAGGGGTGTGGGGGAGCACGGCGAGCGGCCCGTGGTGACGCAGCCTCTGACGCTCGACATAAGGGATAAGGTCGTGCTGGTGGTGGATGACGTGGCGGATACGGGGAAAACCCTCAACGTTGCTGTCAGCTTTCTAACGCTTTACGGTCCTAAGCGGCTGTACACGGCAACCCTCTACTTGAAGCCATGGTCCATCATCCGCCCCGACTTCTACGCCGAGACTACCGACGCCTGGATAATATTCCCATGGGATAAAGCTGAAACCGTCGAAGAGCTTGTGGAGAAGCGCGGAAAGAGCCTAGAGGAGGTCGCTGGGATAATCGGAGACGGGGTCAACTTTGTTAGAAGAATATACCTTACTCGCAAGGCTGGAGCAGGTGCTGCCGGGGACAGGTAGGATCCTCGTCGCAGTGCTCTGCGGCAGGTTCACAGAGCGTGTCGAGGCGGTTGCCAGCAGCCTTGCCTCCAAGAACGTGCTGGTGGCAGCGTTCAAGCTTGACGAGGTAAGGCACATTGGCCTAGAGGCTGTGCTCACGGCCGTAGTGTCATCGTATGCTGCGATCGTGAGCGGTAGGAGCATCGCCAGGAAATCCTGGATTGAACCCCACCTCTACCTCTACCGCACCAGGAACATTAGGGATGTTATACCGAAGCTCCCAAAGCCAGGCGATACAGTGCTTGTAGCGGTAGCCGCCCCCTCAGATGGAGGAGAGGCCATACTTAGGGACGTGGCAAGGGCGGTCGAGGCTCCCAGCGAAAAATGTATAGTCGACCGCGCGAGCAGCCCTGCGCTGGTGTCAAGCATAGCACAGTTTCCTGTAGAGGCCCGCGTCTATAGAACACGTGCTTAAAAGCTGTTCCTCCACAAACTCTATGGAAACAGCATTTTTACCCCATCTGCTCTACGATCTTAGATGAAGCAGTGCTGCGAGAGGTGCACAGCTTGAGACCAGCTCTAGGCTGGAGGGATGAAGAAGAAGAGCTGTGGTGGGAAGAGGAGGAAGAGGAGGAGTTCTGGGAGGAGGAAGAAGAGGAGGAGTGGGAAGAGGAGGAGTGGTAGCAGACAGCCTCCAGCCGCAAAGTTTTCCACTTTTAAGCGCCGAGAATCCCTGCTGCTCCACGTGCGGTAGGTATTGCATCCTTTCTGGATCTTCATCATGATTGACGATAACCGTTAACCGGCTTGGCAGACACCCTTTTGCCGCCCAGCAGCTGTGGCTGCCATGTGCCAACCCATTCCCGCACCTTACCTCAAGTGGAGGCTCAGCCTACCTTGCTCTCTTCATTGTACGTAGCTCGACTCTGTGCCGTCACCACTCCTCACAGCCGCAGGTGGAGGACTAGAAGGACTGCAAGTTATTACCTTGCTGCCCGTCTGTATAGCTGCGCGGAAGCGTAGGAGAGAGGTGCGCTAAGCCGTGGTCAGGGTTGCAGTGATAGACTACGAGTCCTGCAAGCCCAGCAAGTGCAGCAGAGAGTGCATAGCATTTTGCCCTGTCAACTTGAGCCATGGAACAGCCATTGAGATGCCGGAGGGAAGGACGAAGCCGATCATATATGAGGAGACGTGCATAGGATGCGGAATATGCGTGAGGAAGTGCCCGTTTAAGGCGATAAGCATAGTGAACCTACCCGATGAGCTTGAGAAGATGGTCGTACACCGCTACGGCCCCAACGGCTTCAAGCTCTACGGCCTCCCGGTTCCAAGGCCCGGCAAAGTGCTGGGCATCATAGGGAAGAACGGCTCTGGTAAGACGACAGCGCTTCGGATCCTCGCGGGGGAGCTGAAGCCGAACC
Source organism: Thermoproteota archaeon (assembly GCA_040514325.1). Taxonomy (GTDB): domain Archaea; phylum Thermoproteota; class Thermoprotei_A; order Sulfolobales; family Pyrodictiaceae; genus QNYQ01. Next base: position 6,339 of record JBEVCG010000027.1, on the reverse strand, counting down.
TCGGCGAGACGAGCAGGGACGTCGAGTGGGACGAGATCCTCAGGAGGTTTCGTGGAACCGAGCTGCAGAACTACCTCAGCAGCCTAAGGGAGAACAAGATAAGGCCTGTCCACAAGATACAGTACGTTGACCTGGTACCCCGGAAGATTCGCGGCCCCGTTGGCGAGCTGCTGAAGCGCGTAGACGAGAGGGGTCTGTGGAGAGAGCTTGTATCCGTGCTGGGTCTCGAGAGGGTGCTAGACCGTGACGTCCGCCAGCTTAGCGGCGGCGAGCTCCAGAGGTTCCTGATAGCAGCCGTGCTGTGCAGGGACGCCAACGCGTTCTTCTTCGACGAGCCCAGCAGCTACCTTGATGTTAGAGAGAGGGTGCGCGTAGCTCGTGCGATACGTAAGTACCTGCCCCCCAACAGCTACGCTGTGGTCGTCGAGCACGACATAGCGATGCTGGACTACCTGTCCGACCACGTGGTAGTTATGTTCGGCGAGCCTGGTGTTTACGGTATCGCCTCCAAGCCCTACGGCGTTAGAGCGGGCATAAACCACTTCCTCAAGGGCTACCTGCCTGCGGAAAACATGAGGATCAGAAGCGAACCCATCACATACACGGTGCGGCTCCAGAGCGACGGCGCGCAGCCCTCGCTACGCACCTACGTGTCCTGGACCAAGCTCGCGATACGCCTCGACGGGTTTAGCCTCGAAGTCGAGCCGGGAGAGATCAGGGAGGGCGAGGTCCTAGGCGTGGTTGGGCCCAACGGCATAGGCAAGACAACATTTGTGAGAGTACTAGCGGGGGAGCTGAAGCCCGACGTAGGCGAGGTGAGGAAGCCCTCGGAGAGTCTGCGCGTGAGCTACAAGCCGCAGTACGTGTCTCCGAGCATGTTCGGCGAGGACAAGACCGTGGAGGAGGTTCTCCGCAGCGTGAACCCCAATGTGCTGGCGCCTGGGTCATGGCTTAATGTCGAGCTGGTAAACCGGCTGGGCATCTTCAAGCTGCTCGATCGCAGGGTGTCGGAGCTCAGCGGCGGCGAGCTCCAGAAGGTTGCCGTTGCCGCTGCCCTCGCGCGGGAAGCAGACATATACCTCCTTGACGAGCCCTCGGCGTACCTAGACCTCGAGGAACGCCTAGCCGTAGCCAAGATTGTTAAGAGGCTCACTGAGGCCCGGGGCGCGGCAGCTCTCGTAGTGGAGCACGACATAGCGGTGCAGGACTACATAGCTGCACGCCTCATAGTGTTCCGAGGCGAGCCTGGCATAAGGGGACATGCCGGAAGGCCCCGCGGCCTCGTAGAAGGCATGAACGAGTTTCTGGAGGAGCTCGGCATAACCATAAGGAAGGATCCCGAGACGGGGCGGCCGAGGATAAACAAGGAGGACAGCTACCTGGATAGGCTCCAGCGAAGGCTTAGGAAGTACTACTACGTACCCTCCGGCGGCGAGCCAGAGGGTGAGGAGTAGCGCCCCTCCCAGCGCTTCGTAGGGACCCGAGAAAGGATTCTTAGATTCTGACCTCCTCCCAGCTTCCTGTGCACTGGCTCCGGAAGAGGGCAACCTTTAGTTATTCCTCGCGAGGAAGAGTAGTGCCTGGTGAGGGGACCGTGTCCTCCAGCGAGCAGCTTGTCACAATAAGCGTGATCAAAGCCGATATAGGTAGCATTGCTGGCCACCACAAGGTGCACCCGGACACGCTTGCGGCTGCTGCGCGTGTGCTTGCGGACGCAAAGAGGAAGGGAACTATAGTGGACTACTACGTAACCCACGTGGGAGACGACCTCCAGCTGATAATGACTCACCGCAAGGGGGTCGACAGCTCCGACATACACGGACTGGCCTGGGAGGCCTTCAAGAAGGCCAGCGAAGTGGCAAAGGAGCTTGGCCTCTACGCTGCCGGTCAGGACCTGCTGACGGATGCGTTTTCCGGCAACGTGAGGGGGCTAGGCCCCGGCGTGGCCGAGATGGAGTTTGTCGAGAGAAAGAGCGAGCCAGTCGTGGTCTTCATGGCCGACAAGACGGAGCCTGGGGCCTTCAACCTTCCGCTATTCCGAGTGTTCGCTGACCCCTTCAATACGGCTGGCCTCGTGATCGATCCCAGAATGCACGAGGGCTTCAAGCTGGAGATCCTCGATCTATACGAGGGTAAGTACGTTGTCATGAACATGCCAGAGGAGATGTACGATGCACTAGCGCTCATAGGGACCACAGGAAGGTACGTGATCAAGAGGGTCTACAGGAAGTCCGACGACGAGATAGCCGCGGCGGTAAGCAGCGAGAGGCTTAACTTGATAGCCGGAAGGTACGTGGGCAAGGACGACCCCGTTGCGATAGTCAGAGCACAGAGCGGGTTCCCCGCCCTCGGCGAGATACTCGAGGCGTTCAGCTTCCCCCACCTAGTAGCCGGCTGGATGAGGGGCAGCCACTGGGGTCCACTGATGCCCGTTGGCCTCAAGGACGCCAAGTGCACGAGGTTTGACGGCCCTCCAAGGATAGTGGCTCTGGGCTTCAACATATCCAAGGGCAGGCTTATAGGCCCAGTGGACCTCTTCGACGATCCAGCGTTCGACGAGACGAGGAGGCTAGCCCAGACGATAGCGGAGTACATGAGGCGCCACGGCCCCTTCATGCCGCACAGGCTGGGCCCCGAGGAGATGGAGTACACGACGCTACCCGAGGTGCTGGAGAAGCTCAGGGACAGGTTCGTCGAGGCCAAGGAGTACGAGGAACGGATAAAGCCGAAGCTGAGAAAGAGCGCGCTCCTCAGCGGCGAGGAGGTTCACGACTAGCACTTCGCCTTTCCTGTTTATGTGCACTGCCTTTTCCCCACCGTGCGCCTCCGGCCCCTGCTTTTCACGTGGATCCAATCCGGCTGCTGAGCGCGCTCCAGCTTTTATCTCTAGCAGTGCATACGAGCACAGTGGTGCGGCACCGTGGGGACAGTGCTCATTTCGGGTCTCGCGGCGAGGTACACCTCGCAGGGCGGGGGAGGCAGGCCTCCGGAAAGGAGCGGGCTGCCCGTTCTAGCTGTCAACTTTAAGTCGTACGAGACGGCCTTTGGCGAGAGGGGGCTGGCCATAGCGATAATCGCCGACCGAGTGGCAGACGAGTACCGCGGCATCGTGGAGATAATAGTTGCCGTCCCAGCAACGGAGATCGTCCGAGTTAGCGAGGCCGTCGAGGCGGTCAAGGTGTACGGGCAGCACGCCGACCCCGTGGAGCCCGGCGCACATACCGGCAGCATCCCCCTGGAAGCGCTCCGCGAGGCAGGAGCAGCCGGAACCCTGCTGAACCACAGCGAGAGGAAGCTTAGGCTAAGCGACATGGACACGCTCATACGGAGGGCAGCACAACTTGGAATGGAGACTCTCGCCTGCGCCGATACCCCAACAGCGGCAGCAGCTGTGGCGGTGCTCTCACCCACAATGCTTGCCGTAGAGCCTCCAGAGCTCATAGGAACGGGAACCCCCGTGTCCAGGGCAAGGCCCGAGGTCATAACCTCGGCCTTAAGGCTGGTAAGGATGGTGAACCCCGACGTGCCCCTCCTGGCGGGGGCAGGCATATCATCTGGCGAGGATGCAGAGGCAGCGGTTAGACTGGGCGCCCACGGAGTCTTGGTGGCCTCAGCCGTAATGAAGGCCCCCGACCCCGAAGCGAAGCTGAGGGAACTAGCCGAAGCCCTAGCCAGAGCCTGGGAAAAGCATACTAGGAGTTAGAGCCACTAACCACCGATGGCAAACTACCCTCATGGAGGCTGGGCCCGTAGCTCAGCCAGGATAGAGCGCCGGCCTCCGGAGCCGGAGGTCCCGGGTTCAAATCCCGGCGGGCCCGCCACCAAGCCATCGGGGCATGAAATCCTAAATACAGGCTCCCCCGGCCCCGGGGGCCCCATGCCTGAACCCACACTTGATTCCAGGTGGTATGAGAAGGTCAGTGTTAGTGTGCTAGGCGATGACGCTAAACATAGCATACTAGAAGAGGTCAGGGATAAGCTTGGATTAACGGAGGCCTGCTGGGCCCTGGGCATCGCTAAGTCGAGTCCTCATAGGTATCTCTCGGGCGAGAGGAGGATGCCTGATAGCATTGTTAGGAGGGCTCTAGAGTTCCTGGATAGGGGCGAGTTTGAATCCATAGCTAGTGACTGGGGTTCTAAGGCGCCGGTAAACCGTTTAATAGTTGTGCCCAGGAGCTTAGATAATGAGACCCTCTCGAGACTTTATGATTATGTGGAGGGCTACCTCGAAGGCCTGGATGTAGGATATAGGGTAGCCCTGTTTGAGACTGGTTTTGAGAGGTTGGTGGGGGCCCTAGCTACTCTTAAGGCTACAGTTACGATGATGACCATCCTATCACTCCTACTAGCCGTGCTGTCCACTCCAGCTATGACCTTTCTACACATGCATGCTGGTTGGAGTGAGCTACTACTGCTCAGGACTCTTGGATTCACAACTTCAGAGATAACGTTCTCCTATGTACTCCAGGCCTTAATCTCAACACTATTAGGCCTAGTGGTGGCCTCCATCATATCAATAGCTTTAGGTGGCACGTTAATACAGATTGTAACACCGAGTGTAGCGCTGGTGGAGGTGGCAAGGAAGCTGGGTTTAGAGGTGGGGGTTAGATTAGCTGATGCAACTCCTACATTGACGTGATGCTTCTCGCAAACCCCCTAGCATCAGCTCTAACAGCCTACACATACTCGAGAATAGCCTATAGGATTTAAGGGGTGGAGCTCCCGAAGGGTTAGGAGTTGATCGCCTCGGGGTGCCGTGTATGGGCATACTGGAGGCTAGGTCTAGGATTGGAGTTCTCAGGAGGTATGTCTACCTTGATAATGCAAGCGCCGGCCCTCTACCAGATAGCGTTGTCGAGGCCTCCAGAGAGTTCCTAGACTCGTGGTTTAACAGGGGGGAGCCCTGGGATCAAGGTTTAATGGCTGTCATCGAGTGTAAGAGGTTATTCGCTGGACTCGTAAACGCGAGTATGGATGAGATCGCAGCCTTCCCGGGGGTCACCTATGGTCTTGCAGTCATACTATCATCTCTCAAGCTCAGCAACTCCTCCAACATCGTCGTTAGCCCTCATAACTTTCCAACGAACATCGTGATGGCTAAGGCTATGGCTGCAAGCGGGCTGGTGAGGGAGGTTAGGGTCGCTAAACCCGATGGTAGTAACACTGTGGACATCGAGGTCTACGAGAGGCTTATAGACGATAGTACCAGCATTGTAATGGTGGACTACGTTGGCTGGCTCTCAGGCTACGTTGAGGATATCAGGGAGGTTGCTAGGATAGCTCATGAGCATGGAGCTATAGTGGTTACAGACGCCTTCCACGCCGTAGGCGTTATGCCCGTTGACGTTAGGAGGCTTGATGTTGACATCCTGATAACAGGATCCTACAAGTGGCTTATGAGCACTCACGGTGCAGCCCTAGCCTACATTAGGAGGGATATCCTCGATGATATGATTCCAAGATACGCTGGCTGGCTAGCCCTAGAGGATTCTGTGGTTAAGAGGATGCTACGTGGAGAACCCGAGTTCGAGAAACCTCTAGACGTTGATATCTTGAAGTTCGCGGGGGACTCCTCTAAACTAGAGTGGGGCACCCTACCACTCCTAGCCTTCATAGCCTTAAGGGAGGCTTTAAAATTCATAATATCGTTTAGGGCCCCGGAGCTCTACGAGATACACACGTGGAGGCTTGCAGATCGCCTAGCGGAGGAGCTGGAGAACCTAGGGTTTAAACTGTACACGCCTAGAGAGAGGCATGGAGCTATAGTTAGCGTGGAGCACAGGAGACCCTTAGAGCTTGTAGCCGAGCTTGAGAGGAGGGGTGTTAAGGTGGCTGCCAGACCGGGGTTGATCAGGGTGTCACCACACTTCTACAATACCATGGAGGATGTTGAGAGGCTCATAGAGATCCTAAGGGAGCTGAAAGCTAGGTACCAGCTATCTTAGAGTCCTCCTCTCAATCCTCCCAACCCTCTCCCTCGGCTCCCACCCGAACCTCCACGGCCACTCAGCGGAATCCTCGACAGCAAGCCCCAGGGCCCCAGCTAGGACATCGCTTATTAAAGGCTCGCCGGCTAAAGGCGATATGACCACGTCTGCACTGACGGCCCTCGAGCCCGCATCGCCACCCAGCACCATGACTTGGGTTGCGTCCCTCACAACACACACCCTCAGCGGGCCCCAGGCGTCTCGAACAAGTCCTCCAGAGAATCCCCAATGGGTCCAAGGGGGTCCCTTGAATACTCCCCTGGACTCCCCCGGCTACTAGGGAGCTCGTTGAGGGAGACCCCTCGGCGCCTTCCCGGGAGCCCCCTCCACGGCCCCCGAGGGGGTCGCTAGG
>JBEVCG010000026.1:0-11095 GCA_040514325.1 Thermoproteota archaeon | reverse complement strand
GAGGCAGACCGTGTAGCGGAGCTGCTCCAGGAGTACGGCTGCTCTCACGTCACTATGCGGCGCAGCGCGCGCGGCTCCTACACGGTTCTGTGCACTGGAGAACGCTGCGGCTAGCTACAGTAGGCCGTGCCCATGCATCGTGCACGGGGTATGCAGGTTCCTACAGGACGCTGCACCGGGGTGCGCTGCTGTTTAAACGGGCCCCTAAGGGGAAAATGTTGCCGGTGAGCAGGCTGCTGCAGCGCGTTAGGTGTGTTTCGTTCGACGTGTGGAACACGCTGCTAGACCTGCCTGCAGCTTACAACGTCTTCATCAACGAGCTTTCAGCGGCAACGGGGTCTCCCCGGTCTAGGGTGGAGAGGGCGCTGAGGGAGGCTGGTGCAGCTATACGGAGGGTTAGGGCTCAGGGAGGCCACGTGGATCCTTCGGAGGCCCAGCGCACTTTAGCTGACCATTTGGACGCCAGCGTTGAGGCTGTAAGGAGAGCTGTCGCACTGGCCTTTGCAAGGCTTAGAAGCGGCATAGCGTCTGCCAGCGCGAGGAGGGTTCTCGCCGATGTCAGGGCGTTGGGCTTGAAGGTAGCCGTTGCAAGCAACGTTATGTGGTGGCCAGGCTCGTATACAAGGCTGGTGCTGGCGCGAGAGGGCATCGTGGAGATGCTAGATGCAGCTATCTTCGCAGACGAGGCTGGGTACTCCAAGCCGAACCCCCACTTCTTCGCTGCAGTTGCGGATGCGCTCGGCTGCAGCGTCGCTGAGCTCCTCCACGTGGGGGATAGGGTGGACGAGGACTTCGGCGTGGCTCTTGCGGCTGGAGCCTACGCCGTACTCGTTGGATCTGTCACCAGGGGCCCAGTGGAGGTGCACCCGCGCGCCTACGCGGTGGAGAAGCTTGAGGAGGTTGTGGAGGTTGTGCGGCGCCTAGCCGGGCGCTAGAGCTCCACTCTCCTCACCTGGGCTGGGTGAGCAGCCTAACCCCCGCGCTGGCAACTGCCGCTAGCTCTAGCAGCCTGTACGCCGCCTCCATGGTATCCACCGTGAGCTTCACTGTGCGGCCGTCTACGAGCTCTGCGCCCGGCACGGCCGAAAACACCTCAGCGTATGCCGGCGAGGCAAACTCTATCGCAACGGTAACGGGCCTCCTCGGCTCAAGCGGCCTAAGAGCGCCGGACCTAGCCCTGCGGGCGGCCTCCTCCGCCCCCTTCGCTACGGCCTCCTCCAGCTCGGCCAAGCTCGGGGATACGGCCGAGTAGTAGCCGGCGCTCTCCTTCAGCGGAACCCTCACGGCCCAGGGCGCGTGGTACTCCACGTCCCGGAGAAGCTCGGCGCTGCCAGCGACAAGCCCTATGGGCACACCCCACTCGCCGAGGAGCAGGCTGTTTAGGTAGAACTCGGAGGCTTCCACGCCGTTTACGACCACCCGGTAGAATGAGAGGCCGCTGTACGTGTGGCTGAACACGGAGGATTCGCCGGCCCTTGCGTGGTAGCCTAGGAACGCGGCGAACTCCGACCCCTTCGCGTGAGAAACCATTGAGGTTGGCCTAGGGTAGCCGCGGACAACCCTGACGCCCCTCGGAAGCCTAAGGGGATCCAGGGTGACCATCTGGCCGTGGCTGTCGGCCACCACCACCTCGTAGCCTAGCTCGACAAGCTTTGAGGCGAACGCCGCAACTATCCTGGTGGAAATCTCCCTCGCCTCGTTGAAGAGCCTGCCGCTTGTTGAGAGCTGCTCGCGGGACACCACGAAGGGCATGCCTTCAAGGTCCACGGAGACAAAGACCTTCGCCAACGCTATACACCCGACCTCCTTAGGCCGGCGAGTTCTAGTGAGCGCACCTCTTAAGTACTATTAAGTATTATACTGTGGCTCCCCCCATGGTTGATGTGATGCCACGATCCCTTATGACTTTGTGGCACCATAGCGGCTGTGAGCTGTGCAAGCACCGCGCTAGCAGACGTGGGCTCCGGGCTCTGTACCATATCACGTGCTAATCAGCGTAGCTGGCTCACCTACACGGGAGGCCTTGGCCGTGGCTTTGATTCCGCACTCTGAGTACGCTCTGGCCATCTCTCTGGCCACGTGCTGTGCCGTTTTCGGGTCACCTGCTAGCGCTATCATTGAGGGGCCGGCTCCGCTGAGAGCTGCACCGTAGGCTCCAGCCTCAAGTGCTGCCCTCTTAACCTCGTTGTAGCAGGGCACGTACCTCGACCTGGCAAGCTCCACGATCTCGTCTCCAAGCATCATCTCGCCCGCCAGCCTGTAATCGCGTGCGGCCAGCGCAGCTAGCATTGCGGCTAGCCTCTGCCAGTTGGCTACCGCCTTGAACAGCTCTACGTGCCTTGGAAGCACGCTCCTCATGATACCCGTCTTCGCCTTTGGAACCCCGATTTTGGGCACAGCAACCGCGAACCACGCATCAACGTTGAGCCTCACAACCCTCAGCCCCCGGGACCCGGTGGCCACGGCAACAAGCCCGCCCAGGAGGCTTGCAGCGACATTATCGTAGTGGGGGGCACCAGCCACAGCGGCCTCACCAAGGCCGGCCGCCTCCACGAGAACCTCCACTGGCGCTCTGACGCCAAGCAGCCTACTGGCAGCCACCACAGCTGCAGCCGCGCTTGCCCCGCTGCTGCCCAGCCCCCTACCCGGTGGAATGCCCTTGCGTATCCTCAGCGAGATGCCCACCTCGCCGAGGTTCAAGCGGTTCAGCAGCTCCTTTACAGCGGCTGCAGCCGTGTTCGGCTCGGCTGGGACGAGGTCGGCGTAAGGGCCGCTTACAGCGTCAATCCAGACCCCCCTTTCGCCCTCCTCTAGCCTGGCCTCTACAACGTCGTAGAATGCGTCGAGCGCTACGGCCAAGGCGTCGAAGCCGGGCCCCAGGTTGGCGCTGCTCGAGCACGCCCTGACAGTAGCCTTCAGAGGCAACCCCTCCCACCCCCCTCATGAGGCGAGCTTTTGGAGGAGTCTAACCAGCTCTGAGGCGTCCTCAACCTTTAGTACATCCCGCTGGACGGTGTGGATGGCGTCGGGGTCCTTTAGCGCGTGGCCTGTAGCCACCACGACAACCTCGTCCCCGGGACCTACATAGCCCTCCTCGACGAGCCTTAGCATGCCGGCAAACGCTGCTGCAGACGAGGGCTCCACGCCGACGCCTACCCTTCTTGCAAGAAGCTTCTGAGCCTCTAGTATTTCTCCATCCCCGACAGCCACGAAACGCCCTCCAGACTCCGAGACGGCCTTCAAAGCCTTCAGCCAGTTGACGGGCCTCCCGATGCGTATGGCTGAAGCCACGGTTTCGGGTCTGTCGACCCAGATAGGGCTCGAAAGCCCCCTACGCCACGCATTGGCCAGCGGAGCCGCCCCTTCTGCCTGCACGCCAACCATTACTGGCGTAGAGTCGGCGAGGCCCCAGCTGGCGAGCTCCTTGAACCCCTTCCATATAGCTGCTATGTTCCCCCCGTTGCCCACGGGGACGACGACGTAGTCCGGTACGTGGCCAAGGGCGTCAACGATCTCGTAGGCCAGCGTCTTCTGGCCCTCAAGCCTTACCGGGTTGAACGAGTTTAGGGGGTACGCGGGAATGCCGCGCCTCTCCGCCACGCTTAGGACGAGATCCATGGCCTTGTCGAAGGGCCCCTCCACCTCCACGACGTAGGCTCCGTGGAGCGCGGCTTGGAACAGCTTGCCTCTAGCTACGCCGCCCTTCGGGAGCACGACGACCGAAGCTAGGCCAGCCCTAGCGGCGTAAGCCGCCATCGAAGATGCGGTGTTCCCCGTGCTCGCGGCAACGACAACGCGCGCCCCTAGGTGCCTCGCAACGGTAACGCCCACTGTCATGCCTCTATCCTTGAACGAGCCTGTGGGATTGGCTCCCTCGAACTTAACCCACAGCTTGGCGCCAAAGCCCTCAGCCTCAATGAGGGGTGTACCTCCCTCCCCCAGCGTCACTGGCCTGGCTGTAGCAGGCACTGGTAGGGCTTCCCGGTACCTCCAGACGCCGGGAGGTCGAGATTTCCATACGCTCCAGGAGGCATCTACGCCCTCAACCACTACCTCCAGGAGGCCGCCGCAGGAGGGGCAGCGGAAGCTGTAGGGGCTGTACTCGAGGAGGGTTCCGCAGGAAGTGCACCTCATGTAGAGCTTAGGGGCGTCGAAGCTCACCACCTCTCGGCTTCCGGCCGGCTGCGTAGACGCAGGTCACTGGCTATCTGTCCCGCTTCAGGTATATAAGCTGTGCTGCCGAGATTTGAGGCTAAGCTTCCTGGCAGCATCCTCGACCCTCTTCACAGCATCTTCGGCGGCGGCCAAGCTCAGCAGCTTTACACGCCACGGCGACGAGCCCCTAAGAACCTCAACCGCCCCCCGCTCCTCCAGCGGCGCGAGGTAGCCTAGGAGGTTGTACGACCTCGTGTAGGTGTCCGGAGCCCAGCTCAGCGGGCCGTAGAGGGCCTCTAGAAGCTCCGGAAACCCGGCTTCCCCCCGCCCGGCGAGGATATCAACCAGCGTCCTTAGCCTAGAGGCTTTCCTGCGTGCGGCCTCCGCCATACGCGCTAAGCATGCGCTCCGCTCGAGCACGGGGCCGTGCCCGGGGACAGCAGCCTCCCACTCGAGCTCCGAGAGCCTCAGAAGGGTGTGAACGTACACCTCCGCGTTCAGCGTCACCGGCGTGTTCCGCCCCACGAGGACGTCGCCAGCAAAGAGAACGCCGGATGCGATGTAGCAGAGATGGCCGTTGGAGTGGCCCGGGCACTCCACGACCCTCACGCTGCTGGGTAGAGTGATCTCCTCCACCTCCCTGAGCCTCCCGCTCAGCGTGCGCGAAACCTCGATGTACATTGAGAGGAAGGTCGACCTGTAGGCCTCGGCGAAACCCCGCAGAATGTCGGTGCCCACGGCCTTGATCAGCGAAAGCGCGAACTCCTCCACGATGCTGGGATCCTCTATAGCCTGGACAACCTCCCTGGATGAGGCGAACACAGCGTCGCTGCGCAGCTTTAGCAGGCCCACAGCTCCGTAAATGTGGTCCCAGTGGTGGTGTGTTAGCAGGACGAGTATGGGGCCCTTCCACGAGGCTGCCTCCCGGATCCACTGCGCAGAGGGGTTAGCGCCAGCATCGACTACTAAAAGCAGGTCACCTACCTCCACAAATGCCAGGTTGGCGGGCTCGCCGAGCACGGGGTGCGGCGTTCTGTACACTCTCAGCTTTGGGTCCGCTCCTTCAGCGCTGTCTCTGCGCATCGTTATTACCTAGCCCTCAAACAGGCATACCCCGCGCGCTTGAAATATGCCTACCGGGTGCCCTGGTTGATTTTGAGCGACCGCGACATAGCATGGTACGTGGAGAAGGGCCTCCTGAAAATCGAGCCGCTCCGTGAGGATACGGTGAGGGAGAACGGCGTCGACCTCAGACTGGGCAGCGAGTTCTGCAGGTTCAGGCGCGATGCCCCGGAGCTGGACACCAGAAAGCCCTTCGACAGGGAGGCATACTACAGGTGCAGCGCGGTTGGTCCCGAGGGCTTCGTCGTGGAACCCTTCGAGCACGTGCTCGCCACAAGCGAGGAGCTCGTCTGCCTACCCGACGACCTCGTGGGGCTGGTGAACGTCCGCAGCACCTTCGCGAGGTACGGCATCTACATCCCCCCTACAGTCATCGACGCTGGCTTCTGCGGGCAGGTCACCATAGAGGTTGTCGGCAGCGCGTTCCCCGTAAGGCTATACCCGGGCCAGAGGTTTCTCCACGTGGTGTTCGTGAAGACAACCAGCCCTGTTGCAAGGCCGTACCGGGGTAAGTACCAGGGGCAGCGCGGTGTAACGCCGCCCAGACCCGACTAGGACCGGTAAGCCAGGGGAGGGAAGCGCGTATCAGGCGGTCGGGAGAGGATCAGCGCCGAGATTTCTCGGGGGTAGCACAGCTGTCGGCTGGACCTGCATTCTTGGCGTGCTGCGTCGGTGGGCCGCGCAGCTTTCCGCGGGGGCTTGATTTTCTCAGAATTCCTTTCATTCTATCCGCCAGGCTCAGAGGAGAGCGTCCCTCTGTCTGCGTCAATCCCTATGAAACCGTCACCCTGGGTTTGGCGTTGCCTGATTGGAATTACAGTAGATCTTAGTAGTACCCTCAACCTACCACTCTGGGGTCTGCAGGCCTTGGTTTTGATAGCTTTGGTGGGCGTGCATGGGAGCGGCAAGACGACGCTGGCTAAGCTGCTTGCTGAGAGCTGCCGCGGCATAGTCTACTGGGAGGTCGAGGCCATACACGAGGCTGCTGGCCTCGAGCCGCTGGCGAGGCAGCTCCTCTTCTTCACAAAGTACGTGGAAAGCTACTTGAGGGCGTGGGCAGCCTCGCGAGGGAGTGCAGTGGTGGTTGCAGACAGCCACCCGCTGGTCGTGCCAGCCTACACCAGGTGGTGGGTCGGAGACCCGGAGCTGGTAAAGCTCATGGAGGCTGTCCTGGAGAAGCTGCCCCCGGCGGATGTGCTGGTCCACATAAGGGTGGAGGACCCGGAGGTCATAGCGGAGAGGGTTGCGGCCAGGGGGAGGCCAACAGCCCGCGAAGAGGCGGACTTAGAGTACATAGATTTCATCGGCAGCGAGGTGGCAAGGCTGGTCGAGAGGTACGGCAGACTGGTTGCGAGGAACGTCCTTGAAATCGATGCCGAGGCTCCCCTCCACGCTAACGCCGCGGCAGTGGCGTCGGCAGCTAGGATAGACGGGAGGTGCTTCCGCAGCACAGGCGCAGCTGTAGCCTCGGTGCATGCCGCAGCGAAGGGCTAGACCTTATGCTGGTGACCCTTCACCCTCCTCCCTATATCTCCCGGAAAATCCGTAATGATCATGTCGACCCCCAGCCTCTGCATCCTCTCAGCTTCATCGGGCTGGTTCACGCTCCACGCAGCTACAATCCATCCCACAGAGCGCGCCTCCCTAACAAGGTCCTCGTCTACGTAGACATGGTTAATCGAGACGCCGTCTGCACGAGCCGCATCGTCCAGCAGCTTGGCGAGGCTCGATGGGCGGTTGTCCAAGCTGAGGAGCACGTGAAATCCGTGCTCCCGGAGCCTGGGTGCGTCCACGTGCCACCTCGTCGAGACGAACACCTCGAGGGGGCCGCGTCCTGAGAACCCTATTTCATCCCTGAGTGCTGCAGGCTCGACCCTAGTTTTGAGGTCAACGAGCAGAGCCGTGTCCTTGGGGATTAGCCTTACTAGGTCTCGGAGCCTATGTGCAGGCGTTACGTGGAGGCTTGCCAAGAAATCTGCGACCCTCTCCCGCAGCAGGCGTGGCCTTCGGCTCGGCATAACGTGGCTTACGTAGACGCTCTTCCCGCGCTGGTACACGTCGACCTCCAGGCCGTCGGCACCCTCCCTAAGGTACCTCCTAATCCACCTCGGCGTGTTCGCCCTGTGGCCTACAACGAGCACCATGAGGTCCTCGGCCCTTCGGGCAGCCAGAGGACAGCATGGCTAAACAATAAACAGTAATGCGGGGAGCGCTGGAGGAACCCAGCCAGCGGGCGGCCTACAATCCGGGTTGTTGGGAGCTAGTCTTCCTGCTCCTCGCCTCTCCTGGCCAGGAGGCTGTCGAGCATCATCAGTGCTACTGGGCTGTCTCCAGCAGCCTCGACCTTGGCTAGAAGGTCGCTGAAGAGCGCTTCCTCCTCGACCTGCTCGTTCACGAACCACTGCATGAACACTTCCGTCGCGTGGTCCCTCTCCTCCCTCGCCGCCTCGTATATGTTGTGTATCCTCCTGGTTACCTCCATCTCGTGCTCGAGCGCGTGCTTTACGGCATCTCTGGGGCTGCTCCACTCCGAGGGTGGCTCCTCGATGGCCTTAAGGGCGACCCGGCCCCCACGCTCGAACACGTACCTGTATATCCTCATGGCGTGCTCCAGCTCCTCTCTAGCCTGCTGTACCATCCAGGAGGCAAAGCCCCTAAGGTTCCTCGACTCGAAATAAGCTGCCATAGATAGGTACAAGTACGCCGAGTAGAGCTCGCTGTTGATCTGCCTGTTGAGCAGCTCTTGGATCCTCTCCGAAATTCGGGCCAAGGGTCTCACCAGACTCCATACGGGCTGCAGCAGGAATATAACGGCTTGCCTCAATCTAGGCCTAGCAAGAACCCACTGCGGAGATGCAGCATCCTCTACGCAGCGCACCCGGCAGCTTAGTGCCGCTTTATGCTAGAAAGAAAGAACAAAGAAGCTGCAATGCGCGAGAGCACACATATTCCTGGTCCATGCCACAGCCTACATCAGCAAACGCCAAAGCTGCTACAAACCCTGCAAACTCTCCATATAGGCGGACACCACAGGTGCAGCACTCTAGCCACGCCTAAGCTGCGGGCAGAAGGGTCTAGCCTCCAGCTGTAAGCATCGGCGCTGCACCTAGCTGCGTTGCATGGAGAAGACTATTCTACATACGATCTATCAAAGTACTACTCAGGATTTGCGGTCACTGCAAAGGGCATAGGCTATCTTGACCCTTTACCGCTGCCTGCCGAGCATCGCGCTTGCTGGGGTAGACCAGGTACAGGTGGTGCCCTTACCTGAAACGCCCACCGCAACCGCGCCCTCGTCCAGGAACCTAAGCGGCCGATCCACCGGGTCTCCGTGCGAAAGTATCATCGTAACGCCCTTCGGCACTGCACATCTCAGCGCTAGCTCCCACAGCAAAAACTTGTGCGGAAGCGTCGGCGCAGGCAGCCTAGCAGAAATAAAGCTAGACTTTTATAGCGCTGGTGCCACGTGGCTACGCAACAGATGATCGAAATGGCCCTCAAGCCTCCGAGCTACAGGCTGGGAGAGCTCACCTGGGAGGAGGCGCGCGAGGCGCTCCGCGAGGCAGACTTCGTCGTGCTCCCTACAGGCAGCTTTGAGCAGCACGGGCTCCACCTGCCGCTTCTCACCGACAGCATAAGGGCTGAGCACCTGAGCGAGGAGGTTGCAAAGAGGGCTTGGGAGAGCGGCATCAGGGTCCTACTGCTCCCCGTCCTCTACTACGGCGTGTCGGAGCACCACATGAGGTTCCCAGGCACCGTGACGCTTAGGCCGGAGGTCTACGTGGAGGTTGTCGTGGACATAGGCAGGAGCCTTGCCAGGCACGGTGTAAGGAGGTTCGTGGTGCTCAACTTCCACGGCGGCAACCTAGCCCCACTGCAGCTGGCTGTAACCAGGCTCAGGACGGAGGTGGGTATCAGCGCGTACCTGGTCCACTGGACGAGGGTGGCTAGGAATGCTATACAAGAGCTGCTGCAGCCCTTGGAGCCCTGGGGCCATGCGTGCGAGCACGAGACAAGCATGGTCATGCTCTACCGCCCAGAGCTCGTCAAGATGGAGAGGGCGAGGAGGCCCAGGGTGGATTCAGCGGCGATGTCTGCGCGGGAGGCGGGGGCGTTTGTGTACTTCGACGAGCTCAGTGACACCGGCGGTCTAGGTGACCCGACGAGGGCCGATCCCGAGAAGGCTCGGGAGGTCGTTCGCAGGGCCACGGACAGGATAGTAGAGCTCCTCAGGAAGCTCCTGGATGCGGGGGGCTAGCTGCACACGGGGAGCCTCGCGAACTCCAGGATGTTGCTGTAGCGGTAGGTGGGCTCGGGCTCCACGGTCTTTCCGTGCGGAACACCCGTCTCCACGAGGAGGCTGTCTGCGCCAACCCTCCTCGCCATCTCCACGTCCGTGTCGGCTCTATCGCCGACTACGAGCACCTGCTCGGGGGCGAGGCCGAGCCTTCTAAGCGCCTCCTCGGCTATAACGCTGCTCGGCTTCCCCGCGATCATGTCTGGCTCCCGTCCAGAGGCTGTGACGATTGCTCTGACGATGCTGCCAGCGCCCGGGGCAATGCCATCCTCAACCGGTATCGCTGGATCCTCGTTGGCTACCAGGAAGAGCGTGCGGCAGCTAAGCAGCGCCTTGACCACCCTTCTGATCTTGGAGTATGTGACCTCCCAGTCCAAGCCTACGGCGACTGCATCCAGCGTGCAGGCATCTGCCTCCTGCTCCGTTACTACCAGGTGGCCGGCAGCAGCCAGCTCCTCCACGAGGCCTGGGCCCCCTACAACGTAGACCCTAAGCTCGCCGTACCTCCTCCTAGCGGCCTCGGCCAGCGCGTAGGCGCTGGTCACAACGTGGTCGGGCGCAACGCTCCACCCCAGGGCCTCCGTCAGCATCCTGGCATAGAGCCTCCTGCTCCTCGTAGCATTGTTGGTTACGAAGACGATTCTTGCCCCCTCCCCCCTCAGCGCGTTGATGCCCTCGACGTTCTCCCCTATGGGCTTGCCTCCGCGCCATACAACGCCGTCAATGTCTACGAGAAGCCCGCCGTACCTCCTCCTGCACCTGGAAGCCAACGCGCTCCTCCAGCCCAACACTTGAAGGGGCTCAATACTTTGAAGGCTTCTCTTCAGCAAGCCGGCTCCAGGGTCCCGGCACGGTCGAGAGCAGGGCCAGGACAGCCGCGTAAATGGGGTACGGGAGAAGCACCACCTCCAGGCCAACGTGCTTGAGCACAACGTCAGCGATCCACGAGTAGCTGCTGGACACGCTGAAGATAGATAGCGGCAGCAAGGCTGTGAGGAGAGCCATAAGCGAGCCTGTAGCGGCAGCCGAGGCCACGGGGTGCACGCCCCTCCTCTCCCACAGAAGCCCGTGGACTAGTCCAAAGAAGGCACCAAGAAGTGCTGTCTCAAGAGGCTCCACCAGGGGAGCTACACGCGTAAGGCTCCTCGTGAGAGACTCCACCTGCTCCAGCGCCTGGGCGGCCTGCTCGGGCGGAACCCCCGAGCGCAGAACCCACTCCTTAACCACCTCGTCAGAGAGTTCGGCTAGGTTTACGTCCAGGATCAGGATAGCCAGGGATGTGGCAAGCCCGGCAGCGAGGCCGGCCAACGCCCCGTATATGACGCTCCTCGAGACCAAGAAGGCACCACCTACCAGGAGCGGTACCGGCTGCTTTTATAGCTTAAAGCGCCGCATAATCCTCTCAACCGGCCAGTGAAGCAGCGGTGCTCCCTGTTGAGGCTGGAAATCCTCGTGCCAGCTCTTGCCGCTCTTGCTCCAGGCCTCCTAGCGCTGGTTCTAGCCTCGAGGAGGGCGCCAGGT
>JBEVCG010000025.1:0-35125 GCA_040514325.1 Thermoproteota archaeon | reverse complement strand
CTTCAACCTAGATCATAGCTAACAGCAACATACCAACTATCCTAAAATCCTGTTACAAAATATTTAATTTTATGATAAATGTTGCAGGATTTATTTACCGGTCTATAAGTAATTTAATAACTGTAAAATAGTTGATTATTTTGAGCGCGTACAGAGAGGTGCTAAGTAACGTTAACCCCACATACCGTCCGTTTTCCTGATGATAGGTGTAAATACCTGCTAGTTCGCTGAGATTCTTGTTTAAGGAAATATTTGTGTTTCATTATGCCTCACTGCAGTATCTCTGATTGAATTCTATGGCTCTTCTAAAAGCTCTAAAGAGCATTTCTCCGTCTGCCGCATTGCCTGCTAAGTTCCTGATTTTTGTAATGTTCTCGTAGACTTCTCTACATAGGTACTTTACATGTCTATCCCTGGCGTTTTCGTTTGTAGGCTTTTCAGCTTGAATCTTCGGCCCACCCTCCATGAACCCTTCGGGGAAGTACCAGTCTTTAAACCACGTGAACCCCAGCTCGAAGAGCTTAAACCCAAGCCTAGTGAGGTGCGGTGGTATTCCTAGCTCTAGGAGCTTCATGGTTTCCCTGTCGTAGAGATACTCGATGAACAGACTCTCTCCTGGGGCAAGGAAGTCAGAGTACAGTTTAAGTAACCGATCTTCGAAGCCGCTGTCTACAAATACGAAAGCTTTTCCATTGAGATGAACCACGCTGTTAATGGAAAAAATCTCGGCCCATCTTCTGAGAAAGGGAGGCCTACCTAGGAAGACCTTTGATACTAGCAATCTCCTATAGCTGTTCTCCAAACCTATCCAGATCTCTATGTTGCGTTCCTCGGGGAACCTCCCCCTCTTGCAGACAGCTTTGTACTGAAACTCTTTCAGAGATTCGAAAACACGATCAAAATCTAGACCTATACACTCGCGCATAGCGTAAGCCTGCCCGGACCTCACACCGCACAAGCTTTATTAATTCATTTCGCAGCGTTCTCGCAGCAACGCATGGACGAAGACGCGGACACGGCAAACCCGCTGGAGGCTCGCCCCTCATTTTGCCTTCTCCTTAGAGGTTGCTGGTGGGAAGCGGTTTCAGCTGTAAAAAGTTTGGGCCTAAGCTTCTTCCTAGCTTAAGCGGCAGCTAGGACTTGCAGCTCTGCAGCCGTTCACGATTCCCCTGCAATGGCGCTTTTCACGGCCTCGTAGGCGTTCACAACTCCGTAGCCGTATAGGCTATCGTACCCCGAATAGCCCATATCGGTTGCGGCAAGGTGCAGAATTCCTCTGACAGTGGTGTTGGATGCGTCGTTTTCCTCTCCCGGTGGTAGCAACGTCAAGTTGTGCAGCAGTCTAGCTGCCTGTATGAGCGCTACTGTGCCGCTTACGTGTGGTGCGGCCATGCTCGTACCGCTTAGGGTAGCGTAGCTGTCGTCGGGGTAGGTGCTAAGGATATCTACTCCCGGTGCAGCTACCTCCGGGTTCCTGTTGCTCCAGCTAGGCACGCTGCCGCTCTCGTCTACTGCGCCTACAGCTACCACCTCCGGGTAGGCTGCCGGGTAGGAGGGCGACCCTGCTCCCTCGTTACCCGCAGCGGCTACGAGGGTTATGTTGTAGCTGTAGGCCGCCTGCAGCACTAGGTGGAGCTCGGGTACGTCGCTGTCACCGCCGAAGCTCATGCTGATCACCTCGGGAGCATCGTCGTCGGAGTCGCCGGCTACGACACCGTCGCCATCGGAGTCTACTACGCCGTCAGGTCCCTTGACGACGATATCTATCGCCTTGATGATGTCGCTCACGTACCCCGTCCCCCTCCTATCGAGAGCCTTAGCCACGTATACCTCCACGGTTGGCGCAACACCAACCACGCCAATACCGTTGTCCAGCGCCGCCACTGTTCCGGCAACGTGGGTTCCGTGACCGTTGTCATCCTCGCACTTCCCGTAGGCTATCTTCTGGTTGATGCCCCTGGTCAGTACAGTTACACAGAACCCTAGGTTCCCCGAGAGATCAGGGTGGTCCGTGTCCACTCCCGTGTCAACTACCGCTACCTCTATGACACTTGTACCGTGCTTGTCTGTAGGCACGTAGCCCGTTACATTGAAGCTGCTCCAGACGTTTGGAGCATTTATGTAGCTTACGCCCCACGGAGTAGTCTGAGGAGGCTGTTCCTCCTCCCCGCCTCCCTTACCTGGAGGAGATATAGGGGGAGCGGAGATGCTGACCAGAGCGTCTCTACTCACATGTAGTATCCCCGGAAGCTTCGCAACCTTGTCGACAACGTGGGAGGGTACTCTGACTATGGCTACCGGCGCTAGATCTACAACGTACTCTACATGTCCTCCTAGGCCCTCAATACCCCTAGGGCTAAACCTAGACTTATCGATGGTAAGTATAAGCGTCACAGAACCGCTATCTCTATCTGCACTAATCTGTGCAAAGGCTGTGGACGCTATAAGCAGCACTGCAACAAGCAGCGCCGCTATTACCAATAGGGCAGAAGGTTTACCCAATACTAATGCGCCTTCGGCTACTTCCATCGTATTTGGTGCACTTTAAACTTTGTTACCAATGCTACGACAAGCCTCTGACCCCCTAGGTGGGGGCAAGCTATGAACGATAGGATCCAAAGGTATAGCCCTTCCACCCTTCTGCAGAAGCTTCCGGGGCTTCTGCAGAACACTCTCTCAACCCAGCCCCAATTAATGCGATTGGCTGCACCCCCTCGTCTAGGGAGCAGCCTGGAAGGGCTCTGTGACTCTATAGCATGGTGTGCTGCAAGCAAGGCTACCAGTGTAGGGCTTACGCTAAACGTAATGTCGCCGATAGGCCTCCTCACAGCCTAACAACTATAGTTTCTCACAGCATTTTCACTACCAAACCTCGAATATCCCCAGTAATCGCACCGGAGCACTATACCAAGGTGTTATACTATTAGAGCACGAAGAACTTAAATAAATGGTATGTGACTCTTAGAACGCGGTGTAGCCTCATGTCCTCCGAGGAGAAGTTTAAATCTAAGGTTGACGAGGCATTCGAAATAGAATCAAAAGCCTTAAACACGTACACTTTCGGGTTATCGAGGCTAAGATTCTTTGGAACTCTTACCCCTGACCTGGAGAATGCGATAGTCAATATCGCTGTCGAAACACTCATACACAAGCACCTAGTAAAGGCTCTCCTCGATGCATTCCGCGAAGCACATAGAATGGGGGCCTCCCTCTCCGAGCTAAAGGAGAGAATAGAGAAAGTAGAGGTAGAGGAGCAAGGCAGAACGTTACTAAAAAGGTTCATTGAGCAACACCTTGACATAGAAAAGCAAATGGTGGAACTCTACAGGGAGCTGGCTAAGGTCTCTGAACACCCTCTTGTAAGGAGAATAGCTGAAATGCTTGCAGAAAACGAGGAACAACACCACGCAGTGTTAAGAGGGCTGCTGGAAAAGCTCAAGTAAAATGCTGGCATTCTTTCAGCTCTCTGGCGTCGCCAAGCAGTCTACCGGGTACCCTGCAGCACCATGTTTATGGAAGAAGACAGTAGATATCTCCGCCTAGAACCTGCATACATTCGCAATTGACACCAGCATTACTAATACACACTGCTAAAAAATATTACAGAGATACTATGTTAAAAGAGTTTTAGTTTAATTAATCTTTAAGTTTATCCTTTAGCTTTTACCTCTATAATATAATCCTCGAACAGCTTTCTTAAAGTGCCATTATCTACTATCGGCTTGCCCCATCTACAGCTATCGTTGACCCGAGCTGGAGTCCGCTTTAAGTAGACCTAGGCCATACGCTCATTTACTCTTTCCTCGAAGGACAGCTTGCTTGGATTTACGTAGTACACTCCTTGCAACAAAGGTGTATACCGATACTAAATGCTAGCGCTGTTGTGTTCAATACGTTCCGTATATTAGGTTTAGGTATGCCTTCGTCTGTTTACCCCTAGAGGTGGTATTGGCGATGCTTGACCTTTAGTTAAGCTGTGCACTCCGTTGCTGTGTAGTATCACTGTTAAGTCTATGTTCCTTCCACCTAAAGCTACGAAGTGTCCTGCCCCTATTCATGGCAGGCCTCCATCTCCACTATTCACTATGACTGTAAGCTCGGGGTTAGCCAGCTTTATACCAGTAGCAAACGCTATTGCTCTACCATGTAGTGTACGTGCTCTGTCAACATTTGCGGAATGAGGTATTTTGCCTACCTCATGAGCTTAACGGAAGGTGTAGTCGTTTTAAAACGTCGATCCCGCTAGGATGCTGCTACGTGAAGCTTCAGTGCAGCAGGAAGCTCTGTGGACCAGGCATAGTTATGTGCCAACTGCTATCAGCATCCTTGAATCCAGATACGAGTTCCAGGCCAGTGAGAATGATCTAGAAACCGTAAGCATTGGGCAGCCAAACGAAGGAATGCATGTAAGCGTGGCGCCGGGGGCGGGATTTGAACCCGCGCGCCCCGCTCGGGGCACCGGCTCTCAAGGCCGGCCCCTTGGGCCGCTCGGGCACCCCGGCTTCCAACTACGAAGATGGTATCGGTCAACCCCATTAAATTCTTATAAAGCAGCTTTCGCGGCTGAGCTGAGACAGAACACGCTGGGTGAAAGACAGCTCTGCGCGGAGGATAAAAGCCAGCAGCACTTTACCTTAGGCGTATTTCTATGTAGACGTCCTCGGGGACTCTGACCCTCATTATTTGCCTCATAACCCTTTCGTCAGCATCTACAATTATTAGACGCTTGTGGATCCTCATCTCCCACTTGTCCCACTTCTTCGAGCCCTCTCCGTGGGGTAGCCGAAGGGTTGGAACTACCAACTTCTTCGTGGGTAGCGGTATAGGGCCCCTTATTCTTACTCCAGCTTTTTGCGCTATCTTCTTGACCTCTTCTACTACTAGGTTCAGATTGTCGACGTTGGTGCTCCACAGCCTTATCTCTGCCTTTTGGACCATAGCTTACCCCGCCCCACAGATTCGGCTTGAAGCAAGGCCTATTATGCATTATTGAAGGTGTGTAAAGAGGCAGACTTTCGTGCAAACCATTTAGGGCTCCTAGGCAAAAATCCATCCGTAGAAAGAGATTAGGCACTACTTGCGTATCTCAACCTTGGCGGGCTTTACTTCCATGACGACTCCTATGCCAACGGTCTTACCCATGTCTCTCATAGCGAAGCGGCCCAGCTGCGGGAAGTCGCTGTACTTCTCGACCACCATGGGCTTTATCGGCTTAAACTTGACTATGGCAGCCTCGCCAGCCTTGATGAATTGCGGGTTCTTCTCAACTACCTGGCCTGTTCTGGGATCTAGCTTGGCGACTATCTCGGTTATCCTAGCAGCTATGCTAGCGGTGTGTGCGTGTATCACAGGCGTGTAACCGACCGTTATCGCGCTGGGGTGCCATATCACGAAGATTCTGGCAGTAAACTCCTCAGCAACTGTCGGCGGATTGTCGAGGTGGCCTGCAACGTCGCCTCTCTTGATGTCTTTCTTCGATACGCCTCTCACGTTGAAGCCTATGTTGTCGCCAGGCTCGGCCTGCGGTATCTGCTGGTGGTGCATCTCGATGCTTCTAACTTCGCCCACCACGCCAGGCGGCATGAAGACGACCTTGTCTCCGACTCTGAGTATGCCTGTCTCCACCCTACCGACAGGAACTGTGCCTACGCCCGATATCGTGTAGACGTTCTGGACGGGTATCCGCAGCGGCTTGTCTACGGGCTTTGCTGGGGGCTTTATGTAGTTGTCAAGCGCCTCTACGAGCGTTGGCCCGTTGTACCACGCCATGTTGGGGCTGCGCTCTATCACGTTCTCGCCGGTCCATGCTGATACGGGTATAAACGGTATCTGGTCGACCTTGTAGCCGAGACCCTTCATGAACTTCTTGAGGACCGCCACTATCTGCTCGTAGCGCTCCTTGCTGTAGGGCGGCTCGGTGGCATCCATCTTGTTTACAGCAACTATGATCTGGTCAATGCCCATGGTCTTTGCAAGTATTAGGTGCTCTCTGGTCTGACCCTCTGCGCTCATACCAGCCTCGAACTCACCTTTCCTCGCAGACACCACCAGTATTGCTGCGTCTGCCTGGCTAGCACCCGTTATCATGTTCTTCACGAAGTCGCGGTGTCCCGGAGCATCGATTATCGTGAAGTAGTAGTTCTTGGTCTCGAACTTGACGAAGCTTAGGTCTATCGTTACGCCCCTCTCGCGCTCCTCCTTAAGCTTGTCCAGGAGCCAGGCATACTTGAAGGACTCCTTGCCGCGCTTCGCTGCCTCCTCCTCTAGCATCTTCACCGTCTTCTCGTCAATGAAGCCAAGCCTGAATAGCATGTGACCTACCAGTGTGCTTTTGCCGTGGTCGACGTGCCCTATGACCACCAGGTTTATGTGGGGCTTTCCGGCGCTCATCCCTTCACACCCTACCTCTATCTAAAGGCCGGTGTCTGGCTTAGCTTAGGCTGTCTTATAAATATTTGCTAAAAAATTCGACGTACGCTACCTCGAGCTTAGAGCTATCCTCTCGATCTCCTCCTTTCTTCTGACGGCGTAGCTCTTCGTATCGCCGGCCGCAGCTGCTATAATTTCGTCTGCAAGGCATTCCTCTATGCTCTTTGGGTTGTTGAAAGCGCACGCCCTGGCCCCCTCCGTCAGATGTTTTAGGGCGACGTCGACGCGGTGCTGAGGTGAAACGTCCACCGAGACGAAATACGTTATGCCGCCGTACATTATCCTGGTTACGTCCTCTCTAGGTGCAGCGTTTTCTATAGCTCTAACGAGCACTTGTATCGGGTTCTCGCCAGTCTTGAGGTGTATTATCTCGAACGCCTGCTTAACTATGTTGTAGGCTAGGTGCTTCTTGCCCATATTCCTGCCAGGCCTCATCAGCTTGTTTATCAGCCTCTCAACGATGGGTACTTCGGCCTTACCAAATCTCCTATGCTCGTGCCTACCTCCGCTATGAGGAAGCCACACCGGCTTAAGGCATATGTAGCGTTTGAGGCTGGGGTCTCTGACCTCTACACCCTCAAAGCTCCACTTGCCAAACAGCTTTATCTCAGACACATCAACACCCACGGTTTCTGTGGCAGCCATTACACTAACCCCGTGCACACCGGTAAACGCGCAGCCTTAAAACTTTGCCACCGATACCTCGAAGGCCCGTGGCAGCTTCGGAAAACAGAATAGTAGATAAGCCCCAGGCAGTATGAGTGTCGCTAGGAGAGAAGAAGCATGACGCCACCACCAAAGGGCACCTCAGTCCTGCTTGAGGCCCGCAGCATCATAGCTATGATAACACCGCAACCTCCCCACATTCCGGTAATTGTACTGGAGCTCGAAGATGGAAGGGAATTTGCACTCTACAACGTACCCTACGAAGTTGTGCGAGCGCTTAACATGCTGGAGAGCGGAGAGGAACTTCCCGACTTAGCTCGAGGCAGCATATTCGACATACTGGCCGTTCTCCGAGACCTAGTAAGGGATTTGGGCAACAAGCTAGAGCAGGTAGTGATAGACGAAATAGATTACAACACGTATCTGTACACCGCAAAGGCCAGCTTCAACCTTGGAGGCATATACATGGTCAAGAGGATGATACCAAGTCACGCAATATTCCTTGCAAAGCTGTTCGGGAAACCCGTCTACGTTTCCCAGAAGCTTGTTGATGAGCAGGAGGAGCTTGGGAGAAGAATGAGGGAAGAGGAAGAGGACTTCTGACTTACCGGGACAGCTTACGGGAAAGGGTTCTAGCGAGCCCGTCCCCTCCAATACCTTAGCGCTGAGGCTTCTGCTTTCGCCCCTCCAAGATAGCCTTCAGCGAAACACCGTTTACCGTAACCACCTTGTACCTAACTCCGGGTATGTCGCCCATAGACCTACCGCGAGGCCCACCTATACCCTCTATCAGAACCTCGTCATGCTCATCTACTACCAGGAGGCCACCGTCACCGGGAACAAAAGCCGTCACAACCCTTCCATTTTTGACAAGCTGAACGCGGACACACTTACGCACTGCCGAATTGGGCTGCCGTGCCTCAACGCCCACCTTCTCTAGGACTATTCCACGTGCCATTGGCGCTCCTTCGAGGGGGTCGTACTTCCTCTTCAAGCCTAGCATTCTTATCTTGAACTCCCGCTCGCTCCACCTAAACTTCAGCCTCTTCCTCCTGAGCTTTCTGGCAGCGTAAAGCCCGTTGGGCGATTTCTTCCCAGCCAAACGCTATCCCCCACCACACCTGGGTCTGAGCTGGCTACCTTATTTTTGCCTCGTCTATGTTGAAATAGCGCTTAAGAACAAGCCTTGCAATGCTAACCTTGCGGCCGCCACGACCTATAGCTTGACCCTTATCGTTGGGGTCCACTGAAACGTACAGAACTCTCTTGCCGTTCCTCTCTACGAGCCTCACCGACAGAACTCTTGCAGGAGCGAACAAGTTTTTGACGAACGTCTCCAGGTCCTCCGCGTACTCGACAACCTCTATCTCCTTTCCGAGAAGCCTTCTGAGCCTGTTAATGTTCGCACCGCGCCTGCCTATAGCCTTTCCTGCGTCCCCAGGTCTTACGACAAAGATTATCCTTCCATTCTCTTCGTCAACTATGCAGTCCCGGGCCACAGCACCCGTTAAATCCTGCAGTAGAGCAATATAACGCATCTCCTCTGCCGTTAGCCTTATTTCGCTCAACCCTTCCACGCACCCCGCACCTTCTTAGACTGCAACTAGGCGTTTCGCCTCGAAGATGCAAGCTCTATGAGCTCGACTACTCTAGACGTTCCAGGGTCTAGTATAGCTAGACTCGCTACGGTAAAAGGCTTGCCGCACACTGCACCAAGCTCCGAGCTTGTTCCCGGGTACACGTAAACGGGTATTTTTCCCAGCGAAGCATAGTAAGAGATGTCGCTTTTCACATCAGGCGGAGCATTGGCTGCGACAATAACAGCCTTCGCCTTGCCCAGCTTGAGGTACTTTAGGGTCTTGCGCGTGCCCAGAATAACCTTGCCTGTTTTCAACGCATTGACAAGCTCTCTTTCTATTTCGGATGTTTGCACTTCGCTCATCTCGGCCACCACCCTCAACCCTTACTGCGCCCAGGAAGCGTCATGCGGACCTCTACCATGCCTGTTCCTACCTTCACTATGCTGCCAGACACTACAGACTCGGAAACCCCTAAGAGTTTATCGGTTTCTCCTCGAACAGCAGCCTCAAAGAAGTTCTGAGAAGTCATTTCGAAAGCTGCACGCGCAACAGGGCTATACTTTTCGCCGCTTACGCCGTGTCTCCCTATCTGTCTCACACGGCCAGTGAACGTCATTACGTCTGCAACAAGCATGAGGTGGCGTATATCAACGTCAAGACCCTGCTCCTCCAGGACCTCTTTCATCTCCCTAATCAGGGCAAGTCTGGCAGCCTCTATCCCTAGGACTTCCTCTATCTCGTGTATATTGTTCGTGTACGTTCTCCTGTAATCGACACCGGGAACCGCCAGCACCTCCCTAAGATTGCTTCCCTCCGTAACAAGGTAGTATTCGGTCTTACCCTCCTCGTTGACCATAGACTGAATTATTACTCTGTTTATCTTTTTGATGCCTTTGATCTTCGCATTTAGTATCCGCTCTTTCTTCTTCTGGAGATCTAGCAGGCTAAGAGATTCTTCGGGGCTAAGCGTCACATAGAGCGTTAGCGGGTCGTCGGGACTCTGTTCGACCGACCCTACTTTGGTCTTCTCGATAGCTTTGACTACCTGGCTTACTGTGACCCCCTTGTCTTCAAGCATTACTGGATCTAGCTTAACAATTATCCTAAGATTGACGAGGTCTATGTCAACCTCCGATGCAAGGTTTACAACTCTTGTGAATTCTATCCTCCTAGCCACCTCCCTCGCCTTATCCTCGCTGTACCTATGCTCCTCGTCGAGGAAAACGTACATGAGGGGGGTCGAAGGCTCCCTACGGGCGTCAACGAGCTCTATGAATCTCGGGAGTCCCAGCGTGACGTTGAATTCTCGTATACCGGCGAAGTGGAACGTTCTCAGGGTCATCTGCGTGCCCGGCTCGCCTATGGATTGCGCGGCTACAGTTCCCACAGGCTCTCCTGGCTCAACCATGCTGTTCTCGTACTCTACAACCACATTGTCTATTATCCTTATAGCTTCGTCTACAGCCAAGCCGTACTTCTCCGTTACCTCCTTTAACTTGTTCACAAGCTCCTCGTATGTTCCGCGCGAAAGCCTAGCTTTTGCCTCCTCGAGCTTATCCTTTATCTTCTCACTAAGCTCCTCCCATGATGAGATGAGTGCACCACCGCTCATATTCTCCACCCAATGACACGCTCAATCTGTCTGTTAACGTTAACCGACTTACCGTGAGCGCTTTTCATTGGATCAACACCGTCCTCACCATACCGGTACTGAATGACCTCTCCATATGGCGTTCTCACGGTACCGTCGTACTCCACTCTTAGATCCTGCAAGGCGTTAATCAGCCTTCTCTGCATGTAGCCGCTCTGCGAGGTTCTCACAGCAGTGTCCACGAGACCTTCCCGTCCGCCTGCCGAGTGGAAGAACACTTCGATGGGGCTCAAACCATCGTAGAAGCTTGAGTACACGAATCCCCGTGCAGCCGCACCCAGGTCGCCGGGACGGAAGTGCGGCAGATAGCGATCCCTATAGCCCCTATGTATCCTCTCGCCGCGAACAGACTGCTGGCCCAGAAATGCAGCCATCTGTATTATGTTAAGCTCGTTGCCCCTTGCGCCGGTACGTGCCATTATGAAGACGTTGTTGAACGGATCTAGGTAGTTGAGTACAACGTCTTCAACATGCTTCCTAACCTCAGAGAGGGCGTCCAGTATCCTAAGCTCCAGCGACTCCTCGAGGGAGCGGCCTGGCACAGCTTCCAGCTTCCCCTGGCGATACATCTCGATTATCTCGTAGACTTTCTTCTCGGCCTCCTGAAGGAGGGCACGGACTTTCTCCTTAGCCTCTTGCGGAAGGGCGACGTCGTCCACGACCATGGTGAAGCCGCGCTTTTCTATGTAGCGT
Organism: Thermoproteota archaeon; assembly: GCA_040514325.1. GTDB lineage: Archaea > Thermoproteota > Thermoprotei_A > Sulfolobales > Pyrodictiaceae > QNYQ01. Next base: position 24,106 of record JBEVCG010000025.1, on the reverse strand, counting down.
ATGAACATCTTGAACATCTTATCGTAGATTTCGCGGGCATAGTCCGAGCCATACTCCTTTATGAGCCAGTGCATCATGTTTTCAGGCTGCTCCGCACCCACGGCCTTCTTGTCAAGGACCCCGAACAGCAGTATTCCGTTCTTTATAAGCACGTACGAGTCGTTCCAACACCATTCGTCCTCACAGGAGAATATTCCCGCCGAAACGCGCGCTTTTCCTCTGAAGTTGAAGTCCTTTGGCAAGAACAAGCTAACAAGCTGCTTCCCGGTCCACATCCTCTTCGGCGAGATAATTGCAGGCTCGGGAAGCTCGCCGCGGTAGCCTGCAGCTGATAGCACATCTATTACATCCTCTAAGGAGAGGAGGGTCGCCTTGATCGTCAGCAGATATGCCCCGCTTACGTAGTCTTGCACGCCACCTATAATGGGGCCTCCATACCTTGGAGAGAGTATGTGATATTGCACAAGCATGAGCTCGCGAGCTTCTGCCAAGGCCTCCTCGGTTCTCGGTACATGCAGATTCATCTCGTCTCCATCGAAGTCGGCGTTATACGGTGGACATACAAGCAGGTTTAATCTAAAGGTTCTTCCAGGAAGCACACGCACTATGTGAGCCATTATGGACATTCTGTGCAGGCTGGGCTGACGATTGAACAATACAACGTCTCCATCCTTTAGATGCCTCTCAACGTACCATCCAGGGGCTAGAGCCTCGGCTATCTTCTTGCGATCGGCATACCGGAGATCTATCTTTCTTCCATCAGGTGTAATAACGTAGTTTGCACCTGGCCACTTTTCTGGCCCATTGAGGATGTACCTTCTCATCTCCTCTATGTTCCAACTTGTTACAGGAACCCTTACCGTGAGGACCTTGGCGATCTCCTCCGGAACTCCAACCTCGTTTATGCTCAGGTTGGGGTCTGGCGATATGACTGTACGCGCTGAGTAGTCGACACGCTTGCCGCTTAGATTTCCACGTATCCTTCCCTCTTTCCCCTTAAGCCTCTGAGCTAGACCCTTGAGAGGCCTACCACCACGATGACGAGCTACAGGTATCCTTGGAAGCTCGTTGTCTATATACGTTGCAACGTGGTACTGGAGGAGTAGCCAGTGCTCGTCTATGAGCTGCTGCGGAGCGCCGCTGTCCAGCAGCTCTCTTAACCTCTCATTCACTCTGACTATGTCAGCAAGCTTGTGCGTTAGGTCGTCCTCAGCCCTTATGCCAGTCTCTAGGACTATTGAGGGTCTTACCTGCGACGGTGGAACAGGAAGTACTGTTAGTATGGTCCATTCTGGCCTAGCTTTCTTGGGATCAAAGCCAAGGAGGGCTGCATCTCCATCGGGTATCCTCTCGAGCCTAGACCTTATCTCCAATGGGGTCAGCTGTATCCTGCCCTCGGGCCTCTCCTCGTAGAATGTATACGGCTTATCGAACACTATTTTGTACTGGCGCTCTCCGCAGTGAGGGCATGTTGTGGCCTCGGCTGCACGCTTCCTCACAACAGCTATTAGCATTCTAGCTAGGAGGGGCCACCGCTCCTTGAGCCTTTCGTAAAGGGTTGCGTATCTCCTGATGATCCTCTCGTTGAGTAAGAGCCGGCCGCACCTCCTACAGGTAGCCCTTAGAGCCTCGTGAATGTACTTAGCGAAGCCGACATGTATGACTGGGCGCACAAGTTCTATGTGGCCGAAGTGTCCTGGACACGTGCGAGCATCGTTTCCACATGTAGGGCACACCTGTCCCGGAGCTATTGCTCCGAGCCTAGGGTCCATTAAGCCTCCATGTATTGGCCTCCCATCTTCATCATATAGATCGCTGGTCACGATAGCCGTTACAGAGAGGCGCCTAATCTCGTCGGGGCTAAGTATTCCGAACTCAATCTCCTTGATAATCTTCTCCTCCACAGGCATTACCTCATCACCCCGAGGGTGTCCACTCACGCTTTGAGGCGAGCTTTAGCCTGGGCATAACACACATGCTCATGAGCTCTTGCAGCAGGAGCTTGAAGGCATAGGGGACAACCACCGCCGAAATTCTTCCCCTGTCACCGTGTACCGGGCATATGTACCTCCTCTTGTTCCTATCGAACCAAGCGATATGCCCACACTCCTCGCAGACATACATAACGTATCTGTCGCTGCTCTCCAACATGCGCTCCCTAAGGAGCATCGCCGCACCATGGCCAACTAGACAGTCTCTCTCCATCTCACCGAAGCGAAGACCACCTTCACGTGCCCTGCCTTCAGTAGGCTGCCGCGTCAATATCTGTACTGGACCCCTTGCTCTTGCATGGATCTTGTCGGCAACCATGTGATGGAGCTTCTGGTAGTATACCACCCCTATCAGTATGGGCGTTCTAAGCATCTCGCCCGTACGACCGTCATACATTATCTCAGAGCCGTCGGGCGCATAGCCCCTCTTGAGTAGCTCTATCCTTATCGCCTCTATAGGCTCCTTGGCGAAAGGCGTACCGTCCACAAACTTTGCACTCAACGCTGCATACTTGCCTGCTATAGTTTCGAAAAGCTGACCCAAGGTCATACGAGAGGGGAATGCGTGCGGATTGACTATTATATCCGGGGTTATGCCATCCTCCGTGAAAGGCATATCGTACTGCGGTATCAGCAGCCCGATAACACCTTTCTGGCCATGCCGCGATGCGAACTTGTCTCCAAGCTCCGGTATTCTAAGATCCCTTACTCTCACTTTCACGAGCTTTGAGCCCTCAACGTTCTCCGTGATTATTACCGTATCCACAACGCCTTCTTCGCCGTGGCGCATAGTTACAGATGTGTCTCTACGTCTTATGGCTACGGCCCCAAATTCTCTGTACTCCTCCATGAACCTTGGCGGGCTTGTCTTGCCTATCAGAACCTCGCCGCCTCTTACCTCGACCTCCGGGCTTACTATACCGTCTGCATCAATCTTCTCGTACATAAGCGGCGGCTTGGCCCCTTCGACGCTCGTATCGGGACGCTCTATCTTGTCAGAGAGCCCGCCGCTGTACTTCCTTTCCTCGGCCACGTAAAGCCGGAAGAATGTTGAGCGCGCAAAGCCCCTATCCACAGATGACTTGTTCACTATTATTGCGTCCTCTATGTTGTATCCTGTAAACGACATAACTGCCACAACTGCGTTCTGGCCGGCTGGCCTCTCGTTGTAGCCTATAACGTCCAGGGGACGCGTCTGCACGAGAGGCTTTTCAGGGTAATGGAGGAGGTGGCCACGCGTATCTGCACGTACCTGGAAGTTTGCAGCGTAGAGCCCCAGAGCCTGCTTTGACATTGCCGCCTGGTACGTGTTTCGTGGCGACTGGTTGTGCTCGGCATAGGGTATGGTTGACGCAGCAACACCCAATATCGATGCAGGCCAGATCTCCATGTGCGTATGCTCTGGGGTAAGATGCTCTAAGTCGACGGCAATGTAGGCATTCTCCTCCTCCTCAGCGTCTAGAAACTCGACGATACCGTGCCTAAGCAGATCGCTAAACTTCCACTCACCGCGCCGCAGCTTCTCAGCGTGTTCTTTCGTAAACTCCAACTTCCCGTTCTTCACCACGAAGACGGGGCGTAGGAGGCGGCCAGGATCTGTGTTTATGTATACCTCGCTTGCAGTGCCGCTGTATGAAAGGCTTATACTTACGTGTGGAGGTATCTTGCCCTTTCTTCTGAGCTGGCGAAGGCTCTGCACAAGCTCTTCGCCGTTTTCATGATACCCTATCAGCTTTCCGTTGAGGTACACCCTGCTCCAGTTTCTGGCTTCTTGCGGGTAGTAGCCAATCTTTCTAATATCGTTGAAAACCGCCACAGCGTCTTTAACGCCCATCTTGTAGAGCAATTCTTCAATTTCATCATCAGGGTGACCAGGCGAAACGTAGGCAAGCAGTGCCAGGTTCTTGACTAGCCCACAGTTAGGGCCTTCAGGAGTCTCGAAGGGGCATATTCTGCCCCACTGTGTTCCATGGACGTCTCTAGCCTCAAAGTGGGGCTGGCTCCTGCTGAGCTGCGAGACGACTCTACGCATGTGGCTAAGCGACGAAATCCAGTTGGTTCTATCAAGTATCTGGCTAACCCCCGTCCTCTGGCCTGGCCAGTTGCCTGTGGCCAGGGCTTCTCTGAGACGGTTAGTTATGATGTCAGACCGCAGGACGACCCTGGGGCTTATTCTTCTTCCATGCGCCCTAAGCTTCTCCAGCTGCTGTCTTGCATCGTATGCGAGAGCTCTCATGGCCACACGGAAAACCATGGCTATGAGGTCTCCGGCAAGGAGCAACCTTTTGTTGGCGTAGTGGTCCTTGTCGTCCTCCCCGCGCCTGCCAGCAACATACTCCAGCAGCCGCGCCGCCATCTGCCCTAGGAACAGAGCCTTCCTTATTCTATCGCTTGGGCTAGTGCCAATGTGAGGGAAAAGTATAGTGTCGATCACCCGCTCTGCTATCTTGATACGCTGATCACGAGGCTTCCCGATACCCTCCCTGAACCTGCTACCGATAAAGTCAAGGGCTTCCTCAACCGTGTTAACGGCTCTGGCTTGCTCAAGGGAGGGTATTAGCATCTGCTGTATCTGGGGGTCGCTGCTGACCGCAAGAACGATATCTCTATCACTCTCCAGGCCCAGCGCCCTCATGAGGATGGCAAAGGGTATCTTGCTTAGAGCTCTGCTCATTGATACGTGAAGCGTGCCATCCTTGTAGTAGTCCAGAAGAACCTGGTAGCGGACGCCGGCATGGGACGATATAACCTTAGCCGTATAAAGAACGTTGCCAGCACTGGCCGAGGCCTTACCCACAAGTATCTTGTTGAGCGCCTGATCCTCCTGGATAACGATTACTCGCTCCGAGCCATTGATTATGAAGTAGCCTCCAGGGTCACGCGGATCCTCACCTGCCTTGATTAGCTCCCTCTCGCAGATGGTTCTGTCCTTCCCTTCGTAGAAGCACCTGGCAAGGGGGTCCGCCTTGGATCTTAGCATGATTGGCAGATATCCCAGCAAAACCTCCTCTGGCTCGTGCTCTATCCCCCCTTCAACTAGGACAACCTTTGCTATAATGGGGGCAGCGTAGGTTAGGTCACGTATTCTGCACTCCATGGGAGTTACTGGATGCTCGCTACCATCGCTCTCCAACACCCGGGGTTCGCCGAGGCTGACGTCTACTATCTTTATTCCGTAATCATGCTTAGGTGTGAAAATTTCACCAAACTCCTTAACAATCTCCTTTAGCTCCTTTTCGACAAACCTGTTAAAGGAGTCTATGTGCTGACGTACAAGCCCATACTCCTCTATGAACGCCCTTACAACTTCCCAAAAGTCATCTCGGGTAAGATTGTTAGAAACCCCCATTACTCATTTCACCCATTAATTGATTTGATGCAAGATCCTGATAAAATCGGGAGCAAGCTTCACGCGAACGTGCACAAAGTGCATCCATATGCCTCTAGAGACCGTAGGCACAAGCCACCCTCCACACCTGATGCTATGCAAGCCTAGTACCCCACCACATAGCGGTAGGCCACGCTCTCCCCAGCAGTAGGGCTCTTCCTGTAAATACGTACAATGTCTCCGGGCTTAGCCCCTATCTCGCGCACAATAGGGTCGCTAGCCCGTATCCACGGAAGTTGCTCTGGCCGAACACCTAACTCCTTAATAACCTTTGCTGCCTCCTCTGGCGTTAGTACCTCGTGTTTAGGCACAAGCTCGTGTTCAAGTATGTTAATCTTCACCTTGCGACGCACATTCTTTGCTTTAGCCGAAGACTTGGACGTACGCTTCCTCGTCATAATTCGTTCCCCAACCAAAGAGGGGCATGCTATCGTATACGCTTCTTATTGACCTTTTTGTTCATCCACGAGTAGCGCCTTAGCCTCCGAGAGCGTCCCCACCCACAAGCTGCACAATAGCCCTTTGCGGCATGATACGATGTTCTTCCGCATCTAGGACAGCGAATGTGAGTGTAGCTTCTACCCATCTTGCCGAACGAGGGCGTCCCCTTAGACAAAGCCTTCACCTCTTTCACGCAGGCCTTTACACTTGGGCAGGCGATATAAGCAGCACCGTGTCGCCGCGAACCACGATAGTACCTAGCTTCCTAACTGTACCTTCCTCGTTTATCTCCTCCGCGTCTTCTAGGACTAAGTTAAGGTGCTGATCGTAACTCTTCAATCTTCCGCGGACCTCGTAGGACCCCCTCAGTCGAACCAGTACTATGTTGCCAAGGTTTTCGCTCAGCAGCTTATGGGTGCTCTCCGCCACGGTAATCCCCTAGACCAGTCTCCTCTAGGGGCTTTATAGGAGTTCCCCTATGCGCTATAATACCAGGGCCGATATGAGGCGCTGGACGCTCTCTAAAAAGGACGCCAAAGCCCTCTTGTCTAAAATTAAGCAGACATTCCCTCACTACCGTCCAGATGCCGACAGAATCGAGGTGGTTGTCGAGGAAAATATCAAGTTGTACCTGTTTGAAGGCAAACCCACATTCGTGGAAGCTGAAGGTCGTCTCTTTCCACACCTTAAGGCGCTCATCCCAGATCTGTATAGAGGGTGGCTTCCCTATATCATAGTGGATAAGGGGGCTGTAGCCCCCCTATCACGCGGAGCCGACCTAATGAGGCCGGGCATAGTGGGGATAGAGGGAGGCTTCGAGAAGGGTGACGTAGTAGTTATAGTTGAGCCTACGAGGCTTCTACCAATAGCTGTGCATGAAGCACTTTTCTCTAGGAACGAGCTTGAAGCTATGGAGAGAGGGCGCGTCACAAAGAGGCTGCACCACGTAGGCGATCGATACTGGAGGATGGCGTAGGATAGCAGGCTTCTAATTCGCTTACTTGGTGAGCGTCAGCGAGTCAAGCACGTAGGGCGTGTAGACACGTACGTCTTTGGGAAGTCCTAGGTGCTCTGCCTTCCTTCTGATGGTTTCGGCTAGAGACAGTACAGACTGCGGCTCTCCATGATTCAGTATAATGTTTTTTGGCTTGGGCGATATGTTGGCCAGAAACGCGAGAAGCTGTCTTCGATCTGAGTGGCCCGAGAAGCCATCAACTACCTCAACATCCATCTTTACTCTTACTACGTGAGGTTCTCCTTCCTCATCCACCAAAACGAATTCGCGCTCACCATCGAGTATCCTGCGCCCCAGTGTTCCCTGTGCTTGGTAGCTAACAAATGTCAGCGTATTCCTAGGATCTTCAGCCATGAGTCTTAGGTACTCTACAGATGGACCACCAGTTAACATACCAGCTGGCGCAAGTATGACGGAGGGCTCGGAGGATAGCGCCACGTCTTCCCTCATCTTCTTCCCTTCAACCCGTACAACGTTTTCATGGTCAAATGGGTTCTCATCGTTGAGTATCCTTGATCTAACGGAGGAAGCTAGGAGTTCCGGGTATACTAGATGAAGGGCAGTCACTTCGCGTATGCTCCCGTCAACATAGATCTTGGTCTCGCCAGGGATTAGCTTTTTAGTTAAAGCATCCACCAAGACTAGGAGAATTTCCTGTGCCCTTCCAACAGCCATTACAGGGATTAGGACCTTCCCCCCACGTGCTATTGTCCTATTTATTATTTCTATTAGGCTATTCCTGGCCTCTTCGCGCTTAGGTTGGACTCGGTCGCCGTAGGTGCTTTCCATAATGAGGGTTTCCACTCTAGGGAATACCGATGCTGCCTTGTCGAGAAGGAATGTCCGTCCAAACTTGAAGTCGCCCGTATAGACTATGTTGTGTAGGCCCTCACCAATATGCAGATGCACTATAGCAGAGCCAAGTATGTGTCCGGCATTGTAGAATGTGAGCTTGATATCCGGAGCTATGTCAGTAACCTCCTCGTAGTCTAGCGGTATTGTGTGGAGTACAACCTTTTGTATCTCATGCTGCGTGTAAGGGGGGGCTATGCCGCTGCGTTGAAGTACATCCAGCATATCCTGCTGCAAGAGGATCATCAGATCTCTTGTTGGCTTTGTAGCGTAAACTGCACCTCTAAATCCGTACTTAAACAGGTAGGGGACTAGCCCCATGTGGTCTAGGTGAGCATGCGTTATAACTACAGCGTCAAGCTCCTCAAGCTTGAGCTGGTCGACGTCAAGCCGTGGAAATAAGTTAGGCCCCGAACCTGCGGGGTTCACTCCAACGTCCAGTAATACACGGCTCTCATTGGTCTCCACAAGTATTGCCGAACGGCCAACCTCCATGAAGCCGCCGAGAGCTGTTATCCTAACATAGCGGTTTTCAAAAACGACGCCGCGGTGGATTCTTTCTCCCAGCTTCCTCAGAAAATCAAGCCTGTAGCTACTTTCCTGCAGGCTGTACCCTAATATAAGGTCTAGGGTCTTTATATCGCGCTTGGAGCTGATAGCAGGATACCTTACTACGTTAAGTCTCCATCCGGTCTCAGCTAAGATTTTATTATATATTGAACGGTTTCTCCCGTAGACTAACCCCACTTTTCGGGCCTTAACTATAACCTCGCCCAGGACTTCGTCGAACTCTATGCTCTCAACTCCTGCCTCTGATGGAACAAGCTGCTTAATTATCTCTCGGGTCTCCTTTGGCGGCCGCCTTGCGGAAGGGTCCGTCCTTATTACTATCCTCTTCTTTAGCTTCTTCGCAATATCCTTTGCAAGATCAGGATACTCTACAAGAACCCTGGGATTCTTAATGTAGATGGCTATTTCAGGACCTTCAAACTCTATCCGCGTAACGTGAACGTTGTAAGCGGAGAGCTGGGCCGCTATAGTTAGTACCATCTTCTTGACTTCACTACGCCTATACATCGTCGCTCACCGCGACCTCTAGTAGGTTGGAGCGTGGCAACACATGCGACAAAGCTAATCCCAAATTCCAATCCAGCGCTCCAGCAGGGTTTGCGTAAGCATACATGAGCTTGGTCCACAGCCTAGCCGGTAGTAGGTCCAACACATTTGCCGTCTACCTGTCTCTAAGAGAGCGTGCACACTGTTGCCGAAAAGCCTGGAAACAACACAACACTACCATAAATTCGTACGATATTTTATAGATACACCGCACACACGTATTTTGCAAACGGTAATGTACGCGCGCAGCACTTTACTGCTCTTTAACGTGCACCTTGCTGAGGGGGAAGCTGTACTCTTTTATATAGTTTCTCCCTATGACTACTATGTCAATACCGTTGCCTGTGAAGGCATCTCTGCTTATCGAAGAGGATATCGCCCGCCTGGCAAGATCAACTGCCTCGTCTACACTCATATCCTCGCGGTAACCATCCTCAATAACGCCGATTGCTATCGGGGATCCCGATCCAGTTGCGGCGTACTTCTCCTCAGTGACGGTCCCGAACCAGTCAAGATTGAATATATGAGGCTCTTCATCGTACCCGCCAAGGAGCAACTGTACTATGTAGGGGAAGAACTTCGCTGAGTACAAGATAGTAGATAGATACTGAGCAGCAACTTTTACGGGCATTCTCCTCTTCATGTTTATACTGTAAAGCTCCGCATAGTTGGAGAGCCACTCTGCAAGAACCTGTGCGTCAGCTACAAGCCCCGAAACTGTTAGCGCCATGTAGTCCGTAATCTTGATGACCTTGCGCACCTTCTTGTGGGCTACATAGTACCCGGAAGTAGCCCTCTTGTCGGCACCCAGAACGACAAAGTCCCTAAACTTCATTCCAACTGTTGTCGTCATGCTCCTAATGACCCTGTTTGCTAGACGTTCCTCAAGGCCTCCGCGGAACGCCCTAAACAACTTTCCTCCCACATGGGAGGTGTGGATACAAGAGGGAAATTAAAAGAGATTGCCACACTGTCTTTTCGTGATTGGGCAGGGAGGCCGACGAATGTCCAGCCGCAGCAGTCCCGAGACAGCTGGGTCAAGAACGATACATGACATAGAGCTGCCGCTGAGAGTAGTTATAGGTGTGAACGCCCTAAACTCGATGCCAGAGATTCTGAGAGTGCTCGGCCTCCAAAATGGCAAAATTGCAGTAATGACTGGGCCAAACGTTTTCAAGCTCTATGGAGAGGTAATAGAAGCCGTACTTAGGAGAGGGGGATATGAGCCGCTCTTCTACATTGTGTCAGATGCCTCACTGAACACGGCAGAGAAACTTGTAGGAGAGGTTCTGGTAGACAAACCCGCTGCTGTAGTGGGTTTTGGCGGAGGGAAATCGATAGATGTTGCAAAATACGTTTCAGGGAAGGTCGGAGTGCATATGATCAGTGTACCTACGAGCCCCTCCCACGATGGTATAGCTTCACCTTTCGTCTCTCTTAAGGGCATGGACAGACCTTACTCGATGAAGGCGGTCACACCAAGAGCTATTGTAGCCGACATCAAGATAGTGGCTGAAGCCCCACTTCGCCTAATACGGGCTGGAGCAGGCGACATAGTGGGGAAGCTTACAGCCGTTAGAGATTGGGAGCTTGCACACAGGATAAAGGGCGAGTACTACGGCGAATACGCTGCAAAACTAGCTAGGCTATCAGCAAAACACGTAATCGAAAACGCCAGCAGCATAGGCAAGGGAACTCCAGAAGGAGTACGAATCCTAGTCGAAGCTCTAGTTAGCAGCGGGGTCGCTATGTGCATTGCTGGCTCTACAAGGCCTGCAAGTGGATCTGAGCATCTCTTCAGCCACGCGCTCGACATAGTGGCACCCGGAAAGGCCCTTCATGGCGAGCAAGTCGCACTTGGAACCATAATGATGATGTACCTTCACGGCGGCAATTGGCGAAGGGTCAAGAGGGCATTGAGGGAGCTCGGCCTACCCACACGAGCCAGCGAACTGGGACTTAGCGAAGATGAAGTTCTAAGGGCTCTGCTCCTAGCTCCAAAGCTTCGACCAGAACGCTACACAATTCTTGGAGAGTCTGGACTTACAGAAAACGCTGCAAGAGAGCTGATAAGGCGAACCGGCATCGTGTAGCCTCACCGCACCTTCTTGAGATACAGTAGCTGTGAAAGTAGGTTACGAGAACAGCCTACTCTGCTTCGCAATCGTGTTTCGCACGTAGTCGGCAATGCTCTCTATGCTTAGCGTGCCACTGTCTAGAGCACGCGCGACGGATCTTGACAATCCATCAGCATAATATATCGGAAGGGGAAGCTTGTGGCCGCGCGAGGTTACGCGCATTACGATTTCTACGGCGGTCTTTAGATCAACATAGGCTCCAGGACTAACGTACAGCTTTGAACCCGTGTCAGAGCTTAGCACTGCCCCAAGTAGTAGAGAGGGATTCCTCCTATCCTCTATCCAACCTACTACACATGGAAATTCGGAGCAGGGCCTCTCCTCTGGGACGATTCTTCCATAGAGCTTTCTCTTGGCTACCCCCAGAGCAGGCATGCCCAGAGCCAAACCTATGTGCGTCGCTATACCCGAGTAGCGTGGATGTGCTATGCCGTGACCATCAACGAGCACCACATCGACAATATTACGAACCTCCTCTAGAAGTTTCATAAAAGCCGTGTAGAGAAGGGGGGCTTCCCGAAACGCAAGTAATCCTGGCACATATTCTATAGCAGGCTCTCCTACGGCTAAGCCAACATCCACTAGCTTACCGCTACCAACCTCAAAAACTGCCGCTGCAGCTACGCCGCCAACCTTACGTGAGTAAGATACATCGAGGCCGCAAACGTATCTAATACTGCTCTTGCTGATTCTTGGAGCCTTTACGCTCTTTAGGGCCTTCTCGCCTATCCTCACCTGAAATGTTTTCAAAACACTAATGTCCAAAACCATCGAGACTACCACGCACACGTAATTTACGGGTTTGTGATTACAGTCTTACAAGCTCCTCAGTGGACCTTACAACATTACCTTCACGCTGAATAACCAGTATATCTATCCCGCCTCCCGATACTGCATCACGCTCTATGGCAGCCTTAATCGCGTTTACAGCCAGATCCCTAGCCTCGCTTACGCTGAGATCCTTCCTATACTCGCGCTCGATGACCCCAATCGCTATTGGGGCTCCGGATCCTATTGCTGCATACTCATCCTCTATAAGGGATCCAAGGGGATCCATTACGAATAGCCTAGAGCCTCCATTTAGGTCAATACCGCCTACCAGTACTTCTGAGAAGAATGGGTAGTACTTGTTTGAGTAGAGAATGGCCGCTAAGAGCCTTGCAGCAGCCTCAACCTTCATAGGACGGCCAAGTGTCAGCATGTAATACTCCATCTCGGCCGAGATAATCTTCGCTATTGCTTGCATGTCAGCGAAGAGCCCAGCCAAAGCTACACCCAGGTAATCGCTTATTTTGTAGACCTTTTTGCCCGCGTGACTCACCACGAAGCCTCCATAGCTTATTCTCTTCTCAGCAGCAAGAACCACAAAGTCTTGTCCTCTAAGCCCTACAGCAGTAGCACCGATACCATACTCATGAAAAGACATCACAGCACACCGGTAACCCCAAGGCTTTCTAGGCCTTAAAATTCTGTGTGACCACGACAGCATTACTTTCGGAAGAGGGCGGCTCTCCATGCACACAGCAAACATAGTCCGCAAATTATGAGCACCATTGCATCTAGGATAACCTTGGGATAGGACCTTTGCAGTATGTGATGATGGGAGCTTCTAAAGCCAAATGCCCGTACTGCGGCTCTTCTAGAATCGTAGCGGACATGCGCACAGCAAGCCTCGTGTGCACCTCGTGTGGTACTGTGATAGAGGAAAGCCTGCCAGTACAAGGCAGCCATACTGACGAGGAGTTGGAAGCCATTAGGAGATCGAGAACAGCCAGACGTAAACGCGTAGCAACAGAGAACGAAGACAAAGCAATGGCATTCTTCAAGCTGTCGAAGCTCCTAAACATAGATAATGCACGAGGAGAGGCGCTAAAGGCCTTCTCCTCCCTCTTGAGCAATAACTATAGAGACATAGTCAGGGAGCTGGCGGGTAATCCCTGCATAAGGAATATTATGGGGAAGCTCGAAGGCAATGCTGCCGCCGCTGCTATAGACGTGCTTATCAACATGGCTAGAGGCTTCTACCCTCTTCCGTCAACCTTATCCTCCACCTATGGCATAAACAAATCAACCGCTAAAAGAATAATCATACGCATTTCCAAGTGCTTATAGAGGCCTAGGCAAAATTTAAGCGCGCTGAACACCTCATTATGGATCGAAGCTGCAAGAATGGGCTTAAGAGGCTCCACATACCATTCACGTTCAATCTTTGGAGCATAGACCATGGATAGAGATGTAGAGGCTCGGGCAGACATCCCATGGCTGAGAAAGCACATAGAGGCTAGGCGCCTAGTGGAGGCTACCAGGATCTTCAAGGAAGCACGGGTATACACAGCAGACGAAATAATAAGTATCATAGGGAAAAGGTACTGGAGAGTCAAAAGGAGGCGGCGTGGAGAGAAGGGGCGATTAGAGCTAGAACTAAAAAGATTAGAGTTAGTATACAATATATCAGTTTCTAAGCTAAAAGCCGCTGCGGGATTACCCAAGCTGTCAGAGCTGAGTAGCTTTCACAGAATGCTCATAGAGAGCTTCGTCGGAGACAAGTACGAGGAGGCACTTAAACATGTTAAAAAAGCAATCCGCTTGATAAGCAAGCTGTGGAAGGAATACCGTCTTCTACTAGTCTCGTCGTCAAGTCCCTGGGAGGCAGCCAGACTGAGGAAGGAAGGCAGCGGGCGGATACTGTCCGTTGTAAAAAGAGCTGACAAGCACTTGAAGATCTTACAGAAGGTTAGAGGTGAGATACTGAAGAGCCACGTAATTTCTGAAGGACTGCCCGTGGTCGTCGTTGCTGGAGCACCAAGCGTTGGAAAGTCTACACTTGTAAGGTCCATTTCAACAGCCAAGCCGGAGGTAGCCGAATACCCCTTCACAACTAAAACCGTAATTGTCGGGAAAGCCAAGTATAAGGATCTCTACTTCTATGTGGTAGATGTCCCAGGCATACTAGAGAGAAGCCTGGACAGCTTGAACGAGATAGAGAAAAGAGCCTATGCTGCACTTATGACACTTCCAGACGTTATACTACACCTCTTCGATGTATCACCGTCAGCTATAGCTACCATCGAGGATCAGCTGTCACTGCTAACCAGCATAGCTGGGACAGCCCTTTCGCGGGGAAGCTCCAAGCTCCTCATAGCCTTAAACAAAGTGGACACGGTTGAGGATAGAGGCAAACTTGCCCTGGTAAAGCAGCGTATAGTGGAACACCTCAGTAGCAAAGGTCTTAACAGCGTTCTGTGCGAAAGCAAGATTTACGAGATCTCTGCGATAGACGGTACAGGCATACGGGAGCTCCTAGAGAGCATTTACGCGTGCCTATCGCCTTCCATCAGGCTGGACTCAACCGGTTAAGCGTTCCGCACCGCAATGGAGGAGCGAGGAGCAAGGGCTAGGCTACTTAGTGAGGCATGCACCAGCTATCTTCACGATAAAGGGCCTTCCTACCTCGCCTCCTTCTTCGAACGAGACCGTGACCTCGGGGAGCAGCTTTTTTATAACGTGGATTACTGTCCACGCATGCATTGTCAGCAAACTTCCCCCCAGCACGGATTCACCGCATGCAAGAGCCGCGTAAGGAATTAGCATGTCCGAAGCATGTCTGTCAAGAGCCTTCTGTGCTGCAAGATCTTCGAGAAGCTTTAGAGCTGCTTCCTTGCCTACCTCCTCGGCTGGCTTTTTCGGCGCACCCAGGGAATCTCCTCCAAGTATCGATTTATCGGTAACAGCCCAAAGAACAATACCGCTTCCAGGACCTAGATGGGGGTCCCTATCCGGCTCGTACCACTCTACATCGATGTGAATTGGAACGCTCCCTAGCACCTGTTCAAGTACTCTGGTGGCAGACTGAGCTTGACGCTCCGCCACATGCCGAGGCAACTTAACGCAGTGACTTATGCCTTCAACCACTACTATATTGCCACGCTCAGCAAGCACTGCTGGCTGAAGCTTCCTTGGAGGAGCAGGTACTGATACCCTAACTAGGCCACCTCCGCGCGGGTAATGGCCTCTCTTTTCCAGCTTAACCGAGAACCTCAGCCCGAAAGCCTCCAGCAACCTCTTGAGCACGAAGCGTACGTAGTCTATCGGGGGGCTCCAGGGCACATCTGTCCCGCCGCTTATAGTAACCGTAACCGGCCCAGGAGCGTACACTAGAACGGGAAGCAATGCTTGAAGGACAAGGGTAATGCTTCCTGCAGTCCCGATAGAGAAGTTGAAGGTGCCGCTCCTTATATCTCCAGGGTAGAATCTAAGCGAGGTTGAACCAAGCAATGCTCCCTCCACTTTGGCGTTCACAAGCTGAGCTACCGCCTTCACCGCCGTTAGGTGCTGACGCTGGAGTCCTGGGCGAGGCCTCTTCGCCCTTATGTTATGAATCGCCACAGGCCTGCCGGTAACAGCCGATAAAGCTATGGCTGTTCTTAAGATCTGGCCACCGCCCTCGCCGTAAGATCCGTCTATCTCTACAATGTCCTTCAAGTTAATCCCTCCCCGCTATGGACCTTATTCTGTCTAGGCCACCTATATCATCTATATACTTCGCAACGGAGTACGGAACAAGCTCGCGCCAGGCTTCGTTCCCATCCAGCATCAGCTTTCGTATCACGGTAGCGCTGTACCTCTCCCGTTCAAAGCTCGGAGGGCTTACCACCTTGTATCCATACTCTCTAAATAACCTAACAACCAGTGGATTGCGCGAAAACACTACATAGAACCGCGGAAGAAGCATTTCAAGGTACCTTACCCAAACAAAGTTCATGGCTATGTCGGGAACAGGTACAATGAGCACGGAGCTTAAGCTCACATTGTACTCCGCCAAAGCCATCCGGAGCATCTCCATACGTTCACCTGCTGTGAAGGGATTGCGCAATGTGTGGCTCTCCTGGGCTGAGCCTATGGCCACGATAAGCTCATCAATGCCGCCATTCTTGAATATCCACCTGATGGCCTCCATGTGCCCCTTGTGCGGAGGCTGGAACCTCCCTACAAACAGGCCGCGTCCAGGCACCTCTGAGCCCCAGGTAACAACCGAGCCGGTGTCATAAAATGTATAAGCCACGTACAGATGAAGGCGCCAATGCCTCTCTCCAGGAAAACTTTGCCTACATTATGGAGAGATGGAAAAGCGCGGTGGGCAGACTACAGGAGATCAAACGCGCACTCTCCGTTCACGAGCATCAATTGGTAAGGTACGCCGAGCTGTTTAGATCAACCGAAGAGCTCGCTAGGTTCCTATTAGTAGACGAGCAAAACATCATGAAGACCATTAGGGTAAACACGCTTCTTACGGGCAAAGACGAGCTAAAGTTGAGGCTTAGTAGCAAAGGTGTAAAGGTTGAGGATTACCGGTATTTGGACTATGGCCTTGTGGTTACAAGCAGCCCCTACCCCATAGGAGCCTTACACGAATATCTGCTGGGACTTTTCACGATTCAGGGTCCGGCTTCCATGTTGGTGGTGCCTGCGCTTAGACCCGAAGACTTTCCTAGGGGCAGGATCATAGATATGTGCGCAGGAGCGGGCATAAAGACCACACAGATAGCGCAGCACGCACCTAAGAGCAGGATAGTTGCTGTCGACGTCAACAGGCGGAAGCTTTTAGCCCTGAAGAACAACACAAGCAGGATGGCCGTTTTCAACGTGGTAGCCGTCCACATGGATGCGCGGCTGTTACCATCGTTTTACCGCGGAAAGATCGACGCCGTACTGCTCGATGCCCCTTGCAGCGGAGAGGGCCTATTGCCCTTCCCGCGTGCCAGGAGGCCGAGAACTTTCAAGGACATTCTAGGCAGGGTAGCACTTCAGCTGGAGCTTTTAAAAGCAGGACTGGACCTGCTACGAGATGGGGGAGTCCTCGTCTACGCTACATGCAGCCTTTCCGTGGAGGAGAACGAGTACGTTATAACAAGAGTTCTCGAAGCTGTAGATAACGTCGAGGTCGAGGATCTTTCTATTCCGGGGCTACCTGGGGTGCAAAGGTACGGGCTGCTGCAGTTAGATCCGCGGGTTTCCAGGTGTAGAAGGCTTTACCCCCACATCCATGGAACAGAGGGGTTCACAATATGCCGTCTAGCGAAAACGAGAAGGTGATGCTTCAGCACGGCTGCGCAGAGGCAGAGGCCCTTCTAAAGCTGATAGCTGGATGCTTGGGCGTGGACTTGGCCCTCCTGAAAGAGAGCGTTGAGCTTAGCTGCATAAAGCGCACCGGGTTTGTAGACGTGTATGCGCATGCACGCAATCTAGGGAAAGAGGCCGAATTACTGCTACAAGTCGTCGGGAGGGAGAGGCTTGTTGCCATGGGCGTCCACATAGGGCGCATCAACGGACGCTATATTCCTATGTTAGGATTCCTCTCGCTTCTTCGGCGGATTGGCGTAAAACCGAAGCGAGGCTATGTCAGGCTTACCGAGGGTGGCGCCAAGCATTTCCTTTACGGACACGACGTATGGGGAGAATCTATCTCGGAGGTTGCAAGGCCCGCTGAAAACTGCAGAGGGCTTGTTGCCGTCCTAAATGAGAGGGGGGAGCCCATAGGCTGGGGAAGGCTGCAAGAGAACCATGATCATATTTTAGTCCAAAACCTCGTCGATCTTGGCTGGTATCTGAGAAGCGGGGTGTAGCCGCATGCCGCTAAAGGACGGCGATTTCGTACTTGTAGAATACAAGGTAAGCGTAAAGGAAACAGGGGAGCTTGTTGACACGACAGACCCCGAGGAAGCAAAGAAAACTGGTGTGTTCGATGAGCGCGAGCGCTACGGGCCTAGGCTCGTGGTCGTAGGCGAGGGAAGGCTCATACCGGGGCTGGAAAAGATCATCAAAGAGCTTGACGAAGGTCAGGAGCGAGAGCTAGAAATACCTCCGAAGGAGGGGTTCGGCGAGCGGGATCCCTCTAAAATAAAGATACTACCTCGAAATCAGTTCATTAGAAGCGGGGTTGTTCCAGAGCCCGGCAAGGTTGTAGAGATAGATGGTCAGGTTGCAACCATTAGAAGCGTCAGCGGTGGAAGGGTGGTCGTCGACTTTAACCATCCGCTGGCTGGGAAGACCCTAAAAGGCTGGGTAAAGGTCGTAAAGGTTCTAGACTCGGTGGAGGAGCGAGTAAAGCACCTCATACTTCGACGGCTTCCTCCAGCCTTCACGGAGGGCGATATCGAAGTCCAATATGAAGGAGATTCAAAAAAAGTTATCGTTGCTATGAACGAGAAGGCTCTGCTATATGCAGACATGCAGCTAGCTAAGAGGATAGTTGCTAACGAGGTGAGAAAGTACCTACACGAGCAGGTGAGAGAGATACAGTTCATCGAGACCATAAGGCTGGCCAAGGAAGGTGAAGCTGAGAAGGCGGAGGAGCAGTCAGGGGAACAACCACAACAGGCCTCGCAGGAGGACTAAGGGGAAATAGACGGCTTTTTGGAGCTCGCCGAGATGGTGCTAGGGCAGCGGCCTGCACATCATTATTAGCGAAACGCTACCTGCCTGCTCCTTGACCTGAAACGGGCTAAGCTAAGAGAGGTACTTCTGCAGCTCGGGGTTCTTCGATGCCAGCTCCTTCATTATCTCGTATGCCAGGTTGTCGAGAAGGCTGCGCCCCTTAGGAGTCAAGATCCTTCCCTTCCCCGGGACCTTGGCAACGAGACCTGCTCTCTCAAGCTGCTGAAGGATTTTCCTAATAACGGATCCAGAGCCCTTCCTAAAGTGCTCAGGGGCGACTCCCCGGTTCATGCGCCCCCCGTAAGCTGTTCTGAGCCTCTCTATACCTACTGGGGCGCCTCTCTTGTAGAGCTTCCTCAGAATCGACGCTGCACGATAGTACCACCATTCAGGGTCTTCTGGAGGCCGCTCTTTGAAGTGGCCAGTCTTGACGTAAAGCGCCCACGCTGGCGGCCGTATCTGGGGCATCTTTTTCAGCTCTTCCACTAACCTTTGAATGAGCAGATCCGCTGGCACCTCAAGGGCCGTTACCACTTCTCCATCCCCTCACCGCCTCCCGTCTCCGAGGAGTATTATCCCTTACCCTCCCTCCTCTCGCCAAGCCTGCAGAGGAGGGACCCTCTTTCCCTCTAGCCTCCTTCTCAGGCCTGTAAAGAACGAAGGTGCGCCCTCTTACATCAAGAAGGGTAGCGTTCAGCCTCTTGGCAACTGTCTGGGCTAGGGTCCTGCGGTCGAGACCCGTCACCTTGAGGGCTGATTTTAGAGCCTTAACTTTCACCACACCCTTTTCCTTTAGACGTCTATCTATCTCCTTCAGCACGGATTCGGGCAGACCCCGTTTACCTATTATCACGTCGGCAGGGCCTTGCTGAACAACCTCCTTTAGTCTCAGCAGCTTAGTGCTTCTTTTCATGATGATCGCCTTCTGAGGTGGTACCTATGGATATATCCGCACACTACACACTTTATTATTAGCTTCGTTATACGTCCCTTGCGCCTCGTCCTAACTCGTGCTGTAACTCCCGGGAGAAGAGGTACCTGGCAGTCCTTGCAAATGCCTCTGCGCAGCACACGTGGTTTACGCATACGCAGGCTCCTTCTCAGCTCCTCAGCCTCTCTAACAAGCTTCCTGGCGTACTCTATATCGCCTTGACGGACCGCTTCAAGAGCAAGGTTATAGAGGCCTTCCACAATATGCTGTGCCAAGGCGCGAGCTCTGCCCAGCGCTTTAGAGGTCAAAGACGCCACCCAGGGAGCTGGTGAAGATGGCTGGGACAAATTATGAGCTTACGCTTGTACTAGCAGAGTCGGCGCTTGAGCTGGTACCTAGGGAGCTGTGGGGCCACCCCTCAGTTTACAAGTATGCCAGACGGAGAGGAAAGCCCCCTGGCCAAATACTCCTTGACCGCTCCATCCATCATCAAGCTATGCTTAGGCTCCCCCGCTCAGAGAAGAGAGGGCGACCCGACATCGTTCACGTGAGCTTGCTAGCTGCGCTGGATAGCCCTCTAAACCGGGAGGGCATGCTTAAGGTATACGTCCACACGATTAACGATTACGTTATATGGATAAACCCGAAGACGAGGATACCGAGAAACTATAACAGGTTCGTAGGCTTAATGGAGCAGCTTTTCGAGGTAGGACAAGTGCCCCCTAACACACCGGAGCCTCTAATAACCATCCAGCCCATGAACCTTCCAAGTCTAATTAGCCACATAGGATCCATAGAAGTCATACTATTATCCGAACGGGGAGAACAGATTAAGCTAGCCAAACTCGCAGCCCGCTTGGCTAAGGCAGAAAATCCCGTAGTAATAGTAGGCGGCTTTCCTCACGGCGATTTCGAGAAAGAAACATATGATCTCGCCTCCGAGGTATACAGCATATACGGAGGTAGGAGCCTCGAAACGTGGACTGTAGTGTCACACGTGCTCGCTGCACTGGCGCAGGAGCTCAGTATAGTGTAAGCTCGGCCGATACGGTGAGAGCAATGTCTCTAATGTATTACGAGAGGCCCCTCCTCACGATGCTACAAACGCTTAACGCTATGATGATAGCTCTCTTCTTGGTCTCGCTGGCAATAGATTCCATGAGGAAACTTAGAAGGTTTGCCGCTATCTCTATTATAGCACTTCACGCACTCTACATTTACACCTACGCAGTAACATATAATTTAACCGTCAAAGTATATCCCTTCTTTGACGTACTCTACAGCCCCATGTTGGGACGTGCAGTAGCAGTCCTCGACTTCTCGCAACTCTTCGGCATCTACCTGGCAGCGCATCTACTCACCTCGTTACGAAAGGCTAAAGTTCAGGAAAGAGGAGGCGATGAGAGATAAAGTTATAATTCTCACTAGAGTGCCAGAAGCTTAATGGCGCTGCGCGGCAGTGCCGCGGTAGTATAGCCCGGCCAAGTATGCGGGCCTCTCGAGCCCGTGACCCGGGTTCAAATCCCGGCCGCGGCACCATTCTCCTCATAGCTACTACTCTCTGGCGCGGTAACGCAACACTTCTCAGCGCTTCACCGACGTAACAGCAAGAGAATGCCGCGGGTACCATAGGCTGGCGTAGACACACGGAGAACAAAACGATCCACTATCCTAATGGCTAGACTTGCGCTTCCGCCCGCTAGCTTGCCAACCCACTTCGCCGCAGATGCCCACAGCATGCCATAAACTCACTCCCAGCTCATTCCTGGCTGCTGGCAGCTGCTGCAGAAGGGTTCGTCGGCGACGTGTGTGCTTTATTTAGGTAGGGGCAAGTTAATAACTAAGGTGCGCAACGTAGTTCCTGGGGTGTGCACGGTGGCTGAGCTTTACGACGAGGAGTTGGAGGCTATCAAGCAGAAGAAGCTGATGGAGCTTCAGCGCAGGCTGCAGGAGGAGGCCAGGAGGAGGCAACAGGAGCAGGAAGCACGCCGTGATGCTATTCTGCGATCCATTCTAACTGCTGAAGCAAGGGAAAGGTTGGCGAACGTCAAGCTGGTCAGGCCAGAGCTCGCAAGAATGGTTGAGGACAATATAATAGCGCTTGTTCAGGCAGGTCAGTTGAGGCCTCCTGTCGGAGAGGATGTTGTAAAGGAGCTCCTCAGCACAATCTACCAGAGGACTCAAAGAGAGATACGGATAAGAGTCAAGAGGAAGTAACTGCTACGCCTCGAGGTGCCGACTATGACCGCACACTTCAAGCCCCTAGGCAGGAAGCTTAGACTTGCACATGCGCTGAAGCAGAATAAGGCCGTACCCATATGGGTTGTAGTAAAGACTAATAGGCGGTTTAGGGACCATCCAAAGCGCAGACATTGGAGAAGAGTAAAACTAAAGGTATAGGGGGCTGGCATTGCCTAAAGATAAGAGAGAAGCCATCTATACTATACCCGTATACCGCGTCTACTGGGGCAGAAGAACAAACAGGGCTGCTAGAGCGGTAAGGCTTGTTAGGAAGTTCATAGCCAGGCACTTCGGCGTTGACGAAGAAAAGGTGAAGATACACAACAACGTAAACGAGTACCTATGGTCAAGGAGCATAGAGAAGCCCCCAAGGAGGATTACAGTAAGGGCTGTAAAGGATCCGGAAACTGGGATAGTTAAGGTAATGCTCATTCGTCCCACTATCCTCCGAAACCGGACCGTTCACACACGGTAACAGGCCTCAACAATAGCACGCTGACGTCTTTTACCGATCCTACGTCCCCCACAGTGCCTAGGTGAAGCCGTTTTGATAGAGCTCTTAAGTATACACGGTAACCCCAACGTAGGCGTTTACTTGTTCTCCAACAACAAGGTAGCATTGGTGCCGCCAACGCTTACGCAGAAAGAAAAAAAGAAGATAGAAGAGGTTCTGGAGGTGGACATCGTAGAGACGAAGATAGCAGACATGATAATAAACGGCGTCATGGTTGCGGGGAACGACAAAGGAATCCTGCTACCGAGAATAGTTAGAGTTGATGAGTACGACTACCTCAAGGAGAACCTAGGCTACAAAGTTAGAATAGAGATTCTGGAGATACGGCAAACGGCGCTGGGAAACTTGATAGTGGCCAACAACAAAGCTGCCCTGGTCTCACCCATCATCGACAAAGCTGCGCTAGAGACTATCAAGAAGGTTCTAGGTGTAGAGGTTGTCTACCAACGCCACATCGCCGAAATACCAACAGTGGGCTCTGCGCTTGTGGTTACCAATAAGGGAGGCGTAGTTCATCCTGGAGCCTCTGAGGAGGAGCTGAAGATACTCGAAAACCTGTTTGGCGTAAAGGTCGCTGCAGCTACAGTCAACTTCGGAGTCTACTTCGTTAAGGCAGGGATCGTTGCAAACGATAAGGGAGCCATAATAGGCGACGAGACCACGGGTCCGGAGCTGATGAGGATACAGCAAGCCTTAAGATTATCCTAGCTTGCTCCCTCTAGCCGACTGGGGTCCGCCGATGGGCGAGGTGAAATTCTATCTCGTTGAGGGAAGAATGCTGCTGAACTCAGACAGGAATCCAACTTGGTGGAAGTTCAGGAAGTACGTTAGGGCCTTGAAGGAAGATCACGCCCTGGAGAAAGTGCTATCAGAGCTAGGCAGCAACCATAAGGTAAAACGCCACCACATAATAGTGGAAAGGA
The DNA here is from genome assembly GCA_040514325.1 of Thermoproteota archaeon. Lineage (GTDB taxonomy): Archaea > Thermoproteota > Thermoprotei_A > Sulfolobales > Pyrodictiaceae > QNYQ01. Next base: position 1,122 of record JBEVCG010000025.1, on the reverse strand, counting down.
TCGTTGAAGTGTCGCCGGAGGAGATTGAAGATCGAAGAATCAGAATGTTAGCCGAGGTAAAGAGGTGGGTGAAAGCTTGAGCGAGAAAGGGAAAAGCCGGAGTAGCGCTATGACGCTAGAGGAGGCCCTTCAGCAGCTAAGCTTGCTTGAAGAGCACATCCAGCGTCTTCAGGCTGCCTTGCGCGATACCGAGCAGAGAATGGCGGATCTGTCAGCGCTTGAGGATGCAATACTAAACCTGAAGGGAGGGGTTGACGACGCGCTAATACCGCTCGATCCCCGGTGGACCGTTATAGTGCCTGGGAGCATCAAGCCTAGCGAGCGAGTTGTGGTTCATGCTGGCCTCAATATCTTCGTGGAAGTTAGCCACGAGAAGGCGCTGGCAATCATAAGGGATGAGAGGGCAACGGTGGCGAAAGTGGCTGAAGCTTACAGGAGGGAGCTTGCCAAGATTCTTAACTATTACTCGGCACTACGCTCTGCTGTGGAGCAGGCGCTAGCCACAGCACAGCGCTGATTTAACGGCGCACAGTCCCTTCTATGCTCCTTTGCGGCATACGGGATAGCCGCTTACAGGGTTTAATTGAGTCGCGCGCTGAGCGACCCCGCTAAACGATACAATCAGCACCAGGTTAGGCTTTAACTACAACTTTTCCAAGAAAATCGTGGTGTACACCAATGGTGTTCAGCAGGCTTCAGCGGACACTGAAAAACTTCGTCGAGACTGTAACCAAGACCATATCTACGAAGGAGCTCAGCGAAGAGGATGTAGAGCCCATACTTGAGGAGCTTCTCATAGGCTTGATTGAAAGTGAGGTGGCCTACGATGTTGCACAGAAGCTAACCAAGGACCTTAAACAGAAGCTCGTAGGAGCAAGAATACCTAGAACAGCCGATATTAAGAAACATGTTATCGAAGTTCTGCGCGAAGTGCTGCTGGAGACTATGAGAGAAGGGGCAGCAGGGATAGACCTGGTTGAGGAAGCCAGGAAGAGGACGCCTTCACAGCCACTTAAGCTGGTGTTTCTCGGGGTAAACGGCGTCGGGAAAACCACCACGATAGCAAAAATAGCTTATATGCTGAAACGCGCCTCCGTGACGCCGGTCATAGTCGCGGCCGAC
>JBEVCG010000024.1:0-11145 GCA_040514325.1 Thermoproteota archaeon | reverse complement strand
CACCTCCACCACGTCCTCATCGTTTAAGCCCTCACCGAGCCTCCTGCTCTCCTCCAGGAGCCTCTCTAGGAGCTCCTCGATGTTAGATTCCTCGCCAAGCTTCGAGGAGTGCAGGAGTATAAGGTAGGATGTGAGAACGCCCGCGAGCATCGAGGAGAGCCTTCTGATGGCTCCAAGGCCGGTATCGGCAGGTCTTATTAGAGCGTATATCGATCTGAGCGAACCATACACTATTGCTAAGCACTTGCGCGGGCTCTCCTCTGCCGAGCACTGCTCCAGCATGTCGAGGGTCTTGGAGATAATCGTTGAGATGAAGCCTCTCCACGCCACTTCGCAAGACACCCTCGCCGATGTTGTCACTCCAAGTTTCAGACGGCGCCACGCTCTGGTGAAGTTGTCCAGGAAATTTAATGCAATCGCCGCCGAGATCTGTCAGCAATCCTAGCCCTAATCACCTGCAGGGTCATCGAAGGGCGCTCTCATCACGTTGTTCCAGGCCTAAACTTACGTTGGGAGAGGAATGTTTTTAGCTCTTACCTTCACGGTGTAGGAGGGGCTGCAGCATGTCGACGGCCGGGCTGCGGGGGGTAAACTACGCCGGCCATAAGGGCTGGACGGAGATCAAGTGCAGAGTGTGCGCTTTAAAGCTAGATCTGACGCTTGACGTAGTATACGCGTGCAGCTACTGCAAGGACAAGTACGAGGCGTACTTCTGCCCCGCAGACGCTAAGAGGCTTCACTACAAGTGCCCATTCTGCGGCAGGAAGCTCGAGCCGATAACTCCGTGGCTGCTCCAGCAGGAGCGCCGCTACCCCCCTCCGAGGCGCTAGCCTGCGCACAGCCTCGCATAGCGGATTCAAGCCTTCTACTTTGCCGGATACAGCCCCGCACACCTTATCATACTTAGCCTTAGGTGCAAGAGCGCAGCTACGAACGCTCTAACTTGGTGACGCTGCTTGGAGGAGACAAAGCTTCCACAGCGCGTATGCGAGTTCTGGTTCGAAAACTTCCGGAGGGCTGTTGTGATCGGGCTGGAAGGCAGTAGCAGAGGTACCTGCTTTCTCACGTCATTGGACATATACGCTACTGTGGATGATCCTTCCGAGCTAGGACCAGTGGTCGCGGAGCTCTCCTCCGAGCATGCAGGTGTAAGGCTGCTCTACGTGGATGTGACCGACAAGCTAAGCACACTTAACGTTTCGCAGGGCGAGCTAGTCTTAGTGGAAACAGGCTCTGACAGAGAAGGTGGGAAGAGGCTAGAGGCGGTGAATGTGAGGGTCAAATTCTGCATAGAGGATAGAAGCCGGCTGGAAGATTACGTCAGGCAGCTGTATTATGCGTCCGTTAGGATCTTCGAGGGTAGAGATCCGGAAAAGGAGCCCTTGCGCGTGCCAAAGCCGGCGGCTAAAAGGCCTGACTCTCCGTGAGATCGTGAGAGACTGCATGTCTAGCCTCGCTCTAGACTCTTCCCGGTCTAGGGCAGTTCCCGCGTAGACGCAAATTCTCGAGCTACCACCTGCCTTATAAGCTGAAATCGGCAAATACAAGTTGACCTGGGTAGAACCTGATGCCAATGCCTTTCTCGGTGCTAGCAGAGACTTTTGAGAGGTTAGAGAGAGTTACCGCTAGAACCCAGATGGTACTCCTTCTCGTGGATCTGTTCCGAAAGACCCCTAAAGAGGCCATAGACAAAGTTGTTTATCTGATACAGGGAAAGCTGTGGCCCGACTGGAAGGGGTTGCCGGAACTTGGTGTGGGCGAAAAGCTCCTAATCAAAGCTGCGGCCGTAGGGCTCCAGGTCTCAGAAAGCGCTGTTGAGGCGCTCGCCAAGAAGGTGGGAGATGTCGGACTAGCCATAGAGATGCTGAAGAGAGAGAAGGCCGGTAAGGCTGCGCCCGCTCCGGGCCTTCTAGCCTTCATGAAGCCCCCCACTGGAAGCCAGGCTGGGCTCACTGTCGAGCGCGTATACGACACCTTGGCGAGAGTAGCGCGCGCTCAAGGCGAGGGAAGCCGCGACATCAAGCTAAAGCTCCTCGCCGGACTTCTAAGCGAAGCTTCACCTAAGGAGGCGAAGTACATTGCAAGATTCGTTGAGGGCCGACTGAGGCTCGGGGTCGGAGACGCAACAATAATAGAGGCTCTAGGCGTCGCCTATGCTGGCAGCGCTAGCGCCAAGCCCATCATCGAGCGAGCCTACAACGTTAGGGCGGACCTTGGATTCATTGCAAAGGTCCTCGCCTCTCAGGGCCTGGAAGCCGTCAAAGGGATCAAGCCTCAAGTCGGCACGCCGATAAGACCTATGCTCGCGGAGCGGTTGAGCAGCCCTGATGAAATCCTAAGAAAGGCGGGAAAGAGAGTGCTCGTGGAGTACAAGTATGATGGTGAGCGAGCCCAGATACACAAGCAAGGCGACACTATCTGGATCTTTTCAAGGAGGTTGGAGAACATCACTCATATGTACCCGGATGTAGTCGAGATGGCTAAGCGGGGGATAAGGGCAAGTGAGGCCATTGTCGAGGGCGAGATAGTCGCTATAGATCCCGATACCGGGGAGTTGAGGCCCTTCCAGATGCTCATGCACAGAAGGAGGAAGCACGACATCCACGCTGCAATGAAGGAAATACCGGTGGCCGTTTACCTATTCGACGTGCTCTACTATGAGGGCAACGACCTCACAATGAAGCCGTTGCCCGAACGTAGGGAAGTACTCAAGAAAATAATTGTTGAAGAGGACAACTGGAGAATAGCTGAAGGCGTCATCGTGGATAACCCTGAAGAACTGGAGAAGTTCTTCCTTAAGGCCATCGAAGACGGAGCTGAGGGTGTCATGGCTAAGGCCTTACACGATGGAAGCATCTACCAGGCTGGAGCACGCGGATGGCTGTGGATCAAGTACAAGAGGGACTACAAGTCAGAGATGTCAGATACTGTAGACCTTGTCGTCATAGGCGCGTTCTACGGAAAGGGCAAGCGCGGAGGCAAGATAGGAACTCTCCTAATGGCGGCCTACGACCCCGAAGCCGACATGTTCAGAAGCGTGTGCAAGGTAGGCACCGGATTCACCGACGAGGATCTAGAGAAGCTTGACGACATCCTGAAGCCCTACATGAAGAGCAGTAAGCCAGCCAGAGTAGACAGCGAGATAAAACCCGACATATGGGTGGAGCCGGCTCTTGTAGCGGAGATACTCGGAGCAGAGCTTACGCTTAGCCCCATCCACACCTGCTGCAGAGGCTGGGTCAAGAGTGGTGCAGGAATATCCATAAGATTCCCAAGATTCATAAGGTGGAGACCGGATAAGTCCCCAGAGGATGCAACGACAACTAAAGAGCTGTATGAAATGTACATGAGGCAGCTAAGGAGGGTCGTAGAAGAGCCTGCTCCCTAACCCGTGCAAGGTAGGGTGGGCTGTGAGGACTACCCGGCAAGTAGGAGCCGCATGCAGGCTGTGACTGTTCAGAGTTTCGCCGAGCCCGCATACACAGCGAGCCTCTTTTTAGCAGCTAGAATTGGCATGAGTAGATATCGGGTTGTGAAGAATAAGAACCCCCACCGTACTGACCGTCCTAGGGATGAGGCAAGGGCCGGCGCTGCTGAGCCCCTTAGCTAGGCTTTTCACCGGTAACCACACCTCTCTTCTCCACGAGCAGCTCTAGCAGCATCCTAGGTGTTAGCGTACCTACCACTATCCCTTCATCATCGACCACTGCGACTATAGGCATTCTTATCAAAGCAGGGTCGGAAATGACATCCAGGATTGTGAAGTGGAAGCTTACCACCGCTAAGTCTGTGCGCATGAAAAAGCGCAGGGGTATCCTCGATAGCTGGTAAGGATCAACATCCACGAAGTCCTCTGCCACTATGTAGCCGCGAGGCCTACCGTTAGAGTCTACAACTACGGCTGCACCAACCTTGGCAACGACCTCTGCAGCATATTCGGCTGAGGCATCCTCTCGCACAATTACGCGAGGCAGCTCCATGTCGGAGAGCCTTGCCCTATACCTCTCGACGTGTCGTACCTGTATGCGGTAGGATGCGGACGCCGCGAGGGAGGAAGCCACAAGGGCGAGCACCGCCGACGTGTACAGCTGTCCATCAATGAGGCCGCGCCCCAGGAGTGATAGCACCAGGGCTGCATCAACACCACCCTTGGCCAGCAGCGCTACACCTGACCTCCAGCCGTAACCAAGGCTTTTCGCTAGGAGGACCTTGGGCGCTCCAGAGAGGAGGGCGAGGAGAGCAGCGTTGTAGAGGGAGAGTGTAGAGGGTCTAGCCGCATACACCCCGATCCCAGCAAAGAAGAGGGGTTCCAAGAAACCGAAGGTCAGAGCGCGTATTCGCTCCAGGTAAAGTGGGCGCTTCTCCATGTACTCTGAAAGCATGACGCCAAGCATCAGCGCCGTTACAGCCGCGTTGAAGCTCATGACCTCCGCTATGTACCCGGCCATGATCACTAACGCTACGATGAAGGCGAAGGGGGCCTCGCGTACCCGGATGTGCCTTTCTATTAGCACGAGCAGGTCGTCAAGGTACCGCCTTCCAAAGAAGTATATGAACGTTACAAAAAACGCAGACTCCGCGAACATGAGGAGAGACGGTTTCTGAACCAACGTGTTGAAGAGGACAAGGCCCACGAGCTCTACAAGCAGCCCAGCCCGGAGTACTCTGAACTCGCGCTCACCCAGCGACCCTGTGGAGAGCAGTATCTTCATCAGAGGGCCAACACTCACCATAGCCATCACGACAGCGAGGCCTGCTGCCGACTGAAGGCTAAGATCCGTCAGCAGCCGCAGAGCGAGCACGACAGGAAGAGCCGATAGGGCGAGGACGGCAAGCGCCAGCACCGCGTCGTGCTTCCGGGGCACTAGCAGAGAAGGTGAAGACAGCTCCTCGACACCGGCCAGGAACAGCGTGAAGTTTATCCCTATGCTTAGCAGGAGAAGGCCGCTTCCAAGCTCCTCGAGCGAGAGGACTCCAGTTACAGCTTCTCCTAAGATAAGGCCTGCCAGTATGGATCCCAGTATCCCGGGGAAACCCGCACGTTCTGCTACCTCCTCACCAAGCTTCGCTGCCAAGAGCAAAAGCCCAACCGATATCGCTGAGCCTACTATGTCAGCGGACGCCAACTTGGATTTGCACCCCGCGTAGGCCCCTCAGAAACTTCGCCGCAAAAATTCTAGGAATGTGAATGGAGAAGCGCGTTCGATGCGCTTACATGAACCCTGACCCGGTTCTGCCAAGAACCTGCTGGCCGTGCGCGGAAGGGAACGTAGACCATAGTATGCTGTTTACGGTAAAGAACACGTTAACAAGCCTAGCTACATCGTCTAGGACTCGCTGCTTGTCGACCGAGCCCCCATCAAGGAGTATCTCGGCAACTACGGATGTCGGGCTAGCCATGCCTCCCTGAAGGGCAAGCCTGCAGTAGGGGCACACCTTGAGCACCTCAAGGAAGATCCTGCTAGAGAGTTTCACACGGTCCTCCTCTCTGAGCTCTCGGATCATGCGCATGTGGTCTTCAGAGAAGCCTATAGCTATGCTTAGGACGACGTTGCCGCCCTTAAGCCCAATGACCCTCAACCTCACCTGGAGGGGAGGAGGTGTGGACACAGAGAGCCCCCACTCAGCAGCCGAGGGAAGCCCCTCGGACAACGACTTGACGAGATAGCCAGCTGACGCTAGCCACCCGGCGATGATGTCCTGCAGCTGCACGCTCACGAAATACCACCTCAACGCAAGACGTGCGGTGATAGCGCAAACGCGCTCCTAGGGTACTCAGCTTAGCCTCCGCAGGAGGCTCCCAAAAAGGCTTCGCAAGCAAATTTAATCTTGAGGAATAGAACTAAGATTTGGGCATTCCCAATGGTTGAGAGGGTAAAAACCGGCATTCCAGGGTTCGACGAAATACTGAACGGCGGCATACCTAGAAGGAATGTAGTGCTCCTAGCAGGAGGTCCAGGCACGGGAAAGAGTATATTGAGCCAGCAGTATCTCTGGAACGGCCTTCAGATGGGGGAGCCTGGGGTCTACGTCGCACTGGAGGAGCATCCCGTCCAAGTTAGGGTGAACATGTCCCAGTTTGGCTGGGATGTGAGACCTTACGAGCGTGAGGGCACGTTCGCTATAGTGGATGCGTTTACCGGAGGGGTAGGAGAGGCTGCGAAGCGTGAGAGGTACGTTGTGAGGGACCCAAGCGACGTTGGAATGCTGATAGACGTCCTCCGCGAGGCGATAAAAGATGTGGGTGCGCAGCGGGTCGTGATAGACTCCGTGTCCACCCTCTACCTGACGAAGCCCTCGGTAGCACGCAGCGTCGTAATGATGCTGAAGAGGGTGCTAAGCGGTATGGGCACCACAAGCTTCCTGGTGAGCCAGGTCTCTGTCACCGAACGCGGCTTCGGAGGACCGGGCGTGGAGCATGCAGCTGACGGTATAGTCAGGCTAGACCTTGATGAGATAGATGGAGAGCTCAAGCGAAGCCTCATAGTATGGAAGATGAGAGGTACTAGCCACAGCATGAGGAGGCATCCGTTTGAGATCACGGACAAGGGTATCATTGTGCACCACGATAAGGTGCTAAGGGTATCACGAGGCCACGTAACGTACGAGGAGGCTTAGGGGCTTCGGAACGGCTCTCCCTTCAACATCGCCTCAACGGCTATCGTCGTCGCAGGCGCACCACATCGCCCCACCCACTACTGTTAGCCTCACCCTAATAAAGAGATGAAGCCGAGACCGTTGGAAGCAGCTTACACGCACTAGGAGGCGGAGAGCGTCGGTGAGCAGAAAGGTTGTAGTGTTATCGCATATACCCAGACACAGTTTGCTCCTACCATCTATCGTCTCGAGCTTGCACCTGCTCCTTCCCGCGTATGTCTTGCTTGCTACGGGAGGCGGGAAGGTGCAGCTAGCTGATGTTGCAGTAGTGCTGCTCTCGGTCTACATTGCTACGCTACCCATTACAGCTGCGGGGGTCTATACCGTTGCAGGCTTCATAGAGAAGTTCGCTGCAGGTGGAAACGAGGAAAGAAAAACGCTCGTGGTGGCTCTCTTGGGAATTCTTCCGGGCTGTTTCACCATACCATTATCGGCGTTGCTTCACAGCCTAACCCGCAAGGGCATCATTGCCGGCCACGCAAGACCAGCCATAGTAGACGTCCTCCTTAACTACGCTACAATAGGTTTGCACGGCGTGGCGCTGGCGAGCGTTCTAGAGAGGGCTGTGGAGTATGAAATGGAGAGAGGGCAGGATGACGGCCAAAGCTAAGCTGTAGTCCCACGTTCTTGCCCTCAACGCGTAATGATGGCTACAATTCCTTGTGCTTCACGGCGATTCTCGCGGATTCTCTCACAATGCTGCTTTTGCACACCAATACTTACATTCAATCCTTGCCTTTGCTCTCCATAACGGCCAAGCCTTTCGCGCTGTGCTTCTTACTGCCTCGATCACTGTTGGCAACATCGCCGCTAACACCCGTCAAATACTCAAGCTGCGCAGCAGCGTCTACCCCCACAATTATGCTATAGCCTTACCTTAAGGCTCTGCTTATATCCGATGTAGCTAACAGAGAGTGTATGGGTACCTAAAGTTGGAGTACGAAAGGTACATCTCTTCTTATGCGCGTTCCGTTAAGGCTTCTGAGATAAGGGAGCTTCTTAAGGTCGTCGAGAAGGGGCAAGTGATAAGCCTTGCTGGCGGGCTCCCAGATCCAGCCACGTTCCCCAGAGAAGAGATAGCCGAGATAGCAAGCTATGTGATTAGGGAGCTTGGGGACAAGGCTCTCCAGTACTCTCCAACGAAGGGTGTTGCCCCCTTCTTAGAAGCCGTCAGGGAGTTTTCGGTACGACACGGCGTAAAGGTGGCAGAGGACGATGATATTATAGCGACTGTGGGCAGCCAGCAGTCGCTCTATCTCCTCGCGCTGGCCCTGCTCGACCCAGGAGATTTTGTAGTGGCTGAGGAGCCAACGTACCTTGGCATGATCCAGGCGTTTAAAGCTCGGGGGGCGGGCTTCGTTACGGTGCCTCTAGACGAGCAGGGCATGCAGACCCATGCTGCCGAGGAGAGGATAAAGAGGGCGATAAGCGAGGGTAAGAGAGTCAAGCTGATATACACTGTGCCTACCTGCCACAACCCCGCTGGAACCACCATGCCTGAGGATAGGAGGAGGCACCTGCTCGAACTGGCCTCGCGCTACGACCTGCTGGTTATCGAGGATGACCCCTACAGCTTTGTGACGTTTGAGGGAGAACGTCCACCCTCCCTAAAGACTCTAGACAGCGAGGGCCGCGTTATATACATCAGCTCGCTGAGCAAGATACTCTCGCCCGGACTGAGGCTAGGCTGGATAATAGCTCCGAGCCAACTTGTACGGAGGGTCGAACTCGTCAAGCAGGCGGTAGACCTTCACACGCCCACGCTAACGCAGTACATAGCCTCCGAGGCCATTAAGCGTGGCGTGATCGACCGGAACATTCCAAAGATCAGGGAGGTTTACAGGGCCAAGAGGGACGCCATGCTGCAGTCGCTTGAGGAAAACCTCGCAGAGTATGCAAGGTGGACAAAGCCTGTTGGTGGCCTCTTCGTCTGGCTATGGTTCAACGAATCGATTAATTCAAGAAAGCTGCTCGATATAGCTATAAGACGGGGCGTTGCGTTCGTGCCTGGAAGCGCGTTCTACCCGCTTGGCGGGGGAGAGAACACCGCCAGGCTGAACTACAGCTACCCAGCACCGGAGCAGATAAGGGAGGGTATAAGGCGGCTGGCTGAAGCCGTTAGGGAGTACCTAGCACTCTAGAATTTAGAACCTTATAATGTAGCCCAGCTGCCCCTCTAATGTTGGAGGCTCGCCCTCTATTTCGCTCACATCAACCACAGCTAACAGCTCGCCAAGCTCCTTCCACAAAATTCTCGCAACGCGCTCAGCACAGGCCGGGTTTTTCCCCGACGGCACATACAGCTCTACCGAGCTTCCGGGCACTAGCCGAGGGATGCAGGAAACTTTCCTGCTAGCGGCCACATAGGGGTTCAAAACCACCAGAGGAGCCTCGGGCTCACCTGTACACGCACTGGATATCACGACGGACTCGGCGCGTCTTCTGCCAGGTGCCGTGAACGAAGTGGCGTCAAACCCCCGGCTTCTAAGCCAGCTGTGAACGGTTTGCATGGCCGTGTACACCTTTACGTCGATGCGCTCACCGAGGGTGGAGAGAGCGATAAGGACCGAGGCCCCAAATACACCGAGGCCATAGATTGCTGCGAATCTAGCACCTTTCGTAAGCAGAAACTCGGCCGTGTCGCACGCAAGGCTAGCGTGTAGCAGAAGGGCTGACTCGGGGCCTTCAAGGCTCGTGGGGGTTAGCAGCTTCTCTGGAACCGCAGCATAAGATGATAAAAGGCCATCGGCTGTAAGACCTGGCAAGAAGCCCCCCGAAACTTTATACACCGAAACGCTTTCACCACCACGCAGTTGCTCAGAGCCCACTCCAGCCTCTACAACCCGGCCCGAGCCCGACGATCCTAGGATTATTGGTCTGCGTAGGGGGAACAGAACCCCCCCGCGTATGGCCTCCTCGACGCCAGACCATAGCGCGTACCTGACCTTCAGGAGAACTGCATGCTGCGGGATTGCTGCTACGGGTAGCTCGGCGACCTCAACCGTACCGTTCCAGACAAGTGCACGAGCCAACGCCAATGGGGGTCACGCCCCGGGCTCACCTTGCCAGAGCTAGTCCGGCGTTATGACTAGCTCCCTATCTAGCACGTTGACAACGTATAGCGACATAAGGGTAATCAGCACCGCCAAGGCTGCTGTGGCCCTTAGCGCGCTGGCTGGCTCGGAGACGCTGGCAAGCCACAACGAAAGGTCAACGTATCTATGAAATAGTCCCTGGGCGTCGACTTGGAGGCTTGCATGGAGCTCCCTAAGGAACCCGTTCGTGTCGTATGATGCCTGTATGCTACGCACGAGAATGAACACCTGAACGTCTCTGAAGACCGTGTACGGCACAGTTGCACGGAGTATGACCGGTTTATCCAGCGTAATCGTCCTCCCCCGCAGATTGTCGTTGTAGAATCCGGGTCCACGCTCGTTGAACGAGGCTGCAAAGGCCCTCAGTGTTATTGTCCCGGTAGGCTCCTCGAACACGTGGGTGGCGCCTCTGGCCGTGTCTACAAGCACGAGGAGCTTGTCAGAAACCTCTATGCTACCCTGAGCCGTTGGAGCCGCCAGCCTAGCATCGTAGCTTGCAAGAGAGAAGCCCTCTCGAAGTGCTTGGAAGGAGAGCGCTGAGCCTATCAGCAGGCCGACCGCCAGAAGCGAGTAAATGAGCTTCGCAGTTGAGCTAAGCCCCCTCCGAGGAGCTGGGAGGAAGTATATGAAGCCGAACAGGCTTCGGGCTCGTGCATAGATCCTAAGCATTGTCAAGCGCTCCCGGTCTGCGATGAGCGGCAATAGAGCTATCCCGGCAACGAACCCACCAGCATGAGCGAAGAAGGCCACACCAGCTCCAAACGCCATGTAGCCTTCAAGGACTTGTATCGCGAACCAGAACAGCAGGTAGTAAACTGCATAGAGTTCATAGCACAGGGGCAGAAGAAAGAGCCAAAAGCAGGCCGCAAGCCTGCTGCCCGGGTAGAGGAGCATGTAAGCTCCAAGAACCCCGCTTATAGCTCCGCTAGCGCCAACGCTTGGTACAGCGAGGAAGCCAGGGCTCAAGACAGCAGAGTAGACAGTATGAAAAGCTATCGCCGCGAACCCGCTTGCCACATAAAGTATAATGTACCTTAGATGGCCTAGTGCCCTCTCTATGGCTCTGCCGAAGATGTAGAGGAAGTACATATTGAAGAATATGTGGAAGATGTCGGCATGCGTAAACATTGCGGTCAGAGCCTTGACCACAGCCTCAGGAAAGCTTGCAAAAGCCTCAGCGGGGACAAATCCTAACCTTGCAATCCACTCGGCAGACGAGGCAACAAACCCGCTGCCCGCTGAGGTCACAAGGTATACGAGCACGTTAAGAGCAATTATAGTGTAGGTGACAACAGGAGTTACAGCAGCGGAGTAGCCCTCTCCGCTCTCCGCAGCTACCGGGTAGCCCCTACAGACCCTGCCGCACCGTAGGGGGACCTCCCCCAGCCTCGAC
>JBEVCG010000023.1:10231-11253 GCA_040514325.1 Thermoproteota archaeon | reverse complement strand
TCCCAGCCGTGGGGCTAGAGCGCACCCAGCGCCGCTAGGGCAAGCGCGGCTGCCCCGACGGCTGCCTGGGCCCCCAGCATGGCCAGCACCACGTCCTTTTCCCGCGCTCTGCCTCTAACCTTTGCCGCGAGCTTTAGCGCAGCGTGTGTGATGCTGTAGATTCTGTCGTAGGGTGGGTCGAGGGATCCGTCGGGCTTCGGCAGCCCGAAGTTCTCCTTGTAGACGCCGTGGCGGAGGCCGCGCAGGAAGAGCGCGAGCTCGACGAAGTACAGCGAGAAGAGGGTGAGGCCGAACTTCTCCATGTTTCCAAGCACTACGAGGCCGGCGTAGTAGGCTCCAACGCCGTAGGTGAGGGAGTTGCCGGGAAACACCTTCGCGGGGTACCAGTTGTAGAGCAGGAAAGCTAGCAGCGCTGCAGCCATGACTAGGGCGGCAGCCTCCACTAGCGCGAGGCCCTTGAGGTGGGCGTAGGCGGCGGTAAACAGCATCAGCAGTAGGCCCATGCCAGCCTCCAGCCCGTTGTAGCCGGCGACCATGTTGAAGGCGTTGGCGGCGCCCAGCACGCCTACGGGCACAGCCACGAGGGGGTAAGCTAGCCCGAGGTCGACCACCCCGACTAGCGGCAGCTCCATCCTGGAGACCCCAGCCTTCACCACGACCAGCGGCAGCGAGATCGGCGCCATGAAAACCACCCTCTGCCACCGCGGCAGCCCCCTCTTCCAGCCCAGTATATCGTCGATGAAGCCCAGCAGCGCCGAGAGGAGCAGCAGCGAGGCCAGCGCGTACACCTCGGTTGCACCCTCCAGGACGCCGCCCAGGTACCTCTCGAAGGCCACCAGCACCAGGAGCCCGAACGCCGTCCCCACGACGGCCCACACGCCGCCGGCCTCTGCCACGGGCGGGTGGCCGTACTTGTTCATGTCCCTGCCGACGAGGCCCCGCTCTACCGCAGCCCTGATCCACGCCGGCACAATAGCGTACGTTGCAGCGAAGGCGGTGATTGCGGCTGCAGCCACGTATGC
>JBEVCG010000023.1:0-10221 GCA_040514325.1 Thermoproteota archaeon | reverse complement strand
GCACCCGAAAGCCAGCTTCTGTTTCCGGGTCGTCAAATTAAGGGGCGTGGAGGGTGGGGGCAGGAAAGGCCTATGCTGCGGTGCAGCGTTCGCTTTATTGGTCTGCGCTCCGGGGCTGCGGGCTGTTGTCGCGCTGTAGGAGCCTGAGCACGGCCTGGACGAGCCTCTCCGCGTTCTCCTCGGGCGGGCGGCTCGCCGTGTCCAGCTCCAGGTCGGGGGCGTCGGGCGGCTCGTAGGGGTCGCTGATGCCCGTGAAGTGCGTGATCTCGCCCCTCAGCGCTTTCCTGTAGAGGCCTTTGGGGTCCCTCCTAATGCACTCCTCGAGGGGGCAGTTAGCGTAGACCTCCATGAAGGGCAGCCCCTCCTCCTCGACTATGCTGCGCACCTCCCTCCTCACGCTCCTGTAGGGCGAGACGAAGCTGCACAGGACGATTACGCCGTTCCGGGCGAGGAGCCTTGCTATCCAGGCCACCCTGAGCAGGTGCCTGCGCCGCTCCTCCCGGGTGTAGCCGGCGTCTGGGTTTATCGTCTTCCTCACCCAGTCTCCGTCGAGCAGCTCGACGCGGTAGCCCATCGCCTTAAGCTTCTCAGCGGCCAGAGTGGCCACGGTAGTCTTGCCGCTCCCCGGCAGCCCCGTTATCCAGGCCACAACCCCCTTCTCAAGGCATCTGTACCCCATCTCCAGCACCCTGCCTGTGGTGTCGGCGGGCCTTCCTTGGTCTACGGGGCAGCGCCATTAATTAAATCTTATTAAGCGACATACGCGTCTACGACGCCTCGGCGCTGGGAGGGCTACCCCTTGGGCGAGGCGAAGCGCGGCAGGTACACGACGGTCTCGATACCCGTGACGCTCTACGAGAGGATAAAGAAGCTGATAGAGGGTACGGGGTTTACGAGCGTCTCGCAGTTCGTCACCTACGTGCTCCGGGAGGTTGTAGCGAGCATCGAGGAGGAGAAGCTAGCATCGCAGGATGTGGGCGAGGAGGAGAAGAAGGAGATCATCGAGCGGCTCAGGAGGCTCGGCTACATATAACCTCGAGCTTGCGGGTCCTCCACAGCGCTGCTTGGGGTGCGTAGTGGTGGTTTCCAGGCCTCACGGGGGAAGGCTTGTCGACCGCGTGGCTAGGGGCAAGGCGCGTGAGAGGCTTGCCCGCGAGGCATCCGAGATGCCTAGGCTCGAGCTGAGCGAGGGGCTGGCAGCGGACGCGGCCAACATAGCCCATGGCGTGTACAGCCCCCTGGAGGGCTTCATGGTGCAGGAGGACTTCCTCCACGTGCTCTACGACATGAGGTTGTCCAGCGACCTGCCCTGGACTATACCCATAGTCCTGGACGCCTCGCCGGACGAGCTGGCGGGCGTGAGGGAGGGGGACGAGGTTGCGCTGTACCACCGCGGACGCCCGGTGGCGGTTCTGCGCGTGGAGGAGATCTACGGCTGGGACAGGAAGGAGTACGCCAGGCAGGTGTTCAAGACCGTTGACCCGGCCCACCCGGGCGTGGCCCGCACCATGAAGAGGAAGGAGCTCCTCGTGGGGGGCCAGCTGACCCTCGTAGAGGAGCTCCCAGAGCCCTTCGAGAGGTACCGGCTCTGGCCCAAGGAGACGAGGGTCCTCTTCGAGGCGCGCGGCTGGAAGAGGATCGCCGCCTTCCAGACGCGCAATGTGCCGCACCTAGGCCACGAGTACGTCCAGAAGGCAGCGCTAACCTTCGTCGACGGCCTGTTCGTAAACCCGCTGGTAGGCTGGAAGAAGCCCGGCGACTACCGCGACGACGTGATAGTCGAGGCGTACCGCACTCTAATAGAGCACTACTACCCCAGGGACGCGGTGGTCTTCAGCGTCCTCAGGATGGAGATGCGCTACGCGGGCCCCCGAGAGGCTGTGCACCACGCCATCGTGAGGAAGAACTTCGGGGCAACGCACTTCATAGTCGGCAGGGACCATGCGGGGGTAGGCAGCTACTACGGCCCCTACGAGGCCTGGGAGATCTTCAGCGAGTTCCCGGACCTGGGGATAACGCCCCTGTTTGTCAGGGAGGCGTTCTACTGCAGAAAGTGCGGGCAGATGGTTAACGAGAAGATCTGCCCCCACCCTGAGGAGTACAGGGTCAGGATAAGCGGCACCGAGCTGAGGAGGATGATAACGTCGGGCAGAAAGCCTCCAGAGTACATGATGCGCCCTGAGGTAGCCGAGGTGGTGCTGAAGCACCCCTCGCCGTTTGTAAGCCCCGACGAGGCTGGCGCCTAGCAGCTCTCCAGGGGTACGGCGGTGCGGTGCAGAGAGCTGAGGGGCCTCCTGGAGGGTGATCAGAGGGTATTCCTGGTCCACCACTGGGACGCGGACGGCGTGGCCTCGGCGGCGCTTTTCAAGCGCCACCTGGGAGGCAGGGTGGTGGGGCACGCTGTCCCCACCATAGGCTTGTACTCGGCGGATGCTGTCCCCCAGCCTCCTCCCGGCGTAGACGCTGTGCTGGTGCTGGACTACGGGGTATCGGGCTCCGAGTACGAGAAGCTTGCCGAGAGGCTGGAGGTGCAGCTGTACGCGCTGGACCACCACCGGGTTCAGCCTCCGCGGCGCGGCCTAGCGGGCTACTGCAACCCAGTCGCGTTTGGAGAGGCGGGGGAAAACAGCTACCCCGGAGCCAGCATCCTGGCATACGAGGTTCTCGGGGCCCCCGAGGCTCCAGGCGACATGCTGCTGGCGGCACTAGGGGGTGTGGGGGATCTAGCACCCTACGTAGACTCGGGGAGGGGGCACCCCGGCCTCGATAGGCTGCGGAAGCTCCTCCGAGGAGCGCAGGCCAGCCTACCCGCGCTGAGGAGTCTGGCCGAGGCTATAGACTCCTGCTACCGGCTTCTGGATACCCGCTGCCTTGCAAGGGCGGTCGAGAGGGCAGCCGAGAACCCCCACGCGCTTACGCGCGACCCCGAGCTGGCTAGCGCTCTGAAGAGGGCTCGCAGCCTTGTCGAGGAGGCCCTCGCCAGCCTTGAGCCCCTAAGGGCGGCCGGTGCTCTGAAGGCTTACAGGCTGGTCATGGACGCTTACGTGACCAGCGCAGTGGGGAGGCGCCTGGCCGCTCAGAACCCCGACGCTGTAGTCGTCCTCGTGCACTTCATCCCCAGGCAGGGCAGGGCGGTCATCTACATCCGCTCCGTATCCCGGAGCCTCGTGCAGCTAGCGGAGAGGCTGCGCGGCAAAGGCGTTAAAGCTGCTGGGAAGGAGAGCGTTGTGGTGGTAGACGTTGCCGCCTCTTCTAAGGAGGCGGAGGCTCTGGCCGAGGAGATCCTGAAGGAGGTAGAGGTGTGGCTGAGTGCCTAGAAGGGTCTTCGTGCTGGGTCTGGACTCCATGCCCCCAAGGGTTCTCTACGACGGCTACGACGGCGGGGGCTTCAGCTACGTGCGAGAGCTCGTGGAGGAGTCTGCAAGGTACGTGCTGAGGAGCTGCCACCCACCGATAACCGTGCCAGCGTGGATCTCGATGTTCACCGGCAGGACTCCCGGCGAGCTGGGCATATACGGGTTCCGCCACAGGAGGCCCGGGGAGTTCGGCTACTACATAGTCAACAGCAGCTACGTGAGGTACCCAACGATCTGGGAGGAGGCCGGCAGGCGCGGCCTCCGCGTGGGCGTCTACGGCGTGCCGCCGAGCTACCCCCCGAAGCCTGTGCACGGGTTCCTCGTAACGGACTTCACGACGCCGGGGCCCGACAAGCCGTACACGTTCCCGCCATGGCTTAGGAGGGAGCTCGAGCAGGCGGCGGGGCCGCCAGTATTCGACATAGTCTACAGGAGCCACGACAAGGAGCGCGTCGCCGAGGAGGTGCTCGCCATGCTGGAGAACCACCAGAGGCACGTGGAGTACCTGGCTCTGCGGAAGCGCTGGGACCTCTTCGTCTACGTCGAGATAGCGGTGGACCGCGCGCACCACGCGTTCTGGAAGTACTTTGACCGGGATCACCCCCGCTTCGAGGAGCACCCGAGGTACAGCAGGGTGATCCCGGACCTCTACCGGAGGATCGACCGGTGGTTCGAGAACCTCTACAGGAGGCTGCCGCGCGACACGGTGGTGGTTGTGGCCAGCGACCACGGCGTTAAGGCGATGAAGGGGGCGTTCACCATTAACCAGTGGCTGGTAGAGCAGGGCTACCTAAAGCTCAAGGTGGACTCGGAGGGGCTCAAGCCGGGCACCGATCTCCGGGAGGACGTGGTCGACTGGGACCACACGGTGGCTTGGGCCTGGGGAGGCTACTACAGCAGGGTCTTCGTGAACTTGAAGGGCCGCGAGAAGCGCGGAGCGGTGGAGCCCAAGTACTACGAGGAGACCGTCAAGCAGCTGAAGAGAGACATAGAGAGGATCCGAGGGCCTAGCGGCGAGCAGTGGAGCACCTCGGCGTACAGACCCTCCGAGCTCTTCCCGGTGGTGAACGGCGATGCACCCGACCTCATGGTGTACCTGGATAATCTTTGGTGGCGCCCAGCCGGCACGCTGGGGTGGCCAAGCAACTACCTTCCCGAAAACGACAGGGGGCCCGACGATGCCGTCCACGATTGGCTTGGCGTCTTCGCCGTCTACGACCCAGAGGGCACGGTGGGCCGCGGCGATGCGGGTACGCTCAGCATACACGAGGCGAAGCAGCTGCTAGAGGAGCTCCTCTACAGCAGAAGCTAGCGCGAAACCCTCAAGTACTTCCGGAGACTTTACCGGTTGGCTGGTGGCTTAAAGTGGCCGATAGAGTCCAGGTGAGCATCTCCAAGGAGCTTTACGAGAAGGCCAAGAAGTTCATAGAGGAGCAGGGAGGCTTCAGCAGCGTTGACGAGCTGGTGGAGTTCCTCCTCCAGGAGGTTCTCTCCCCCGAAGAGCAGGCGGGCGCGGCGATGAGCAAAGAGGACGAGGAGAAGGTGAAGGAGAGGCTTAGAGCGCTGGGATACATATGAGGTAGCCTTCAGCCTGGCCGCAGATTCAAACGGAACTAAACTTTAAATCTGGAGGTTCTGCTAGGGGTTGCTAGACAAAACTTATTTCTAGAACGCTTCGATTACTCATAGCCTGATGGGTGCCTATAGTGGATATTCTAGCGAGGCTTACTGATGCTGTTGCCAGGCTCTCTGGAGGAAGCCCCTTAGCGGCTGCGGTGCTTGTATCGCTGTACGCGGCGGCCATGACAGCTCTCGGCGGCTTCCTCGCCGTGTTTGCGCGTGGGAGCAGGGCGTCGAGCAGCAGGATGGAGAGGCTTCTCGACGTGGGGATGGGGTTCAGCAGCGGCGTAATGATTGTGGCCTCCTTCCTGAGCCTCTTGATTCCCGCGATGGATCTCGCCGGCCTCCCCGTGCCACTTGCATCCTTCGTGCTAGGTGCAGCGACCATATCGCTGGTCAACGAGCTGCTCCCCCACGAGCACATCGTCAAGGGCTACGAGGGTCCCGAGCACCTCAAGAGGAAGATCAGGGCGGCGTGGCTGGTGGCTGTAGCCATCATCATCCACAACCTCCCCGAGGGCATGGCGATAGGGGCGTCAACGGCCTACAACGTATCAGAAGGTGTAGTGGTGGGTATAGCCATAGGGACGCAGGACTTCCCCGAGGGCCTTGCCGTATCTCTCCCCGTCTACGCTTCAACAGGCAGCCTGGCGCTAGCCATAGCCGTTGCCGCGCTCAGCGGCCTCAGCGAGGTGGTAACGTCAGCTCTAGCAGCCTTCGTGGCGGGGGCAAGCTCGGCCGTCCTCGCGGGTGCTCTAGCCTTCGCCTCGGGCGCTATGGTCTACGTGGTTAGCCACGAGGCGCTGCCCGAAAGCCACAGAAGCGGCCACGAGAAGCCGGCAACACTAGGCTTCTTCGCAGGCTTCATAGTGATGCTGGCTCTGGATGCAGGCTTAGGCTAACCCAGCGAGGGTCCTGGAGCTCGTCTGAGGGATTAGCTTAAATTCGATGGTGCCACTCCACACTAGCACGGAACCCCGCGGAAGGTGCACCTCCTTGTCCACTCCAAGGGATGTTCTGGAGAAGTACCGGGGTAGGCCAATCTACAAGCTCATTGAGGAGGGCTACTACAGGCCCTGGGAGAGGCTCCGCGTCCGCCACATAACCGGCTGGGACCTCCACGTAAAGAGCGGGAGCTGGCAGCTGGAAGGAGTCCTCCGCATGCTCTTCCACGTCCTTGACCCCGAAGTGGCCAAGGATCCCGAGCACCTGATCGTGTACGGGGGCACTGGGAGGGCGGCTAGGAGCTGGGAGGCGTTTGAAGCCATAGTGGACACCCTAATGGAGATGGACGAGGACGACACCCTGGTGGTTCAGAGCGGCAAGCCGGTGGCGGTTTTCAAGACGCATAGGATGGCGCCTAGGGTGGTGATAGCCAACGCGCTGCTCGTGCCCAAGTGGGCCGACTGGGAGACGTTCTGGGAGCTGGAGCGCAAGGGCCTCACGATGTTCGGCCAGATGACGGCTGGCTGCTGGGCCTACATAGGCACTCAGGGGATACTGCAGGGCACCTACGAAACCCTAGCTTTCGCGGCCGAGAAGCACTTCCCCGAGGGCACGCTCGAGGGCAGGCTCGTGCTCACGGCAGGCCTCGGCGAGATGGGCGGAGCGCAGCCGCTTGCCGTCAAGATGAACGGCGGCGTCGCGATCGTTGTGGAGGTCGACAAGAGGATGATAGAGAGGAGGATACGCCACGGCTACCTGGACACCTGGACGGACAGCCTGGACAGAGCCCTCGACATGGCCCTAAGAGCGAAGGAGAGGAGGGAGCCCCTCAGCATAGGCCTCCTGGGCAACGCCGCCGAGGTGTACCCCGAAATCCTGCGGCGCGGGATTGTACCAGACGTTGTGACCGACCAGACCCCCGCGCACGACCCCCTCAGCTACATACCGGAGGGCCTCTCGCCCGACGAGGCGGAGAAGCTGAGGGACGAGGACCCGGAGAAGTACAAGCAGCTGGCCCTCCGGAGCATGAGGAGGCAGGTCGAAGCCATGGTGGAGTTCAAGCGTAGAGGCGCAGTAGTCTTCGAGTACGGCAACAACATCAGGAAGATGGCGTACGAGGCCGGCTTTAGAGACGCCTTCGAGATACCCGGGTTCGTGCAGGCGTACATAAGGCCTATGTTCGAGGAGGGCCGCGGCCCGTTCCGCTACGCAAGCCTCACGGGCAACCCGAAGGACATCGAGAGGCTCGACGACGAGATCGTGTCTACCTTCAAGGAGAACAGGAGGCTGGTCCGCTGGATAGAGAAGGCCAGGAAGTACGTCAAGTTCCAGGGGCTGCCGGCGAGGGTCGTCTGGCTGGGCTACGGCGAGCGCGCCCGCTTCGGCAAGATAATGAACGCCCTCATACGCCTCGGGGAGATTGGGCCCATGTGGATAGGCAGGGACCACCTGGACACGGGCAGCGTGGCCAGCCCCTACAGGGAGACGGAGGGCATGAAGGACGGCAGCGACGCTATAGCAGACTGGCCCGTGCTGAACGCGCTGCTCAACGCGGCCGCTGGAGCCACGTGGGTCTGCGTCCACCACGGCGGGGGAGTCGGCATAGGCTACTCCATACACGCTGGCATCGGCCTAGTGCTCGACGGGACGCCGGAGAGCGAGCTGAGGGCGGAGAGGGTCCTCACGGCAGACCCCGGCATCGGCGTTGTCAGGCACGCCGACGCGGGATACGAGAGGGCCAGACAGACCGTCTGCGAGAAGAGGATATGGGCCCCCATGATCCAGTGTTAGTCTGCCCCCGGGTCACCGGCCGGTAGGGCTTCTCCACGACCCCTTTCCCGGCGGGGCACCTCCTCCTGGGGAGGACCCGTGGCTAGGCGCAGAAGCTTCCTGTACGTTCCCGGAGGGGAGGAGAGGAAGGTCAGGAAGGCTCCAACCATTGGAGCTGACGTGGTGGTTCTGGACCTGGAGGACGCGGTTCCGCCCGGGATGAAGGGAGAGGCCAGGAGGCTGCTGTCGAAGCTGCTGGGGGAGCTGGAGTGGAGGGGAGAGCTCTGCGTCCGCGTTAACCCCCTCTGGTCCGGCGAGGGTGTGAAGGACCTCGAGCACGTAGCGCGCTGGGACCCGGTCAGCTGCGTTGTGGTGCCCAAGGCCGAGCCGGGGCTCTCCGTCCTCGCCTACAGGGCCACGGGGCGCTCCGTTGTGCCCCTGATCGAGACGCCCCGGGGGGTGGTCAGGCTGGAGGACGTTGTCCGGGAGGAGGGCGTTGTGGCGGTGACCTGGGGGCCTGCCGATCTTGCTCTAAGCGTTGGCGGGCGCCTCGAGGCGTACTCGAGGAGCGTCTGCGTCAGAACGTGGGTGGCCCTCGCAGCGCACGCCTACGGGGTGGACCCCATAGACTCGGTCTACTTCAGGGTGGACGACGTTGAGGGGTACAGGAGGGAGGCGCTCGAGGCGAAGTCGCTTGGCTACGTCGGCAAGTCAGCGATACACCCCAGGCAGGTCGAGGTTGCAAACGAGGTCTTCACGCCGACGAGGGAGGAGGTTGAGTGGGCCAGGAGGGTTGTCGAGGCCTACGAGTCCGCAGCAGCGCGGGGCGCGGGCGCCCTAAAGGTGGAGGGTGAGCTTGTGGACGCGGTGCACTACAGGATAGCCAGGAGGATCCTCGAGGCGGCGAAGCCGGAGGAGAGCTAGAGCTCGTTCCTCCACAGCTGGCCCTGGACCACAACGGCCACAGCCTTGTTGTAGCCCCAGCTGTAGCCGACCCACTTGTGGTTGTCGAAGTCCCACACCACGAGGTCGGCCGGCGCGCCCTCCACCACCTGGCCTCCCTCGATGCGCAGGCTCCACGCGGCGTTAACGGTTGCAGCGGCCAGGGCCTCGAGCGGCGTAAGGCCCAGCAGGTGCGTGGATAGGTCCATCGCCGTCTGCTGGAGCGGTGTCATGTTGTTGGGGTTGTAGTCCGACGCCACCGCGATTGGGACGCCGGCCCTCCTCAGCGCCTCCACGGGTGGCTTCGCCTCCTCCCTCATGGCCAGGATGCTGGTGGGTGTCAGCACGGCTACTGACCCGGCGCGGGCCAGCACCTCTGCGTTTTCGGCCGGCATCTTCTCGAGGTGGTCCAGCGAGTCCAGCGGCAGCTCGGCGGCCAGCTTGGAGCAGCCAATGTAGCTGAGCTGGTCGGCGTGGATCCTCGCCCTCAGCCCGGCGTCCAGCCCTGCCTTCACGATCTCCCTTGTCTCCTCGACGGTGAAGGCCCCCCTATCGCAGAAGACGTCGACGTAGGTAGCTAACCCCCGGGCGGCAGCCTCGCGTACAATTTCCTTGAACAGCTCGACGTACCTTCCGCGGTCCTCCATGTGCTCTCTCGGCACCACGTGGGCCAGAACCGTGGCTACAATCCGCACGGGCAGCCCGGAGGAGGCCAGAGCGGCTGCCTCCAGCTGCTTCAGCTCGTCCTCCGGGTAGAGGCCGTACCCGCTCTTAACTTCAACAGCGGTGGTCCCCCCATCCATCATCAGCTTTAGAACCCTCCTGGCGCGCGCTGCTAGCTCTCCCAGCGACGCCCTCCTTGTGGCCTCCACCGTCCTGTAGATGCCGCCGCCCCGCTCGAGTATCTCGGAGTAGCTGTAGCCCATCAGCTTCATCTCGAACTCGTCCTCGCGCGAGCCGGCGAACACTAGGTGGGTGTGGGGGTCCACGAGCCCCGGCGACGCGAACCTGCCCTCAGCGTTTACGTACTCGGCGGCGTCGTACCTTCCACGGATGGCCTCAGAGGACCCGACCTCGACCACCCTCCCCCCGCGCACGGCGATGCCAGCGCCCCGCCTAATGCCTGCAGTCTCCTCCGAGACCCTACTCAGAGGCTTCGCGGGAAAAGTGGCCAGCTCCCCTATGTTGTAGACTACGAGGTCAGCCCTCGGCACGGCCCTACCCCCGCAGCGCACCGTAGATCGCGTAGAGGAGCAGCGCGGCTGCCAGCCTAGATGTGGCGTCCCCCACGTCGTAGGGGGGCGAAACCTCGACGACGTCGATACCCCGGGGCCGGAGCCTCCTTGAGGCCTCCAGGAGGATGGCAGCCGACTCCCTAGGGTCGAGGCCGAGCGGGGAGGGAGCGTTTACGCCCGGAGCCCACGCCTCGGCCACGTGGTCCACGTCCACGCTTATGTAGTACTCTTCGGCGCCCGACTCCAGCAGGTGCTCCACAGCCTCGCCCGCAGCCTCCACACCCTCCCGCGCTATCCTCCAGGCGGGGACAACGTGCACACCGAGCTTAGCGGCCCTCTCCCCCAGGTAGCGG
>JBEVCG010000022.1:317-11281 GCA_040514325.1 Thermoproteota archaeon | reverse complement strand
TTATGAGCCCCGCGGGCTAACCAGGCTACCCTACCCCGCTATGCTACCCCGCCATCTGTCCGGAGAAACAGCTAACATACAAAGAGTCTAATTTAGCTTTTCTCTCGTCTTTCTCGGTGGGTTTGTGATCCCAGTCTGCTACTCGTCTGGATCCATCACTATCTGCTGCCCTCCCTCCCTCTCTAAGACCTCCCAGAACACATCTGGGGACGATATTTTCCGTTCATCTACTAGCTTTCCGTTGACTGCAGCCCCCTCCAGTTGGAGGAGCTTCAACTTGAAATCTAAACCCAAGCTGTAGCCTCCAGGCCCTTTCGAGCCTACCACCCGGTGGCAGGGGACAACTATTGGGTTTCTGTTTGACCTCATGTAGGCCCCTATGGCCCTTGGGGATGTTCCTACAAGCTTTGCTAGCAGGCCGTATGTTACAACGTAGCCTGGCGGAACAGCCATGAGTAGAATGTATGTTATGCACCTCGGGTCGCTGCAGCTCACCCACTCATCACCGCTCGGCCTGCTGGGGAGGTCGCTCATCCCTTCGCTCCTACCACTTTCACCTTATGGCTAGTTGCGGCTTTTTGGATCTGCGGTGGATGCCCTCACCTTACCCATAGGGACTCCAAATTAGTTCTACCTGTATTCCCTCCCTTCCATTTACGGGTTTAAGGAGGAGGCACCTATAGAGAGCTGTAATAGCTAAAGACTGTGTTGTGATATTATTGTCTAAGCTTCCCCGCCTCCGCACCTTGGTCTTGCTGCTGTTCGGTTGGTTAGCTAAGTGCGCAGGGAAATCATCATGGTGGATCAGATAGGTGTTGGTTCAGCACAGAGGACGGGGCTTCCAGTACCGTGGGTGTGAGAATGTTTTCTTAAAAAGGCTCGGCCCGTACATCTTCTAAACACGGCTAGTGAGGAGGACGTTTGGGTCCGAGAACTCAAGTAGTGAGGAGATAGCGGAGCGCCGAACAGCCCCCGTCTCAGACCTGGCCACTCTCTTCATAGGCTTCAAGCAGCCTTCTGCTAAAGGGTGCGCTCATCATCTAAGCTTATGCGCATCCAATTTCCTCCGGCAACTACACTACAACTACTATTAATCTCACTAATCCCCTCAAGCAATTAGGCCACTGTAGCGCGGAATCTTGCACCACTCAATGCATGAATATGGTGAACGGTTAAATGCCCCGTGTTAACCGCTCGGTGTTCCTCCTTAAGCCTAGCCCGACACGCGAACTGGATGAGATCAGGCTCTCGCTGGCTAAGCGGGGCGTTGACGTCATAATGCTCTCGACGGGGCAGCCGAGCATCCCGCCGCCAAGATGGCTGAGGGAGAGGCTAGCATCGCTTCTAGCCGAGGAGAGCATGAGGCCCTACGCCTACACCCCCAGCTCAGGCATACCGGAGCTGAGGGAGGCTATAGCTGACGACATCAAGCTCTTCGGGGGCCCCTCTGTAGATCCCGAAGACATTGTTGTAACCGCCGGCGGGCAGGAGGGGATGTTCGTTGCCCTTTCCTCGATTTTGGAGAAGGGGGACGAGGTAGTTCTAGTCGACCCCACGTACTTCGGCTACGAGCCGCTCGTGAGGTATCTTGGCGCTAAGGTTGTCAAGGTGAGGGCAAGGCTGGAGGAAGGCTTCCAGGTGGATCCTGACGATATAAATAGGGTGATTCGGAGAGGCAGGACGAAGGCTGTAGTCCTTGTGAGCCCGGATAATCCCACCGGGAGGGTTCTGAAGGAAGATGTTGTACGTGCTGTTGCAGATATTGTGACAGACTCCGATGCATGGCTCGTATTCGACGAAGCTTACCGCACGTTGGTTTACAGGGGGATCCACGTGAACCCCTACCGATACGCCCCGCACAACACGATAGTCATCGGAACGTTCAGCAAGGATCCAGGCCTACCCGGGTGGAGGCTCGGCTACATTTACTCCGATAGGGAGCTCTCGGACAAGGTGAAGCTGCTCTCTGAGAAGGTGGTCTACTGCCCCCCCTCTGTGGCCCAGCTGGCTGTCCTAGAGTACTTGCGCAACAGGGAAGGCAGGCTCAAGCACATAGAGTATGTAAAGGGGGTTTATGCTAGGAGAATGGAGGCTGCAGTCCGGGCTCTGAAGGAGTATCTTCCGGAGGCACGGTTCACCGAACCCGAGGGAGGCATGTTCGTCTACGTTGACCTGGAAGAGTACCTTAAACCTGCCCGTATAGACAGTAACGAGCTTGCAAAACGCCTTCTAGAGCGGGCTCACGTAGCTGTGGTTCCTGGAACACACTTCGGCGAGAGCGGAAGATACGCCGTCAGAGTAAGCTTCGTCTCTGAGCCCGAGAGGCGCCTAGAGGAGGGGGTACGGAGGTTGTCCGAGACTATTTACACCCTCTCCGCGTAGGCTGCACCCTCCTAGCCCGGATGACATCTGTATTTACCACGGTGCTCTAGCCGAAGCTCCATCCAGCATTGCTGCTCGTAATCAGTTTCGGCACCGTCACCCACACTCTATGGGGTCTGCATACAGCGCAGTATAGTGGGAGCAGGTACCGTGCCTAGTGTACTCTACGGAACACTTCCATTTGCGCCGCTGTCGGCAATCGAAACAGACGAGGGCTTCAGCAGCGACGAGATCCTTGTAAGGAATCTGGAGGACCGGCTGGAGGTCATCGCCGCCAACAGGAGGATGGTAGCCCTTTTGCCAAAGTCTCACGGCGCCAGGCCGGCATTACTCAAAGTGGATGATAGCCTCAGCGGTTTCGACGTTGTGGGGCCTTCGCTTGCGCTGAGAGTTGAAAGGAAGTTTAGCGGAACGCGCGTCCATATCATAGAGTGGAGAAAGGGTTCCGTGTGGGACATTTACAGAGGCAAGCTGGAGCGTGTAGGCTGCACGCAGTACTACTGCCTGTTCGTGATCCGCACATCGAGGGGCAGGATAGCTGTCCTTGACAGCTTCACGGGAAAGCGGCTCGTAGAGCATGTAGGCGGTAAACTACGCGGCACGCTGACGGGGCCCTGCTCGGCGGCGCTCGTCAACAGCGACTACACTCTAGTTACCTCATGCGATGGGCAACTTCTCCGGGTACCATCATCTTCAGCTGAGCTGAGGCCCCTAGGGTCCCTCGAAGAAGGGGTTGTCGTCTTTCTAGCAGAAAACGGGATACTCTACACATTCAGCGAGGAGGTCGGTATCCTTGTGCCAAAGCACAGATGCAACAGCCTCAACGTCACCGTTTCTGAGCATGGGCGCGTCGGCGTGGCCTGTGGAGCCGAGGACATCATAGGCCGCGATGGCTTCCCGCGCTATACGTACGTAATCCTGAAGCTGGCGAAAACGCTGCCAGAGATCCACGAAGTGACGACGCTCCTCCCCTACGCGCTCCTGATCCTCAGCAGGGGGCTTGTTCTGGCTGACCTCAGAAAGTGGCAGGACATGGTAATGTATGAGACCGCGGCGGGCAAGACCTACGTGTTCCTCGCGGGATCGCAGGGAGCCCACCTCCTCGGGGAGCTAGCGATGTGGCTTCAGAGGTCCTTTGCAGAAAAGATGTACAGAGATCCAGGGAGCGGGCTTGGGGTAAACGTGTACGGGGTCTACCTTTACAAGGTAGCCGGAGGAGAGCTTTGCACGAAGGACTTCTGCGCCGAAGAAGTTCTAGAGGTCGCAGCAATGCTGGATGGAGCTCGGCCGCAGCGTGTAGTGAAGGTGCATCTTCCGTGCTCCCAGATGGACGTGGACGTGTGCGTCTCACAAGCAATCTCCGCAATTGGTGAGTCGTTGGAGCGCACCACGAAGCCGCGCATTATAAGCTACTCGCTCTCATCGCGTATAGCAGGCGTATCACCGAGAGGTCTTAACGGGATCGACGTTACTGTTGAAGTAGAGTCAAACTTCATCACGGACTCCGTAGAAGTTTTGCCCGATTGTAGCTTGTCTCAGTGCAGTGCACACGTTCTCAGTAAACGTCCAGGTAAGGCTACAATTGCGCTGCACTTCAACAACGCACTAGAAGATGGGGGAAGCCTTCCGCCAGAAGTGAGCTTCATTCTTAGAGATCGGGGGCTTGGAGTATTGCTAAAGCATAGCGTAGAGCTTGCCAACAGGCTACCCACCGCAGTCTCTGCGGAATCATCCGGCGTAAAGCTCAACCTCTTTGCACCCTTTCCGGGCCGCGCAATGGTGATTGAACTAGCCTCGCTGAAGAGCGTCGGGGGAAGAGCCGTTCTTGTACACGACGGATTTGCCTTGGAGCTCGTGATGGGCCCCCAAATCACCGTGAGAGTGCCAAGGCAGGGTCTAAGGTTCTTGGATTCCGATCTTAAGCCCTCTAAGATCGAGAGCGTTTTCAGTTCAAGCGGCGGAGCAGCGATGAGGGTGACATTGCTGCAAGGAAGGATTTGCACAGAATCCACGCAGGGCTGCGTAATCATATGCAGCGACAGAGCGGGTAGAGCCGTGAATAGCTGCGTAGATTTGGCTGATGCCCTCTCGTCCGAGGGCTGCTATGTTGCATGCTCAGCGCCCGGCTTCCTAGGCATGAGCAAGCTGCCGCCTTCGATGGCCGTCGAGCTAGCAATAAAAAGCGCAGTAGCTTCTGCAAGAACGCTCGGCAGCATAATACCGGCCTAGCATGGGCACTTCCGCTAGCCAGGCTTTGTTAGGCTCTTCAGCTGCTCGATAACGTACATTCTTATCTTCTCGACGCTGGGCAGGTCTTTTACCAGCTTTCCATCGCGGAGATACAGCTCGAGCAGAGGTTTTGGATCGCTGCCATCGCTACACTTTGTCTCGGGGGCCTCACCCCATCGGACTACTGTATCGTCGAGCGGGGGACAGCGATATACCTGCTTGAAGCCAGGCAGCTTACCTCTCTTCGATACTGGGACCCACGCTCCGTTCTCCTCAACCTCTACGATGTCCATGCTCACATCTACGCTGGGGGGGAACGCTATCGAGGTCCCTACGCCAAACCCGTCCACGAGATCTCTAAGCTCTGCCACCTCCTCCTCGTCCAAGCCACCGCTCACGAATATCTTCACATCGCTGTATCCGTTTATCTTCAGAGTCCATCGAACCTCTTGAACTATCCTCTTCATGTTACCTCTTCTGCTGCTAGGAGTGTCTAGCCTCACACCGTACAGCTTTGAGCCAAGGGTCTTAGCTGCAAGAAGGGCCTCAAACCTTTCGTCATAGAACGTGTCAACAAGAGCTATTCTGGGCACATCCGGCTCTACGTACTCATCGAAAGCCCTCCACGCCTTAGCAGGATCACCGAAAATGATCACCAGCGCGTGGGGCATCGTTCCACGCGGCTCAACGCCTATGTAGTCCTTGGACATCAGCCCAGAAACGCCGTCCACACCCCCAATATAGGCTGCCCTATCGGCCATGGGAGCTATAGCCGGGTGCACTGCACGTAGCCCAAAGAAGAGAACCGTCTTGTCCCCCGCAGCCAGCTTTATGCGGGCAGCCTTCGTGGCGATGCTGGTCTCATGCCTTATCGCTCCCAGCATAGCTGTTTCGAGGGTGGCAAACTCGCAGTAGGGCCCCTCTATAACCATGATAGGCTCCATAGGCTTAAACAGCGTGCCCTCAGGCATTGCGTAGACGTTTACCCTCCTGCCCTCAAGTATTGCGAGCGCCTCCTCCAGTCCTGCGAACACAGCCCACTCAAAGCCCCTTGGTAGGCTGTATGCGTGCAGCTCCGCCCGGACGCGCTTTCCGCAGAGGCCCGCCTTCTCCAAGACGCGGCGCGTACGATCAAAGTATACGTCGGTTATCCTACCCGAGAGTATCTCGCTTTTCTCGGCCACGTATATTCGGGGCTTTGCCTGCAGATTCCCCGTCAACGCTACCCACCTACTCGCCTAAAACCTCTACAACGACTCTCCGGTTTCTAGGTCCATCAAGCTCTAGGAGGATTATATTCTGCCAGGTGCCCCGAACCAGTCTACCGTCCTTAACCGGTATCAGCCTAGATGATCCTATGAAGGCTGCAGCTAGATGAGCATGAGCATTACGGTCGATGGCGTTATGCGCCCAATCAGCATTCGGTTTAAAGAGCTCGTGTACCAGCTTAACGTAGTCGAGAGCCAGCCGAGGTTCCATCTCGTTCAGCATTACAGCCGCCGTGGCATGCGGCACATGGACTATGCACAGCCCGTTTCTCACGCCACTTGACGATACCACCTCCTCAACACGCTCCGTGATGTCGACAACAGCTATGCGGTCTGGCGTATCAACGTTCAGAACCTCGAAGAAAACCTTCATACGAAGTGCTCACCCCACCTAACAGCTTTCAGGCATTAGAATTATGAATATTTATTTTTAGCACAGGGCTTGCGACAGTGTCGACAATGCTGCCGCTAGACACCCGGCTTACGCGCAGAAGGCAAGTGGCGGTGATCATTTTAATGTGCTAGCGCATGCAGCTTAGAAACACAAGGAACTATTAGAGGTAGGTGCACAGTGGCATCACCCTTAGACAAGCTAGCTGAAGCTGTCCTCTCATCCATCAGAGCAAGGCTGGAAAACCTCGAAAGAGAAATGGGCGAGCCGCTAGCATACGTCGAAAGCGAGGATGAGTTCAAGAGGACCGTATCTACAGCAAGGGTCGCTGTTGTCCTGTTTTCAACGGACTGGTGCAATCCGTGTAAAGTCTTCAAGCCCGTGTTCAAGCGCGTAGCAAGGAAGCTCTCTGCAAGGTACCCTCACCTCATCTTTGTGTACGTGGACACGGACAAGCTGCCGAGGGTTGCAGACAGGTACTCCATAGAGAACATCCCCGCAACGGCAATCTTTGTCAATGGCCACGTCGCCGAGGTCATGGTAGGAGCTATGCCAGAAAAGAACCTGCTCGAAAGCATTGAGAGGTTCGCAGGAGCCGGGAAAGAGTGAAAACAACGGCAGAGGCCAGAGGAGATTTTAAGCGCAGCATTATTTGTTTCGGATTAGGACATCATGGGAGCACTAGAAGATGGGGAGACGCTGTCCCCGAAACGACCAAGCAGGGATGAGGGTACCTCCCCCTTTGCCGACAGCTGTCCCAGGAAGCTTTAGATATGATGCCAGCCTCCGGCTAGCATCGGGGCAATTTACCGCTAGACTAGGGGTTCGCACGTGAAGGGCTACATTATGCCGCTACTGGGGTGGAAGCCCCTAATAGGCGTCGTGCACCTGCCCCCCTTACCCTCAATAGGCAGACCCTCTGACTTAGAACGGATAGTAGAGTACGCCGTCGAGGAGGCCAGGAAGCTCGAAAGCGCGGGATTTGACGCAGTGCTGATAGAAAATTACGGCGATGCGCCCTACGCTCCGGAGGGGGTTGACGCGCTAGGCCTAGCGTCGCTAACTGTGATTGCAAGGGAGGTTGCTAGAAGCGTTTCGCTGCCCGTTGGGCTCAACGTCCTGAGAAATGGCGGAGTGCAAGCCGCTACAGCTGCCTACGCCTCTGGGGCAAGGTTCGTCAGAGTAAACGGGCTATGCGAGGTACGCGTCTCCGTGGAGGGGGTATGGGGAGCGCTAGCGCATGACGTATGGGCTATCCTAAGGTCGTTGACAAGGAAGATAGCTGTTCTCGCTGACATAGACGTAAAGCATAGCTACCCGCTTCAGGGCAACGTAAAGGGATGGAGTATAGTGAGAGACTGCGTCGAGAGGGCATCGCCCGACGCTATCGTGGTTACCGGAGCGGAGACAGGCAAGCCGCCGGATCCCGGCTACGTAGCGAGCATCAGGGGGCTTGCAGGAATTCCGGTCATTGTAGGCAGCGGCATCAATAGCTCGAACATAAGGGCGTACTGGAGCATTGCTGACGGCTTTATCGTCGGAACCTCGGTAAAGGTCGGAGGGCGCACGCATAACCCAATTGACCTCAAGGCAGCCAAGGAGCTCGCCGAAAAAGCCAAAGAGCTGCGGGCGCGCGAGGCACAGAAAGGGTGAAAAACGGCAGACAAAAAAGGCTCGCGAGGCGCCACCGTAGCTAGACAGCAGGGTTACAGAGCCACGCGGTGAAAGTGTTGGCCAAGAAGTCTGGGAAAGAGGTGCTCGTCGAGGTTGTACCGCCCAAAAAGCTAGACGAGCTTAACTCCATAGCAGAGGCGGTCAGCGAGGCAGAGCTTGACGGCATTGACCTGCCGGAAGCCCCCATGGGAGTTCCCGTAGGAAGCGCGCCGGTCATTGCAGCCTACCTGCACGCGAAGTACGGAGTCAAGGTTGTGCCTCACCTGAGAGTAACCGACATGAACTCAAATGCGATAGTGAACGTTGCGCGCGCCCTGGCGCTTCTAGGCGTGGACAGGCTTGTCTTAATCCGCGGCGACGAACCCGCGCTGGGTAGAATCGTTGAGGATGTCAGCGTGGAGAGGGCAGCGCAGCTCGTAAAGAAGTTCACCAAGAGCAAGCTGAAGGTGGGGGCGCTCCTCAGCCCAAGATACCCGCTGGGACTCGTAGAGGAGAGGGTCAAAAGCGAAGACATAGACTTCTTCCTCATGCTCAGACCCCTTCACTCCCACGAGAGGCTAAAGAAGGTCCGGGTAATGGTCGAGAGGGCAGGCAAGAAGCTCCTAGCGTACATCATAGTGAAAACGCCGAGAAACGCGGGGGTACTGTCGAAGATACTGAGAGATCAACCCACATACGCGGTAAACGAGGTACTCGACATCGCGGACAAGCTGGCAGGCTACACCGACGGCTTCGTGATATCGGCGCCACACGATTTGCAGGCCGCCGTCAGACTAGGCCGCACAATCAAGCTCAAGTACTAGCACAAGAGGCTGCACTAGAGCTAGGGCTACGCCCAATCCTTCCCGCAAACCCCGCTACAGCTTCTCGAACGCGCTGCCAAAACGGCAGCGCACCTGCAGCCGGAATATAGAAACAGTGTCAAGCTGCGTGGCCGCGACCTCATTCCTCTACCGTGCGCGGTCCTACAACAAACCCCCTCTCGGTCTTGGCGGCATTCAGCGAAACCTCTTCCCACGATAGTCTGCGGGAGCTAGGCTCATCGGGCCTCGTCACGCCCTCCATGTCGTGGGGGTGGAAGAGGGGCTCAAGACCCTCTACCGGGGCCTCGAGCAGCTTATCTATAAACCTCTTGATCTTATCCAGCCTCTGCTGAAGCTCCTCTACATCCTCACTGGTTACCCTCAGCGCTGCTAGCCTGGCCAGCCTCCTTATGTCGAGACTGCTCTCGGACAATGCGGATACCTCCTAAGGCATCGCCAGAGACTCTATTCCGAGATAGTCCCTAACGTATCTGGAGAATTTATATGCTGCAGCGCCTCCGCGAGAGGAATCGACCACGAGGAGCCTGGGCCTAGCCTCCTGGACGTACTCCACGAGCTGGTCGAAGTCCGCGTGGTCGCTGAACGAAACGAGTATCTCGTTTTCGCCGAGCCTCCTCACGGGCGCGCTGAACTCCCAGCCGGACAGTATTATTTTTATCTCGTTCCCGGGCAGGCCGTTGCTGCTTCTAAGCTTCCCAAACGGGAGGAGCCTAATGTACGGCCCGCCGCGCATAAGCTCGCTAGCTTCGTCCGACCTCTCGTCGACATAGTAGCCGAGCTTGAACCCGTACTTCTCCAGCACACGGGCCGACCTGTAAAGGGTGGACGAGAGGATGTAGGGGGCGTCTATACCGTACTCCCTGAGCAGGATCATCACTTCCTCGACCTTGCCGTTGTACGCGTAGATCCCCACGGGGGATAGTGACAGCATCCTATCAACTGTCTCCACGAGTATGAGCTCAGCCTGATCCTGCCAGGGCCTCCTGTACCTCACATCGCCGTACGTTGCATCGATAACAAGCACGTCCAGATCCCGCATGATGTCTGTGCCCGGCAGCTTGAAGTCGCCCGTATAGCCTAGCGAGAGACCGTCGACTGTTTCGACGAGGACCTCTGCTGCGCCGGGCACGTGGTTGGCCCTCAGAAGCCTTATGCTATCCCCAGCAACGCTGAACGTTGCGTAGTAGTCTAGCCCGACCCTCTTGTGCTCGGGTACCCTTATGCCGCGTGCAGCCAGAAGATCCAGCGTTAGTGGGGTTGCAACGAGCGCGTTCAGTTCAAGAGCGCTCTCCCTTATGCGCCTTATATGATCAGTGTGTATGTGTGTTATAACCCGAGCAACGGCTTCAGGATCATGGCCATCCACAACGATGCTCCCGCCAAGCCTTATGGCTCCGGTAGGATCTATGGCAACGCGCTGCAGACCCTGCAAGACGGCTCTGCTACCTCCTGCATATCGTCGTACTTCTCCGGGTATCTAGTGTTAAGCTTTCTGCCCCCACACCGCATCCCTTGCGGAGGTAAGGCCCAGAGACCCACCCGATTTCAGTAATCTTTAACTCCTAGGATCTTGTGGCCTAAGCTAATAGCATGGGGAAGGATGTAGTGCTCCTGCCTCCGATCGCGATTAGGGAGAGGGCTCCAAGGCGCTTCAGAGAGCTCATCTCAGCCGCGCAGGGGCGGCTGACGGGTATAGTCTGGCTGCTGAACTTCTACCGGGATCTCCTATCAGCATCGCCTCCTCCGTCCCAGGAGCCCGCCAAGCTGAGCGAGGTCCTACGGGGCATAAACAGCGTGGAGCAGCTCGGAACCAGGTACGCGTCTATGAAGAACTTTGGGGTAGGCGACCTCCTCTACTACCTACGACTCGGCCAGAGCTTTGGGCTGTTCCGGGTTTTTGCCGTTGGAGAGGCCGCAAGAAAGCTTGACGAGTTCCTCATCCAGAGGACGGTGCTCTCGGACACGGTCAGCGAGGCTGCCGAGATACCGGAGGCGGCGCTGATGTTCTCGATGTACAGTTCGCTCCTCTTCGACACTCCGGCGAGGCACGTGATGTTCGTTGGCCAGCAGCAGCCAAGCATAGCAGCTGTTGCGCTCGATCCCAGGTTCTGGAAGGCATACCTATACAACGCTGTGCTTGCCGCACAGACGCTGCTTCAGAGCACATTCGAAAGGATTCTGCCCGAGGGCCGAGGG
>JBEVCG010000022.1:0-307 GCA_040514325.1 Thermoproteota archaeon | reverse complement strand
CAGAGGCACGCTAGTGCTCGAGCTCGACAGGATAGTAAACGGCAGGGCTTCCGATGAGCTCACGGGGTTCGACTACAGGAGGATCCTCGGCGACGAGAGGAAGGATCTGCCGTGGTTTAGGACGAAGCTGACAAGCAGAACCTACACAATCCTCGAGCGCGTGGTGAAGTCCCTGAAGCAGAGACGTGAGGAAATCATGGACGACTTCCGGCAGGCTTTCAACCTCACCTTTAGGTACGAGGCTGGGCGGTAGCAGGCCATAAAGCGTCTAGGGACGCAACGAAGGGAGAGCAGTGCAGCAAGAGGG
>JBEVCG010000021.1:51755-92290 GCA_040514325.1 Thermoproteota archaeon | reverse complement strand
GACCTAGGCTTCGCCAAGCTCGTAGAGGAGAGGAAGGTCGGCAACGACAAGATGGTGTTCATAGAAGGCTGCCCCAACCCCAAGGCTGTGAGTATACTGCTACGCGGAGCTAACGACATGATACTCGACGAGGCGGAGAGGAGCCTCAACGACGCCCTGCACGTACTGAGAAACGTACTAAGAAAGCCAATGATAGTTCCCGGAGGAGGTGCTACAGAGGTAGAGCTTGCGCTGCACCTGAGGAGGTTCGCAGAGAGTCTTGGCGGAAGAGAGCAGCTAGCTGTTGAGGCGTTCGCCGATGCACTAGAGGAAATACCCATGGTACTTGCGGAGAGCGCTGGCCTTGACGCGCTCCAGACACTAATGGATCTGAGGAAGATGCACAGTGAGGGTAAGATACGCGCTGGCGTGGACGTGATCGAGGGCAAAGTGGTCGATGATATGATAGCCGTAAACGTGATAGAGCCAGTGCTAGTCAAGGAGCAGGTGCTGAAGAGCGCTACGGAAGCCGCCACAACTATACTTAAGATAGACGATGTTGTTGCTGCATCGCCGAAGACCGAAAGCAAGAAGGGCAAGGGTGGAAAGAAGGACAAAGAAGAGGACTAAAAACCCACAGAAATCGTAATTTGATGGATTTTTCCTCTCTGTAGCCGACTCCCCAGAGCTTTCCTCATACTTAACTACTCGTAGAGGAGCCGAGTAACCCCCTTTAGGGTCCTTTACCCTAAAATTTCCGGCACTTAATCGTGATCTTAGAGCAATTGATAATTAGCCGTCTGATCGCATGGTGTTGGGGGGCGGCAGCGCCATGTCGCATACTTCAGAGAAGGCAAACGAGCTAAGCTCCACAGAGATGGATCTCAACGAAATAAGGAGTAAGATAAGAATAGGGCCACCATGGCTTACGAGGTTTGAAAGAGCTCGCGTCATTGGAGCGCGCGCCTTGCAGATAAGCATGGGAGCGCCCGTTCTAATAGATGTCAGCAAGCTGCCTTCATCGATCCGCGAGGATCCTGTGCTCCTCGCTAAGAAGGAGCTTGAGTTGGGCGTGCTACCTCTAACCATAGTCAGGTATACGAGACGAGGAGATCAGCAGGCAATACCTGTGAGGTGGCTGCTCGAGCTAGATAAGCGCCGCGTCCGAATTCATTAATCCCTCTAAGATTGAGCATCCACAGCATCCAGCTTCCCCTAAACCCAGTCCCACCTCTAGTCAAAACCCCTATCCGGCTGCAACGGATCTCGTTAACTTAAAAACCTGCTTAGGGAATGGTGGCGTCATGCCATACTACGGCAAACGCCGTTCTCGAAGGGGATGGGCAAGAGCACACATCTGCACAGAGATCCTGGACAGCTACTACGACTACACGTTAATTATCGCGGAGAAGCCAAAGGCAGCTGCCAGGATAGCCGAAGCGCTTTCTGATGGCCATCTCACAAAGTGCAGATCCAGATGGGGTGTACCATTCTACGTCGTAAGGCGCGGTTTTACAAATTACATCGTAGCTCCTGCCGCAGGCCACCTCTTTGGACTCGCAACCCGCAAGCGCGGCTTCCCGGTATTTGAATACGAATGGAGGCCCCTCTGGGAGATAGACAGGTCGTCCAGGCACACGAAAGAGTACCTGCTAACCATTGAGCAGCTGGCGCAGAGGGCTTCAAGGTTCGTGAACGCGTGCGACTTCGACATAGAGGGTAGCGTTATAGGCTACATGATCATTAAGCACGTGGGAGGTCTTGACAGAGCTCTTCGCGCTAAGTTCAGCTCTCTAACGAAGGAGGAGCTCCTAAGGGCGTTTACTAGGCTTGAGCAGCTCGACTGGAACCAGATAGAGGCTGGACTGGCAAGGCATGAGCTCGACTGGATATGGGGTATAAATGTGAGCAGGGCGCTCATGGAGTCCATATACTCCGCAACCGGGAAGAGGCTCACACTAAGTGCTGGTCGTGTTCAGTCGCCCACTTTAGTAAAGGCGGTAGAAGAGGAGATCAAGAGAAGGACCTTTATCCCACTGCCCCGATACGCTGTCTCAGCTACTGTAGAGCTAGCCAAAGGGCGCACTAAAACAATAACGCTGGGAGTGTATGAATCCCATGCAACTGCAAACCGCATAGCCGAAAAGGTGCGTAGAGCTGGGGCTCTGCGGGTAATTAATCTCAAAAAAGAGACTATCTCCCTGAGGCCGCCATATCCGTTCAACTTAGGAGATCTCCAAGCAGAGGCTCACAGAGTTTTCGGCTACAGCCCAAGCTTTACGCAACAGGTGGCGGAGGAACTCTACCTAGACGGGCTTATAAGCTATCCTAGAACTAACAGCCAAAAACTTCCCAAGCACCTAAACTTGCTATCGCTAGTCGAGAAGATAGCAATGATGCATAAGTACAGCAAACTCGTCAAAGCCCTGATCAGCTTGACCGGGGGCAGGCTTCGGCCCAACAATGGTCCAAAAGACGATCCAGCACATCCTGCGATATATCCCACAGGCGAGGTTCCAAGCGCTTCATTAACTAAGCCCAAAGAGAACGTGTTTGACCTTATAGTCAGAAGGTTCTTGGCATCCCTAGCTCCACACGCCATTATGGAGAAGACAGTTGTTCTGCTATCTGCAAATGGGATCAACGTTACAATCTCTGGCAAGAGGTTCGTGAAGAGAGGGTGGACACGCCTATATGAACCTTATATCAAGATGTCCGAGGAGGACGTACCCCCTGTTAAGGTGGGCGACGAGCTGCCCATAAAGGTGGTCACGATCAAAACAGTCTACACACAACCCCCACCCAAGCTAACCAAGATGGCCCTCGTAAAGTGGATGGAGACTGTGGGGATAGGCACGGAGTCCACGAGAGCGCGAATAGTTGACGTGCTTTTTGACAGAGGCTACTTGAAGCTTCATAGAGGCAGTGTCCACATAACAGATCTCGGGTTCCTAGTTGCAAAGGCACTGAAACAGTACTTCCCTCAGATAACCAGCGTCGATTTAACACGCCACTTTGAACAGCTTCTGGAACAGATACGTGCCGGTAAACTGAGGCGTAGAGATGTTGTGGAGGAGGCTAAGAAAGTGCTAGGAGAAATTCTCGAAGAGTTTAAAAAGAGCACCATGAAAGAAGTCGGCGCAAAACTAGCTGCGGCCGCAGGGTACCTAAATTCTACAACTCCTTGTAGGGTATGTAAGCTGCCTGCCGAAAGCCCAGAGGGGCTATGCGACATACATGCACGGGCGCTGGAAGCGACAGTGAGAACTTATGTGGAATGGCGCAGCAGGGGAGCAGTGACGGGTCCCCAGGATTTTCTGTTAAAGCTCGCGAAGCTCAAGGTTACGGGAAGCGCCGTGAGGGAGTTGATAGAGGACCCGGTGCTCCGCAGCAGGCTGTTAACCGTCCTATCCACCATGCAAAAGGAGAGAGAACACGCCTAGGTAGGGTATCTTTATTGGAGCCTGGACTTTATCCACGCCTATCTTAACCTCTACGCTAATCACCTTCCCAATGAAGCTATCGCCATAGTCAACCCCAACCCGGGGCTGAAGCCCCAACATCGCGTCGTCCAGCATGTTGTTGTCACCTTTGGTTATGAAGCAGACAGGGTTGCACGGGGAGGCGTTAACCACGCGTATTACCCTATGTATAACCAGGTTGCCGAAGAGGCTCCGGTAAACTATTACATCACCCACTCTCACGTTATTGGGATCCGGCTTGAACACCACTACCAGGTCTCCCGTGTAGAACAGCGGGAGCATGCTCCTACCGCTCACAACCACGAGCGGGGCTGCGCTAAGCTGCGAACCGCTCATCAACCGCATGGCCGAGCTCTCGGCACCAGAAGAAGCAGGGAGGGTCGAGACAGCTATAGCGCAAATCAGCCCAAGAAGCAGAAATGCGGGGAATGCTCTAGCCCCTTTCTGCAAGCCGTTTGCACCTTTAATCTACACTTTTACACTTATCTTCTAACTTATCTCCTTATTCCTCTATATCGATCTCGAATACAGCTCCCTCGCGTTTCTCCCTCTTTTCTGCCTTGCTTAGCTTCTTTGACCCAGATGGTGCCTCTAGCTCTATATCCTCTCCGCCTACTTTTAGCTTGGTTACCACGGCTCTCCACTTATGACCACACTGTGGGCAGGTAAAGCTTCCCATAACCGTCACGGTTATTCTACCCTTGGAATCGGGAAATGGCGATACCAGCTGCCATGTTTTGTAGGGCTCAACGCGAGATCCGCAGACCGGGCACACGTGTGGATCGCGTCTCTGCCGCGGCAAACCAGCTTCACCCTATTCCCTGTTTCACTAGTCCTGCCATAATCGTATTCTAACATAAGGATTGCGATCTCTTAGTACCAGCACAAGCACAGACACTATCCTGTTTATCAGAGTAGGCTTAGGCTCTACGCCACGCAGAATAACCCGCACGTTGATCCTTGCCTTCCCCTCTTGGATTTCTCTCAAAACTATTTCGACGTCCTGCGGCTTAATCTCCGGGATACGCTCTGAAATCTTAGACCGCAGTTCACGGTCTATTTTCTCAAGCTCTTCATAGTCCATTGACGCTACCACTTCAAATGTAACTAGGCCTTGGGGGGTGGTCATCAAAATTAGAGGTTCAGATACTAGCAGGCTATTGGGGATGTAAATGACAGAGCCCTCTGCCGTTCGCAGTGTAACGTGCGTCAGTTTGACGCTGGATATGCGCCCACGAACGCCTAACTTAGGAAGCTCAACAAGGGAGCCAGGCCTTAATGCTGGGCGCCTTAATTGAAGCGCGTAGTACGAAGATAGGTCTAGGAGTAGCCTCCAGCTATAAATGATGAGGATCACAAGAACAAGAACAGCAACGTAGGCTAGCTCTTCCACGCCAGCAAAGACTGCGAGAGCAATAACCGATACCACTAGGTACAACACGTATGAGAACGGCTGAAAGAGCTTATCTATGCTCTCTTTATCTGATGGAAAGGCTTTAGCTGCCGACAGTCTGACAAACCGCATTACCGCGTATGCGGCTGCAAGGGTTAAACCAAGCGCAACTAAGATCTCAAGTATGCTGGAGAAGGGTTGACTGAAAACTGCGCTGCCGATGCTATAGGCTGCGCTAGCCAAGATCGAACCCTCTGCTGAACTATCTTCCTGCTAGCCTAAAAGTCCCCTCTAGTATTTTAGCTGAAGGTCTCAAGGAAGCTGTCAATGACGTCCTTACGTACAAGCGCTATTATTTGATGTCCGGCCTCCAGGCGTATAACCTCTCCGGGATCCCTGAACCTCTCTCCATCAAACACTGCGAGTATCTTCACGCCTTGCCTTGGATAGTCGAGCTCCTCAAGAAGCATGCCCTCCGCTCGGCTACCCTCCTCGACTGTAACGGCAACAAGCTGGTAGCTGCCCGTATATATTGGAACGAGGTTAAAAGCGCTTGTTTTGCCCTCGACTACACCCAGAATGAGGGAGGCTATAACTGAAGGCTCAACAATCACCTGCTCAGTCAGCCCTATCCGTTCCAGTATTTGGGCGATCTTCGTGTCCCTCACTTTAGCTACTATGCGCGGGACGCCGTACTCTCTCCCGATTACCGCTACGAACATGTTGACTTCATCGCGATTTGTTGTCGCGATTACAGCATCGAAGCTAGCAAGGTTTATCTCGTCGTAGAATGCTATATCGGTTGCATCTCGAACGTAAGCCTCTACATCTGCCTCATTCACGAGCTTCTGAACCTTCGCCTCGTCCACATCAATGACGACTACCTCGTGCCCTATTTCCGAGAGTCTCTTAGCTAGGAGCGATCCAAGTTTCCCTGCGCCTACGACTAAAACTTTCATTTTTCTCCCCTCAACGCATAGTGTTTCGGGGGAGGCAATATGCTATCTGCCTCAGAGCAGGAGCACTACAGAATTGTTAGAGTGAGAGCACGCCAAGTACTAGATTCACGGGGAAATCCTACAGTAGAGGTTGATGTGTGTACACGAAACGTGTGCGGAAGAGCTGCTGCACCCTCGGGTGCAAGCAGAGGGGCTCACGAAGCTTTCGAATTACGGGATGGCGATCCTAAACTGTTCCACGGCAAAAGCGTGCTGAAAGCTGTACGCAACGTGAACGAGATAATAGCACCTAACCTGGTAGGAATGGATGTAAGATATCAGCAAAAGATAGATCAAACTCTCATAGAGCTCGACGGAACACCTAACAAGTCTAGGCTGGGAGGCAACGCTATAGTAGCCACGTCGCTGGCAGCCGCCAAAGCAGCTGCTGCTGCTCTCAACATCCCGCTGTACCTCTACATTGGCGGTGTGGGCGACTTCAGCTTGCCTGTTCCCCTAATGAACCTCATAAACGGGGGTCTGCACGCCGGGAACGAGCTAACTTTCCAAGAGTTTCTGGTGATTCCCATAGGCGCAGAGAGGTTCTCTGAGGCTCTGCGGATGGCTGTTGAGATCTACCACACACTCAAGGACATCCTTAAGAGCATCTACGGTCCTGGGGCCGTGAATGTTGGAGATGAGGGTGGCTTTGCACCTCCTATGAAGAAAAACGAGGAGGCACTGGAGGCTCTAGCTAAAGCCATAGGTGCTGCCGGATACGTACTCGGCGAAGACGTTGTCCTGGGTCTGGACGTTGCAGCCTCCCACATATTCGACTCCAGGAGGAGAACCTACAGAGTTGATGGTAGGAGCTTTACGAGCGAGGAACTCCAGGACTACTATACTGAAATAGCCGAAAGGTACTCAATCAAAATATTAGAGGATCCATTCCACGAAGAAGATGTAGAATCGTTTAGAAATATAACTAATAAACTGAGAAATAAGTTGATTATAGTTGGAGATGACCTGTTTGCAACAAGCGTCAAGAGGCTGGAGAGTTTGGGTAAAGGAGTGGCAAGCGGAGCGATAGTTAAGGTGAATCAAGCAGGAACGCTAACCGAAGCACTAAACTTTGCTAGAAAAGTCTCAAACTACAGCATGAAGGTAGTGGTCAGTCATAGAAGCGGTGAAACGGAGGACACAGCCATAGCTCACATAGCTGTTGGACTTCGAGCTGACTTCGTCAAAATGGGGGCACCAGCACGCGGAGAGAGGACAGCTAAGTACAACGAGCTCTTAAGAGTAGAGGAACACATTGGACCAAAGTATGCAGGAAGGAGGGTATTCAGCTGAAGTCGATAGGTACCTTCACAAATTCCAAAATCCAGAGCCAGATGGTCTCGGTGAGCATGGCGTACAGATTGGCACTAATAGCAACAACCTCAACAAAAAGCGTAGAAAAGGCAGCACTAGAACTTGGAGACATTCTCTACGAAATCGATAATTCTATAGATGTCCGCAAAGATGAACGCTACCCTCTTGTATACGTGTTCAGCAGCGTTGACGCCATGAAATTGTTTAGGAGGCTGACCCAGAACCCTCCAGCCTATAGTCACAGAATAGTACCAGCAGAGCACATCCTAGAGGACGTTCACGTTAAAACCGATAAGGACGTTGAACGGCTAGTTTACAGTATAATGTCCATTTATAAAAGCAAACTTGCTGAAAAATCTAGATTTAAACTGTACGGGAAACCTAGAAGATATTACATAAACATTGACGAAAAGCACTTCAACAACATTCTGTTTGCATCAGCTAAAAACGCTCTTGCAGAGCTCGGCTACGAAGCTAGGCCTGTATTCCGCGCAGCTCGCTATGAACTCTTGATAGAGGATACCAAATATGGGATCGTAGTAGCGTGGCTGCCTGCAAATCACAGCAAGGCGAGCTTCTGGCGTACAAGGAGGCTCAGTTTCAAAGGTTGACTCAGAAGTTCTCTGCTCTCCTGCCTAAGGGGCCAATTTCCTTAAGTAGTGCTACCTCCTCATTTATGATTGGGTTGACCGAAACTATGCCTCGAACATGGGACATAATCGAAAGTGTCCTCGAACAACCATCGGTTTTCCGGAACAGAGAGAAGCTCTACCCAGAATATGTACCTTCATACCTACCTCACAGAGAGGAGGAGCTCAGAACCCTAGCTAGTCACTTTAAGCCTCTGCTAACAGATCCCGGCTCAATATCGCAGCGCGTGCTCCTAGTAGGCGGGATAGGAACAGGAAAAACCGCAACAGCCAGAAGGTTTGGAAAGGACTTCTCCATTTTGGCCCGCCAGAAGGGAGTGAACCTTGAGTATGTACATGTTAACTGCCACAGAGACAGAACGCTGTACCTCGTCGTACAGGAAGTTGCACGCCAGCTCAGGATACCTATACCTCCACGGGGTCTCTCCGCACAGGAAATGTTCCATATGGTGCTGAAGCACCTGGACAATCACGGAATCTATGTGCTGTTGACACTGGACGAGTTCGACTACTTTATTGAAGTTGCAGGAAGCGATGCTGTGTACTTTCTCGTGAGGACGTACGACGAGCACCCAGACCTTGCAAAGCGCATAAACTTCATATTCATAGCCAGGAGCCTGTCGAGCCTTAGCAGGTTGGACTCTGCCACCGAAAGCTACCTTATGAGGAACGTCATCCAGTTCAATCCGTACACAGCCTCCGAGATCTACGACATACTGAAGTTCAGAAGCGAGGAGGCATTTTACCCTGGAACAGTGAGCGATGAGATACTACGCTACATAGCCGAGCTCACTGGAGTGGATACAGGCGGAACGGGCAACGCAAGGATAGCCTTAGAGATACTCGCTTTGGCTGGCTCAATAGCCGATAGAGAGGGGGCAGGCAAGGTTATGCTGGATCACGTGAGAAGGGCCTTTACTGAAGCAAATCCGCAGCTAACTGTCATGGTCAACGATGTAATTAGGCACCTCCCCCTACACGAACTCTTCGTCCTCTTAGCGGTAGTCAGAGCACTTAAGAAGCGCCAGGAGCCATACGTGAAAATGGGAGATGTAGAGGAAGAGTACCACGAGATAGCTGAAAGCTACAACGAGAAACCTAGAGGACACACGCAAATTTACGAGTACATCGTAGATCTCAAGAAGAGGGGAGTAATAGATGCAAGGCTCTCGGGTAAGGGGTATCGAGGCAAGACAACGCTTGTCGGGATAAGCTTAGGGCCGCTGGACCAGCTAGAGAAGCACATCATAGAAGTAATAAACCTGTACACAGGGGCGAACTAGCTTGAGCGAAGACACGAAGCTTGGCGAGCTAGCGGAGCTTCTATCCAGCAGAGCCAGACTGAAGATCCTCATACTATTATTCAAAGAAGGGCAGATGAACATAACCCAGATTGTGAGGAGGACGGGGCTTAACTATCCTACCGTTAGAAGGCACTTGGAGTACTTGAAGTCAAAGGGCATAGTGGAGGAAATCGTCGCGGAGCGAGCAAGGATATACAGCCTTAGGATAGAAAACCCTCGGACTGCCGCACTCATGGAGATAGTGAGCTCCCTGGAGGGGTTTTAGAGCCAATAGGAGTTACGCATACAAGTAAAGCTAGCAGTGCCGTCAACAGGGGGTGCTGCGCAGATGGTCAGAGGAGCCAGGATGGTTGATGTCACTCCTAAGGAGGAGTCTTACCGCGTAGCACTGGCTTATGGCCGAATAAGGCTTCGAAGGGAGACAGTAGATAGGATAAGGCGAGGAGATATTGAAAAGGGTGACCCGATAGCGGTAGCCTCGATAGCAGGCGTGCTGGCTGCCAAGAACACGCCAAACATAGTTCTTCTCTGTCACCCGCTGCCTCTGACAA
This sequence comes from Thermoproteota archaeon, assembly GCA_040514325.1. GTDB lineage: Archaea > Thermoproteota > Thermoprotei_A > Sulfolobales > Pyrodictiaceae > QNYQ01. The sequence continues at coordinate 82,619 of JBEVCG010000021.1, read as the reverse complement.
ATGTGGAGGTTACATGCCATGTTGAGGACGAGGAGCACATCGGGTGTACAGCACGGGTCTCTGCTGTAGCCAAAACAGGAGTTGAGATGGAAGCCTTAGCCGCCGTTGCTTCCGCGTTGCTCAACATCTGGGACGTCGTAAAGAAGTACGAAAAGGACGAGGATGGACAGTACCCCTACACGAGGATAGAGGAGATACGCGTGCTGGAAAAAAGGAAGGAACCAACCACCAGCTAGACCAGATGCGATGGAAAAAGGCAGACGAAACTGTGTACTGCTAGCTGCCCATTTTCTACATTATTCTGCGTGCTAGCTTTCACCTATCTTCTCCGCTTTGAGCCTCCCCGTTCAGTGTAATCCCTTTTGGCACCTGATGGCGCTCCGCGCGGTCTGACAGCTGCCACTCCAAGCTTCATTTCGTTGACAATTCTGATAACCTCTGAAGCTTTGGGGCCGGCAAGGTACCTTATCATGGATTCAGACATTCCATAGCCTATGGCTATACGAGCCGCATACTCCGGGTTAGCATGGAATATCACCATAAGGAACGGCACCACTTCGCTCTTAGCCCTAGATTTTGACAGCAGAAGCCTAGCTGACAGCATCGAGGCGAGCGCTTCTCTCACCTCTCGAACTTCGCGGGTTCTCGCCATTAATACTATCTTCTGGGGGTATTGGTACTTGACCCATCTGAACTTGCTGTAGCGGCGTGCCAACATTACAGCGGGACCAACCATGTCGAAGAAGTATGAAAGCAGGTCCCAAGATTGCGTCCGCTTTATCCTGGCCATGTAGATGTCGGCGCGGGAAAGAGCCTCAAAGGCCATGGCTACATCCTCTGGGTCGCTATATTGTATAGGCACGTTCTCGTTCAGCCACTGCAGCAAGGTCTCGTAATCCATATCCACGTGAGTTACAGCGCGACGTGCCTGCCAGATGTACCTCGACATAAACAAGTTCCTTAGCATCTCCCAGGGCGAGTACTGACGATCTCTATAGCTAACAGCCGCCTGAACACTCTCTACCGTGACCTTTCCAAAACCCTCTGCGACAGCCTGCAGGTCGTTGATAGCCGAGCGTAGGTCGCCTTCGCAACGTTGTGCTATGAGCTTCAGCGCGTCACTCTCGCAGTAAACACCCTCCGACTTACATATCTTCTCGAGGAGGCTGATTACGTGCCTTTCGCCCAGCCTGTTAAACGGAATTAAGAGAGAGGCGTCGCGGAGGGGTCTAAGTTTCTGATCCCAGGGATCATTTGCCGTCATTACTATGGGCTGCTTAGCCACTTTTATCAGCTCGAGTATGGCTTCAAGGCCCCCTCGGTCGGCAGTCCCCGTGATGCCGTCAACCTCGTCAAGAAGTATGATCCTCCTTCTGCCAAAGAGGCTACTTTGCGTTGCTGCAACCTTTGCTATTCGCTCTATGTCTTCTTTTCTCCTAAAGTCAGAGGCGTTCATTTCTATGAGCTCTAGTCCATACTCTCTTGCTGCAGCTTCAACGAGGCTTGTCTTGCCGACACCTGCTGGACCGTAGAGGAGGGCTGCCTTCTTATCGGGTGTGTTCCCTGATAGCCACTTCTTTAACCATGGTATGAAGAGCTGCTTAGCCTGGTCCTGATCCACTACATCGCCCACTTTCTTGGGCCGGTACTTGATGATCCACGGAGTAGAGAGGCGCGCGCTCATCTAAGCACACCAGACGAGCTAGCGGGCCGGTTTTAGCTTCCTTCCAGCTAAAGCTAGCCATGCGAGAAGAGCGCTAAGCTGGATATCGTCATCAGCCCCCTCCACAAGTCGAAACTGGATCTCACCTACGTAGTCCGCTATGATGACCCTAAGCTCGTCTGGGATCTTAACCTCCGGACTGAATATTTCCCTATGAATTTGCTTTACGATATCCGTTCCGCTGAGGCCGTAGTCTATCATAAGCTTCCTAAGCCTTTCGCGTGCCTCACTAAACCTGCCTTCAAGAGCCAGAGACAGCATCTCGCGGACCTCTTTCGGATGCGCTAAGCCCACAACCCTGTATACAACTTCTGGGGTGACCTGGCCCAAGGCCGCTGCTGCCTGCAGTATGTTTATTGCGCGACGCATGTCCCCCTCGCTTACTTCGTATATGGTCTCCAGCCCTTCTCGCGTGTACACGCACTTCTCCTGCTCGCAGATCCACTCAAGCCGTGCTACTACGTCCTCCTTTCTTAGCGGAGTAAATCGGAAGACCGCGCAGCGGGACTGAATAGGTTCAATTATTTTGCTTGGAAAGTTTGCAATGAGGATAAACCTAGTCGAGGCCGTGTACATCTCCATGAGTCTGCGCAACGCTTGCTGAGCATCTGAGGTCATGTTGTCGGCCTCATCCAGTAAAACTATCTTGAACGGAATGTTGGGAGGCGTTCTGCTTCGTGCAAACTCCTTAACCTTTGTCCTAATGGTGTCAATGCCACGCTCGTCGCTGGCATTGAGCTCAAGCATGTACTGCCGGTAGTTCTCACCGAATAGGTCGTGGGCAAGCGCATGCGCAGCCGTGGTTTTCCCCGTCCCGGGAGGCCCCACGAATAGAAGATGAGGCATGCTCCTTGTTTCAACGAATTTCTTTAACCTGGTTACAACCTCCTTCTGGTTTACCATGTCGTCTAGGCTCCGGGGCCTGTACTTCTCCGCCCAGAGGAGCTCTGCGAGTTCGCTCGACATTATAGAGCACCACCCAATTCCTTTAAGACGGCTTCGATACCTCCAACCCCTACTATATAGGGTATTGCTCGGAGGTTTTATGCAGTGAGAGCGGTGGAGGAGTATGTGGACCTTAGACTGCAGCTGGCCGAGCTCGAGTACCTAACGGAGGCTGTTAGAGTCATAGTTCTAAGGAACCTTCCGCCTGTGACCATTGACGGCACAACATACGATCTAAGGAAGGGCGTTGAGCTTGAGATGCCACGCTGGCTTGCAGAGATCCTCCAAGCTGAGGGCGTTGTGGAGAAATCGGGTCTGGAAATTTCGCTTGAAGATGCTGCCCGCGTTCATTTCTCGGCAATGAACATGCGCTCGCCTTCCGATCTGGAGCCTCTACCGAGGCACTTCTACGTCAGCTTGAAAAAGCAGATAGAGAGACTTGATAGAGCAATAAGAGAGCGGCCAACTATCTCGGACATAGAGCTTAGACATAAACTTGTCCAGTTCCTATCCGAGATAGTTGAACGGAGGCTTATGATGATACTTTACAGCATACGTAGCCCAGCCGTCCTGGCTGAACTCTCCTCTAGGCTATCGCCGGAGGAGCAGCTCATACAGCAGCTGGTATACAGAAGCATAGAAGTATGGAGGGAGAGGATACTACCGAAAGAGCACGTTGTAGACGAAGACTCCAAAAGCTAAAAACAATAGTACTGCAGCATAACACTGCAGTGGGAGAGGGAAGGGTAAAGATTATGGAAGTTATTCACGAGGCTGCAGCCGAGGAGCTGGGTCTAAACGTCAGGGAGAAGTTCTACGAATTCCTCAGAACCTTCAGAGACAGAAACGGTACCTACAAGTACCGCGAAAGAGTAAAGCACATGATAACGCTAGGCCAGCGTTCTCTTGTGGTTGATTACAGCGACCTACACCTCTTCGACAGCAAGCTAGCGCAATCTTTCATAGATAATCCGGATGAGAGCTTATCTCAAGCCGCAGAAGCCCTCCGCGAATTTGTGTCTACAGAGGATCCTGCCTACGCCGAAAGAGTGAGAAAGTTTGTAGTACGACTAAGGGCCCTCCCACGAGTTGTCCCGATAAGGAGGGTTAAGAGCGAGCATATAGGAAAGCTCGTGATGGTAGAGGGTATCCTTGTAAGAACCACCCCCGTAAAAGAGAAGATAACAAAGGCTGTCTTCAGACACTGCACAAAGGATCAAGGTTGTCACGAGTTTGAGTGGCCTCTGGAGGGCGAGTTCATAGGAGAGACCATAGAGAAGCCTCCAGTATGCCCCGTATGCGGCTCTCCGGGAGGGGCCTACACGCTTCTTATCAACAAGTCCAAGCTGGTTGACTGGCAGCGCGTGACCATACAGGAGAGGCCCGAGGAAGCGCCACCTGGGCAACTACCTAGGAGCATAGAGGCTGTTCTGCAAGATGAACTAGTTGATGTAGCCCGTCCTGGCGACAGAGTCTCAATAGTTGGGATTGTAAGAGTTAGGCCAGATTCACTATCTAAGCGCAGAGCCATATTCGACATATACATAGATGCCGTACATATTGAAGTTTCACAGAAGCTCCTCGAAGAGGTCACCATAACAAGGGAGGACGAGGAGAGGATAAGGGCGCTTGCAAGAGATCCCTGGATCCATAAGAGGATAATAGCCAGCATAGCGCCAGCAATCTACGGGCACTGGGACATAAAGGAGGCAATAGCTCTTGCCCTATTTGGTGGAGTCCCAAAGGTCACCCCCGATGGGCAGAGGATAAGAGGGGATATCCACGTTCTAATCGTAGGCGATCCTGGAACTGCGAAGAGCCAGCTACTCCAGTACGCCTCTAGGATAGCACCACGCGGAATATACACCACCGGGAAAGGAGCTACAGCAGCTGGTCTCACAGCCGCCGTGATACGCGACAAGAACACAGGAGAGTATTACCTCGAGGCTGGTGCTCTGGTTCTAGCTGATGGCGGAGTCGCCGCGATAGACGAGATAGACAAGATGAGAGACGAAGACAGAGTTGCCATACATGAAGCGATGGAGCAGCAGACCGTCAGCATAGCAAAGGCTGGCATAGTGGCACGCCTCAACGCTAGAACAACCGTCATAGCAGCTGGAAATCCGCGGTTTGGCCGCTACCTGACCACGAGAACGTTAGCCGATAACATAAACCTACCAGTGACCATACTATCGAGGTTCGACCTGATATTCATACTGAAGGACAGGCCAAGCCCAGATGAGGACAGGAAGCTTGCACGATACGTCCTTGAGGTCCACAGAGAAGCAGAGAAGATTGTTCCAGAGATAGATCCACTTACCCTCCGAAAATACATCAGCTACGCACGGAGGTACGTACGTCCGCGACTTACACCACAAGCGATGAAAATGATCGAGGACTTCTACGTTGAGATGAGAAGGATAAGCAGCGAAAATCCCGAAGGACCTATATCCATAACCGCACGCCAGCTTGAGGCGCTCATAAGGCTGGCAGAGGCGCATGCCCGCATGGCTCTCAGAAACGAAGTCCTGGAAGAGGATGCAGAGGCCGCCATAAGGTTAATGAAGACTTTCCTGGAGAGTGCAGGCCTAGATATAGAGAGCGGCAAAATAGACATTGACGTGATAATGACGGGCAAGCCACGAAGCAAGCAGGAGAAGCTCACCCGAATCCTTGAGATAATAGAGGAGCTGGAGAATGAAAGCGATGAGGGCTGCGCGCCTGTTAAAGCTATACACCGAAGGGCTGCATCTGAGGGTATAGATTCGAGCACCGTTGAAGAAGCTATACGAACGTTCAGAAGAGACGGAGTAATATACGAGAAGAGCCTCGGCTGCTACTCCATAGTTAGGTAGTAGGAAGGTAGGCAAACGATCTTAGGCTTCAACGCCGCCTAAAAACTCGACGCATCCCTCCTTCTCCAGCTTCTTTCTCCAGAGGCTCACAGACATCCACATGATCCATGCCGGTATCTTCTTCAGAAATTCGTAGGCCTCTTCCCAGCTTTCGAGGCCAAGCTTAGATGCGAACTCCTCAAGGCTCATGGGTCTGTGCAGGTACTCATGTACGACTTCAAGCACACCTGGGGTTAGCTGTATAGTGCGATCACCGACCTGCACAACGTACTTGCTGCAGTTCTCGCTCACGGCCAAACCCCAGGGATTTGGCCTACTCTGGGCAGGAGCCTAATATATCGTTACTGGGCGGTGCCCCAGGGGCGGAAGTTAGGTGACATCACCATTGCACGGTTTGCCCTGCACTTGGTCAGCGCTGGAACGCTCGGGCATCCCGCCCATTGGTGTAGAGGATAGGGTTTCGGGAGGCCTTAGATATTTGCTGGCCCGGCACCAGCTTTAAGAGCAGACACCAAGCGGCTATATATGAGTTCTACAAGCTCCTCCCGGTTGGCCTCGTTAACTACATAAACTTCGCCGTGAGACTTCAGAAGGTTTCCTATCCGATTACCTCCACTGACTATACCTCTATGGACGACCAGGAGGCCTGGCTTGCCAGAACCTAGGACATCGGTGATGAGTTCTCTGAGCGCAGGAACCTTTAACTCCATGGGCCCAATCTCATCGATGGCAACAAGATCTGCATTCTCCAGAGCAGATCTAACATAGACTGCTACATCTGAAGCCTCAGAGCAGACAAAGTACTTACCCACACGCGGACCTGCACAGAGGCTTACGTGTGCAAGCCACCTTTCAATCTTCCCGTCAATGCTAATTATTCTAAAACCGACCCTCCGTCCCTCAACACGGACCTCTGGGCACACAAACCCTGCGAGCTTTACCCCTTGACGTTGCAGCCTTTGCAGGATCTTGCTGAACAGAGTGGTCTTACCCACCCCAGGACGGCCAGTTATAATGAAGAAGCGGGTACCCCTAGCCAATGAGCCCATTTTATCACCTTTTGACAACCTTCCTGCGGGCGAGGTACTCCTCTGGAGGGACGTAGAAGCGTAGCTTACCCTCATGGTAGTCCCTTATAACTGTTCTGGCTGCCTCCTCTATGAGTGGCTCCCCGTCCGACTTGTACCTCCACCCCCGCTTAAGGGCAATAAGTTCGAGTATCCGATAGGGGTTCCTCTCGTCTATACCGTAGGCCTCTATGATGGCTCTAGGATTGTACTTTAGAGCCCTTTCTATCAGCGCCACAGCAGGTTTAACGGGATCCTCGAGCTGCTCAGGCGGCCTTCCGCGCAGCACCGCCTCAAGCTGGCCGCCCTCTATGGGTATTATGCCAGGAGTATCTATCATGTAGATGGTAGTGCTTATCTTATAGAGCTGCATGTGGGTGGTGTAACCCGGACTGCCGGGTATAGGGCTTGTCGAGGCGCTACGCCTTCCCTTTAGGGCATTTATTATGGTAGACTTGCCCGTCTTGGGAAATCCTACGACAGCCACGATTGCTGGCGTGCGATCCATGTGGGCCTTTATATACTTCCTTAGGATTCGCGTACCCTTGTGATCCCTTGCAGCAATGTAGACTGTCGGAAATCCTTGATCCTCTAGCACTCTTTTCCACTTATCAACAACATCGCGCGGAACAAGGTCAGACTTGTTTATTACTATGATGAGTTTCTTCCCTAGAGCAGTTACTATTCTCTCCAACCTTCGGCTCCGTGTAGACATGGGATCTCTAGCATCAAGTACCTCTAGAATTATGTCCGAGCGTCTAACGAGCCACACAATCGATTTCCAAGATGCAAGCTTCATTTTTAAGCAGCCCTGCAGCGTTAACTCAGCCTCACCTAGCGACGTTTACGCTCCATATAGTCGTGTTCCAGAGCAGCTCCTACCTTTAAATACACTCAAGTAGATACGGTGGCTGTTACAATTAACAGCGCAAAGCGCGTAAGTTACAGGATATCTAGTTCATTTCTTGCCTGCAAAGAAGTCTAGCAGACTTCTCTGGCTTTCTAGACCAGCCTTAAGCGACTTCTCTGTGACCCCAAAGTACCCTAAAATCCTTAGCACAGCTGGGACTATTTGATGATCTATATAGTAGTTCACATCGATCTGGTCACCGCTAACCATGAAGTATGGCATTGCACGCTTTGAGACGGGGCCACTCCCCCTAACTATGACGTAGCCCACCTTGTCGCCTGGGCTAACCTTTATACCTTTCTCTTCCATACGTCTTGCCGCAGCAACGTGGGGGGCCTCGTGCTCGTATTCCTCTACCCGTTTAGTTAGGGTCTTCCATATCACAAGTTTGTTAAGCTCAACTTTGCCAGAGCGGAGGGAGCGTATGACGTTTTTGACGTACTCTATGGCTTTCTTCACGTCTCCTGTTCCGAGGACTATTTCTGCAACACGCTCCTGAACCTCTCTGGCAAGGTCACACCAATCGCCTCTAACGGCCTCAAAGCCGACAATATCTATCCTCCCGTCATCTAGTAGCCCCGCGTAGCGCTTCTTAGCTTCGGTGAAGAACACACGCTTATAGACCTTATCTATCTTTACCTCAAATCCTAGCCCCTTCTCTATGTATTCTACCAGCAGCTTCACCTTCTCGGGATCGTAGGTCACAAACAGCGAGTCTGTGTCTCCGTATATTACCTTGAGATTGAGCTTTCTCGCGTATTCGGCTGCTGTAAGAATTAGGTTTCTACCCCACGCCGTTATCGCCTCCGCACACTTTCGACAATACCAGCGTGCCGCAGCCCACCCAGTATAGCCATAGCTAGCGTTTGCAAGAACTTTTAGAGCACGCTGTCGCTCATCCAGCACTCTGTACTCCGGACTGTCTGGAGGATATTTTTTCATCTCTTCTCGTACCTTTCTACGAAGCTCTACCAGGTTCTTCAAGACCCTCTTGAAGAAGCCGTCCGGCTGCTTCCTGAAAGCATGGCCCACCTCTGGAGCTATGTTGCAACCACCGTACATATCACACTCACTGAGATCTTCCACCAGCGTGTCCGGACCAACATTGTACTTTATCATTATGTTTGGGTACATTGAGCTGAAGTCAAGCACAGCCACGTTTTCGTGTACACCTCGCAGAGGCTTGAAGACGACCGCTCCACGGTAGCTTTCTGAGGGACGCTCCACTCTGTTTGGCACGAGCTCCCCCTGCTCAAATGCTGCACGTATGAGATACCACTCTAGCCTGAACCCCACACTCATTGCTCCAACCTGGTCAAGGGGCACGCCTGTAACGGCCGAAAGCTGTACGGCGAAGGGTAGAAGCTTCTCTGCAATTCCGTACGTTGAGCGGACATCGTCCAGGGCGTACTTTACGAGGATTTCACGCTTAGATGGATCATCCCAGTACTTAGGGATGTCCCACCAGTTCACGTTGACTCTTTCAGATTTTTTGACCACGCCAAGGTACTCGGCAACCTCCTCAAGGCTCTTCACCTTAACTTCGTACATCTCTTCAGCATAGTCGTAGAGATCTACGTTAAGACGCCCTTGCACGGAGATGTGGCCGTAGACGCTCTGTGCAGGTACAGCGCCAATCTTCCTCGTAACGTCAAGCTTTACGCCCACGATCTTACTTCGCTCGATAAGATACGGCCAATCAAACCTATTACTATTATAACCAACTATTACATCGGGATCAAAATCATTTATATATGAGACAAAATCTCTAATTGCAGGCTTATCGTTCTTGCCATCTGCTAGGAATGTTTCCTCGTTCCCTCGGCTGTCTCTGACGGCGATAATTATCACCGGGTCGCGGTGAGGAGAGGGGGTTCCACGAGGGTTATACACCTCTATATCGAAAGCAACAACTCTAAGCTCTGGGAGCTTAGGCTGTGGCTCCCTGATAGGCTCGATATCCCCGCACAACCTGTAGACACGGTCTACCCGATAACTTGAGGGCGATCCTACTTCCTCCACTTCAGCCTCATACATATGGAAAGGGAACAGGCCCTTATCGATTAAGTATCTCATGGCAAATCTTATGTCTGCCTCTAGCACGTCCTCGACACCGTCCAGCAGCTTCACCTTCTCTCTGTACTCCCTCACATACTCGGGTATGACAGTGGTTATCTTGAGCACCTTGCGTTTGCGGCCGAAGTAGCGCCTCTCCATCTGTTCTACGCCGATTATGGGGCTCTTTGGCATCGAAAGTGCATGTATCTTGCTCACCAGGCCGTCAACATCAGCATCTTCTCTCAGCAGAGCATAGAAGTAGGGCCTAAAGCTGCTGTCCTGGAGCACTATCCTCTCTCCGCTAGAGGTTATACCCCATAGTATGATCACGGGTTCGCGTCCTACAACTTCGTAGGTGGAATCGAGCACAAGAAACTCTACACGCTCCTTCGATCTACAAGTCATTCAGCCAAACCCATTTAACTTTAATAGAGGGGCTGTGCGCGTAATACCTTTACTGCTCGCAGAGGGTTGAGGGATGCAGCACAACCTCCTCCAGTATCACGCTTCACCATAGATCAAGCTACCTTGCCACTCTAAGCATTAAAACCGCGTGACGGCCAGGCCCATAGTACGAGGGTATGATCTTTGCTGGCCGAAATCCCGCGCTAAGGTACAATCTCTGCGCTCCATAGTTATGCAGCTCCACTTCAAGGATAAACGTCGAAAAACCTTCAGACTCCGCAACTTCGAAGAGGCTATGAAGAAGAGCAAGACCAACATAGCGGCGTCTGCACTTCTGCCTAACAGCTACCGACGCTATGTGCATCAAACCTTTGCGGTGAGGAACGCCTACAATATAGCCATCCACGGTGCCGTTCTGCGACAGAGAAACTAGGAAGTACTTCTCTGTAGCAAGCTTGAGCAGCAGAACCAGATACCAGAACGGATAAGGGTTTTCGAACGACTCAACCTCTACGGCATAAACCTCAGGCAGCAAGCTCTCATCTGCCGACCGGATCACAGCCCCGCACAATTTATCCAACAGACCACCACGTATGAGGTAATATGGGGGCATGAAATGAAGGTACTCTCAAAGGACCTCAGACAGGGCCTGGTAAAGCTTGTACCAGAGTCCAGCGATGATTTGTGGCTAATATACACAATACTAAAGCCAGGCGATATAATTAGGGCAAAGACTCTAAGGGAAGTACATTTTGGGTCGCGAGGTTCAGGGCGCAGCTCTCGAATCGCAATGAGGCTGACTATCCGTGTCGAAAAGGTGGAGTTTCAGCCCTTTACAGCAAGGCTTAGAGTAAGAGGAGTAGTTGTCGAGGGACCGGAGGAGTATGGGGTGAAGGGGAAGTACCACACCATTTCGCTAGAGCCCGGTAGAGATGTCGAGATAATTAAGCCAGATGGGTGGCCTTCTGCTCTTCTTCGGAGGCTCGAGTCTGCTATACCAGGCCAAAAGGCCGTGATAGTGGCTGTGGACTATGACGAGTACGCTATAGCCGTGGTCGAAGGGCAGGGCGTGCGTTTTCACGACAGCGGGTCGCTGAACCTTCCGGGAAAGGATGATCCTTCATGGGAGAGGAGCATGGAGCAGGCTGTTTCGACCATATCTAGACGCGCAGCCGAGGTCGCTACAAGAGAGAGCGCCATCCTCTTAGCAGTGGTTGGCCCAGGCTCCGTTAAGGAGCGCGTGGCAACTAAGCTTAGAGAGCGTGTCGGAGACAAGGTGAAGGTCTTAGTGGACTCAACTTCGATGGGGGGAGAAGCTGGAGTTTACGAGGAACTCCGTCGCGGAATAGTTAGGAAGGCCCTCGAAGAGGCCGCTTCGATAAAGGCTGAGAAGATCGTAGAGGAGTTCGAGAAGCTCCTCGCGAAAGAGCCCTATAGGGTGGCCTACACGGTAGATCTCGTATGGGAAGCTGTAGAGGCTGGCGCTGCCGAGAAGGTGCTCGTCCTAGACAACCTCCTACACGATCCCGACCCAGCCTTAAGGGATAAGGTATATTCAATATTAATCAAAGCCGAACAGACGGGGGCTGAGGTTGTCTTCGTTAGTGAGGCCTCGCCTGTATTTCACAAGCTGCGCGGCCTCGGAGGAATACTAGCTGTCTTGCGGTACCCTCTCTACAGCCAAGCTTAAGGAGCTTCTCCTCGATACAGGATATACCTGCTCTAACGTACCCCCTTGCACGACGCTAGCTAGATCGGGCGGCAACGCTAGGAGGTCGCCTATACGCTCCCCGTAAACCGCTAGGTGCTCGTGACCCGCGTACTTTACAACAAGGAACTCCAGTAAACCCTCGCTAGTCACACGGTGGTAGGGCTTCAATGTCCTGATAGCCTTCCTCAGAAGCCTAAGCCTCATCTGAACTCTATCCTTGAACTTAGCAGGACAGTAGTGAACCGAGACCCGCCTTACATTGCGAGTAGCCCACTTAAGGATACTTAAAGCCGCCTGCTCGCTACCCTTAACCACATAGCCCCTTTCGTCTACAGCGTAGCCCCTTGCAACGACTTGACCGACGTTAGACGGGGAAACCTCAGCTTCGTTCAGATTGATGAAGTCCACTCCAACACTATCAAGCTCCTTTATCATCTTCTTGAGGATTTCGACGCTTTTGTGATCAGGGAACACCGGCACCTCCACGCCGACGGCTACACCATCTCCCAGAACCCTTTTTGCCAGCTTAACCCGATCTATGTAGTCTAAGTTACGAACATGAAACCTTATCTCATCTAGACCTGCCTTCTCCAAAGCTTTCAGAGAAGCGCTGTTTGCCGCTATACCGGTTGTGTAAAGGTGTATATGGAAATCATCGCCGAAAATCTCCTTGAGAAGAGATATCGTTGTAACGGTTCTATCAAGCACAAGCAGAGGATCACCGCCGGTTATAGCAGCACCATCTGCACCGACTCTGTACACCTCTTCTATAAGATCCTCCAGGCTGCTGAACGGCTCTTCGTCTACTGTTTTTACGTCCCTATAGAGCTTGTCCGGAGACACAGGACAATAGAAGCACTTCTCCTTGCAGAGCCCCGTTATGAAAACCACTACCTTTAGACCCCTCATGCAAAGCGTGCAACCTCTGGGGAGGTCTCCGAAAACAGCATAGATTCCAGGGACCATTCTGAGGCTGCGTCTCTTCACCTCTGCACACCGCCTTTGCTGCCCAAAATCTCCTCGCCAAGATGGGGTTAAACTATAAGCGAACCTCTTTGCCTCAGCACCTTTCTGAACGGCATGTTAGAGTTAGCTAGCCTCCGAACCACGTCTTCCACGCTCTCCCAGGGTTCCATGACCACTTTTACGAAGGTTCCGGTTCTGCCCACCTCATCGCGTCTCCTGAGCACCCTTACACGTTCAAGAACAGTATCAAGAGATATCCCCAACTTCTTAGCAACAACAGCTTCACGTCCAACCACAGAAATTTCCACGTGACCCTCCTCTGTAGGCTCTATGAGCATTAGCCTTTTGTCGACGCCAGCAACCCTCTTGCCCTCATTTAAACCCGCATAGTCCAGTGCACCCCCAAAGTAGTAAAACTCGTACTCCGTCCTCGTCAACTTTGCAAGAGGATAGGATACCACTCTGCGTTCCAGAGGATCAAGAACTATGTATACCTTAGGCGTGGACTGCGGCGTAGCTTGCACAACAAGCTTGTGAGACACCCTGTATCCGCTCGACTCCAGGGCAAGCTCGACTTGATAGGAAGGCACAGGATATGGTATGAACACGTCTACGTCGCTCTGCCTGCTAACGTCACCACGGGCCACGCTCCCATGGACTATGGAGTGCAAGCCATACCTCCTTAGCGCCATCATAATCTTAAGAGCCTCCGCTCTAAGCTCCCTAAGGAGAATCCATCTCTCCTTGCTGTAAACAACCGTTCTCTGCTCAAAAGGGCGCTCTACCTTCTCTCGCGGCATTACCCTGCACCGCTTCAAAAGCAAACTTCGTACTCGTCCGAGCAGGCCGCCGGCGCTTCACGTTTTAACAGCGCTTCATTTCAAGCGATAGAAAAGTAGCACTTATGAGCTTTTGCTCATGCATGGGAGAACGCCACGGGGGTGCCGGTGGAGGCCACAAAGGCAGTTTTAGCGTACGCTGCCCTATGGAGCGCCGCAACGCTCGTGATAGCACTTGTGTGGAGGAGAACAAGCCGGAGGAGGATAACAATCAAACCTTTCATCTTAATCATTAGGATAGCAGACGAGCAAACCGTGACCAAGCTGGACGGTGCGTGGAAGTCTAAACGAGTAAAATCAGCCCTGGTAGCGGGACCATTTGTTCTCGTTGCTCTCCAGCTTCTGTTCTATCACTCTGCGCTTCAAAACATAGCTTCGATGCTGGGGGGTGGAGAGCGCATTCCCGTGGCCGTGCCGCTGCTTCCGGGCCTCACCATATCAGTTGAGACGTTCCTGCTCATGACCCCAGGCCTAGCTATAGCTGTTGCTGTGCACGAGCTAGCACACGCGCTCGCTGCTATATCATCGGGCGTTAAAGTCAAGTCTGTTGGCCTTGCATTGGTTGCTGGCATACTACCCCTAGCCTTCGTCGAGCCCGACGAAGATGAGCTGAAATCCTCAAAGCCTTGGGACAGGGTTATGATGTATTCTGCGGGAGTTTACGCCAACGCAGTGGCTGGGGCTTTAGTCCTCCTCCTAATATACATGCTAACGCTCTCGGGATCCTATCTGATAGTGCTCTCCGTTGAAGAGGGCTCACCAGCAGCCGCTGCTGGCCTGCAAAGGGGCATGCTTGTCGAAGAAGTGGTAATTAACGGGACGGAGGCACGCACCTTGAACGAGTTCGTTAAACAACTGCACATGCTTAGAGAGCAACATGGAGGAACGCTTGCAAATGTAACCCTGGTTTTCCAGTTCAAAACACCACAAGGAACTGAAGTCTTGGTGCGCAAGCCAAGCAGAGCCTCTCCTTCCAACTACACCGAGGAGTTCTACGAGAGAATAGGGATACAAGTTTCCGAAATTCCAAGGATCATGGCAGCTCTGCCGCTTAGCCCTCTAGCTTCATATAACTTGTTCCTAGCTATCAGGTACACCGCCTTTCTGAACCTGGGGCTAGGCATCATAAATGCCGCACCACTCTTCATAACAGACGGTGCACAGGTCGTTCGCGAGGCCGCGACGCAGCTTCTTGGAATAGATAGAGGATCCATTGTAGCATTTGTAGTGTCGCTGATCACCCTAATAATACTGATACCGGGCCTAGCCCTCTGATACTAGCAGGACAAAACAAGCTGCAGCCTAATGGAAAGCCCGCAGGGATAGGCGATCGCGTAGTGCCAGGCTACTCTCTGCGAGAAAGCACAGCTACGCTAAATCGCTAAAGGTCACAACTACGACTCCTGGGGGCCTCGACTCCACAGAGCCAAGACGGTTGGCTATCACGAGCTTGATGCCCTTCTTTGCAGCTATATCGAGCATGCGCTGCGTTACTATACCGTCGTAGGCCACTATCAGCTCTTTATCCGTTTCCAGCTTCTCTAGGTACTCGTAGAGGTCGCGGACCTGGACCTTTGCCAACTTGCTCCAGCTTGAATCATATACTATCCCCTCGAGGGTTCCCTGCAGGGATTTTATCTCCTCTAGAACGTTTTCGGGTATCTCTATCCTAATTGTTTCAACTTGAGGGACCCTAGCCGGCTTGCTAGGGCGTGCCTCTTCGACCTCTACCATCTCCTTCTCGGCTTCAGCCTCTGCAGGCCTAGCCCCAAACCTCCTCTCAAGGAGCTTGAGGTACTCCTTAGCGGGCACTAGGTTGCTTAAAGCTCGCGCTATTTCCTTGCCCGTTAGATCCTCTACCTCCTTTCCTGGAGGAGCGCGCGCCACATAGTCTATGTCAGCTACTCGCAGAAGTTCCCAGAGAATGAGGTCTCCGCCGTGATCGCCATCAACAAATGCTATAGCCCTCTTCGACTTTGCAAGCCTTATTATAGTCTCTGGGATCCTCTCGCGGGCACCCTCCAAAGCTATAACGTTAGTGTAGCCGTATCTCAACAAGTTTATTACGTCTGCACGACCCTCCACAATGATTATTTCGTCGCTCTTGTCCACGTCGGGGCCTGCTGGGAGCTTTTCAGGACCGTAATGCACAAGCTCTGCACGCTTTACCGACTCGCTAACCTCGCGTATTATCTCCCTGAGGTCAGGTGTTTTTTGGAAAGCCCATATCCTTAGAATCTCCTTTGCACGTTCGACGATTTTCCTTATTTTTTCAGCTCGCACATCGATGATGTCGTAAACCCGTATACGGGCTCTGTAGGGGCCGACGCGCTCTACGCTTTCAAGCATGGCAGCAATAAGCGCTGTTTCAACCCTATCTAGGTTCGATGGAACAGCCACTTCTCCTACGGTTCTTCCCGATTCGTGCCTTACATCGACTTGAACCCTTCCTAACCTCCCGCGATCCTGCAGCTCACGCAGGTCGAACTCCTCACCAAAGAGGTTCTCTGTCTGCCCGAATATTGCACCTATTATGTCATGCTTATCCACAAACCCCTCTACTTCCACCCTAGCCTTTATCAAGTACTTCAACGCATGCCACCTGCCACGTTGGCGCCTGCACAGCCATCCAATTCAAAGGCCCACGCACATCATTTTGAAGGCTTTAGGTGGCATCTCAGCCATCGTCTATCATACCTTGTGGCATTAACTCCTCTAGCAGAGGTGCTGTAACCCCGGCCTAACGTGTTATTGAGGCCCTTTTTAACTCTTCTAAAACTTCGCGGGCCTCCCTATTGTGCTCGAAGTATTTCCTCACCGGCTCTAGGACTCTAATCAGAGCCTCAGCAACAGCGTTTTTAAGATCCAGCGGGTGCAGCTGGCCGCTGGCATATAGTTTCTCTAGCTCTTCATAGCTTGCGACCTCCACTGTACCTCCGTACTTCTCCGACCTCTCTATGACGAGCGTTGAGCCGGGCTCCCGTAGTAGTATGTACTTGGCTATCTCCATTACGGGGTTAAGCTCAGGCTGGCGTGGAGGGCAGTACGCCTGTCTGATTTTCCTCCGAATATCGTCTGGACTTTCATAGACGAATATGGCTGTAGAGGGCTTGGACTTGCTCATTTTGAGCTCCACAGCATGCGTATCCTCATCGACCTGGGATGGTGTCATTCTCCCAACTCCTTGAAGGCCCGTAAGGAGGGGAGTGTGAATCGCCACAACCTTCCTGCGCCCTATCTTCTCGGCAGTATCGCGAGCCAGCATATGCGCCTTACGCTGATCTGTACCTCCGAGAGCAATATCCACATCAAGGTAGAATATGTCGGCAACCTGCATTGCAGGGTATATTAGCTTAGAGAAGTCCATATCGCCTTCCTCGGCCCTTCTTCCCATAATCGTGAGGGCGCGCCTCATTCTGGCCAAGCTGTTGCTCTTGGCAACTACCAGCACTAAGCGCCAATAGTCCCTGTCCCCCACAATGTCCTCTGCGTCAACGAGTTCATATGACGATTTGCTTATGCCTAAAGCCTCGAGAACGTCTGTTACGTGACGAGCTGCCTTCTTTATTAGTTCAAGACTTCCGCCAAGCTTGTCGTTTATCCACGCATGCCAAGTGGCTGCAAGCAGGTAGAACTTGACGCCAGCATCTATTAGGTCCTTCATCTTGTAGGCCCAGACAAGCCAGCCTATATGGAAGAGGCCGCTAGGCTCAAACCCGAGGTAGCCTGTGACATTATTACCGTTTTCAAACAGCCTCCTAAGCTCCTCTAGCGTAATAATCTCCCTAACCCCCCTCTTCACAAGCTCGATCCTAGCTTCAACATCCATATCAGATACCACCTCGCCCCGTAAGCGGCCACGACATTCACGCTCCGCAAGTTTATTCTCCGCTCTTTAGCTACTACTAAATATTGCTTGGAGCCCCGCCTTGAGGAGCCGGCAGAGGCCCCGAAAAGCGGGGTTTCAATGAAGCCGTGTGTTAGGGGCGGGGCACAAATCGCTGCTGTCTCATGCCTCATTGTATTTGCAGGCCTGCACTTACATCCGTATAATCTATCTCGGCAAATGCTACAGGGAGATCTAATCCCAGCTTCTCTAGAACTCTTGGGTGAACCTCGCCGATCACAGCCCTCACTTTGTCTGCCCGAATTTCTGCAGCGCGGCCTTCTATTAGTGACGGGTGCTTAAGCTCCTTAACGCTGAGGATCTTCAGGCCAAGCACACGAAAAACGTTGTAGACGACAGCCTGTATATCCTCGTATCCCACTTTATCGCGAGCCATAGCCAGCCCCACCACGTCTCGCGCCACGCTCCTCCTCTCACCTTCGTGCGAGGCTCTGAACGTCTTGGCAAAGGTGAACACCTTGACCTCGCCTAGGTGCTGGTTATAAGCAACCGCCCTAAGCAAAAGCGGCATTGTCGTGTATATCATGCAATCCATGTCAACGCTGACCGGGTTAGCTATCTTGATGAGTTCCTCTTCGGGAGCACCGCCGACTTCCTTCTGTTCCCTGCAATCCACTAGCGAATAGAGCATAAGCTCCACGAAACCATGCCCTATGAGCAGCTCCCGAATGGCACGTTCCATAGCGCGTCGCGGAAGCAGCCTTCCACGAAGCAGCAAGCTCGGTCTTATTGGTTGCAGTGTGTCAATGCCCAACGCCAAAGCTACTTCTTCCACAAGGTCTACTTGGTGCAGTACATCAACCCTATACCTCGGAACGAGAACAGACACTCTGTCCTGTGGTGAAAGTTTGGCGCCGAACCTCATGGCCTCCAGCAGCTCAACCATCTTTGGGCCATCTAACTCGACGCCAAGAATCCTCTTGACGTAGTCCACACTAAGCTCCATCAGCCGAGGATCTGCATCAGGGACCGATTTAACAGCTCCACTGGACCAAAGCAGGTGTACTAAGCCCACGCGGCGTGATCGGCTCCTCTCGGCAAGGTTTAGGGCTATTACTGCAAGGACGTCAAGGACGGCTTTTTTGTCTGTACCCGTTACGTCAATAAATACGTGGCGCGTACCTGGCTCGATCCGCGTGAGGTCGGAGTTGATCACCGGAGGAGCGCTGATGACCTCGCCGCCGGATAACAAGACTGGGTGCTTCCGACCGCTTAGCGATATATGGCCGTACATAACGCCCTGCTCTGTCCGCTCTAGAACCTCCCTAAGCGTCATAACCTCGCTATAGTGAAGAGGCTTGAACCTAATGGCGTCCACGTCACCTAGAACGTACTCTATTTCTCTGGACGGAACCTTCTCGAGGTCGTGGAGACCTATGGCGATCCGGCGCCTACCGAGACCGTAGCTTGCGTGAAGCTTCTCTTGGAACTGTATAAGTTCTGTCAAAAACTCCTCGTCAACATCGACATTCCAAACGACGGCACCTGCGACGTAGGGTCTGACGGGCACGTCGCTCACTATTATCTTATAGCCGCTGTCGATGACTTCGTATCTAGGGAGCCCACGCTCTTTGCCCACAATCCCCTTTAGCTGTCGTGCTATGCCCTCGAGTGTGTAGAGGTCGGGCCTATCGACCTCTATCTCAAATTCAAGTTCATCGCCTACATCGCTAACCTCGATCTTGAGCCTCTCTAGGTACTCTACTGCCTCTGAAACGCTTAGGCCCAGTACTTCCTCTACACGTTCCTTCCTAAACCTGAGAACCGGCATACACGGCCCACCGCTTCTCCATGTTTAACACTCTATCAACGTCCAGGGTGTACAGGTGGCGAATGTCCTCTAAACCGTGGATAGCCATTGCTAGCCTCTCTACACCCATACCCCACGCAGCTACCGGGTAGCTGATCCCTAGAGGCTCAAGCATCTCCGGCCTGAAGAGTCCCGAGCCCAGAACTTCAAGCCACATACCCCTAACCCGCACATACCCTTCATATGAGGGCTCGGTGAAGGGGAAGTATGCTGGGCGGAACTTGTACTCTCTGATCCCTAGCCTCTCTAGGAATTCGGACAGCATTCCAAGTAGCCATCTGACGGTAACCCCATCTTCACTAGCTATGCCGTCAACCTGGTGGAATTCGGGCAGGTGACGTGCATCCACGCTCTCAACCCTGTAAACACGGCCTATCGTGAAGAACCGGAACGGTGGGCGCGGCCTAGAAGCCAGCACACGAGCCGAGACGGCTGTCGTGTGGCTTCTGAGTATCAGCCTAGCAGCCTTTTCGCGGCTCCACACGTAGCCCCAGCCACGGCTTCCAGCAGCTCCACGCTCATGGGCCTCCTTTACCCGTAGTGCAAGCTCCTCATCTATAACCCCCATCGAAGGGTAAGCCAAGTAGAACGTGTCGGTCTCGGTCCGTGAGGGGTGGAACTGCGGCTGGAACAGTACGTCATAGTTCCAGAATTCGAGTTCTATAGGGCTGTCGTCAACCTCTACAAAGCCTAGCTCCTTCATCACATCCCTAATGTACTCTATGAACTCTGCAAGGAAGTGCGCGCGCCCGAAACGCACTCTAGGCGGCAATGCGGTCACATCGTACCTGCGCAGCCGCGCCCTTCTCCACAAACCTTCCCTGAGCATATCACGCGTCAGCGCACCTACCTCGATAGTCGCCATTGACAAAATCTCGGAGGGGTCTTTCAGGAAGCGGACAATAGTTTTCGACTCCCTCTCGACACTAACCAGCCTACGTCTACGGAGCCGCTCGACCTCCTGAGGGGAAGGGCTTCTGCCCTCGACTACTTTGAGCAGCGCCTCTCTGTCCGGTGATTTAGGTTGCTTGTTCCCGACTAAGCTCTCTATCACACCTTCTCTAACCTGGACCCACCCCAGCTTGACCGCATTAGACAGCGCTATACGTGCCAGCTCCTCTCCAAGCAGCCTACGCGCATCTGAAACCTTCAGCCTGCCACCCACATTCCTCAGAATCTCCACTAGCCTTTCTTCAGGAAACCCTTCCTGCAGATATCTTCGCCCCTCCTCGGTTGGTACGACCTTTACCACTGTTTCGGTGCCGTACTCGACAAGGCCCAACGTTCTCGAGGCAAGGAGGCGGATAAGAGCCTCCACTTTGCTTCTGTCAACCCCTGCGATTCTGGCAAGGTCCTCAGCTGTGTAGCTTTGACCCACAGCAACCTTTCCTGCCAGTCTAGTAAGAATCTCGTACTCAGAGCGCGATAAGCTGATCAAACCCAATTACCGTGCCCTCTAGGGATGAGGGAATTCAATCAAATTTATAAAATGGGCTCAGGGGGTTAAGCTACAGATCTGCAGTTACTACTATTCATCCCACATCTATACCGTCATCTGCATTTAGAACTCGTACTTCTCCCCGGGCCTCAGTATAACGACCTTCGCTGCCGGATAGCGAGCCTCGACGTATCTCCTGAACTTCTCTGGATCGGCTTTTATGACGGGGAACGTGTCGTAGTGCATTGGGATGACCACACGCGGCTTAAGCATCTCGACAGCTTTAGCGGCCTGGTACTCGTCCATGGTGAAGTGCCCGCCTATCGGAAGCATTGCAATGTCTATCCTGTAGAGCTCGCCGATGAGCGCCATCTCCGCCACGAGGCCTGTATCACCGGCATGATATATTGTTGCCTCGCGGCCAGCTAGAAGCACAGACGTTGGTGTGCCTCGAGTTGTGCTGTGGGTTGCTGGTAGCAGCATCACCTGCACCTCTATGCCCGGGATCCGGAGAGGACCGCCTACGTTTCCTCCAACTATCCTTTCGCTCTGCTCCTTTACAAGTTCCGACACGTAGTTGGCAATCTCGTAGACAGAGGCGAACCGCGCCTTAGGATTGCGCTTGAGCAGCTCCGCGACCTCGCCAAGATGGTCGCCGTGATCGTGCGTAACCACTATGAGGTCAACCTTCCCGTCGTACTCCTCGACCTTCACCGGAGAGTTCGGGTTGGTGAGCCACGGGTCTACTAGTATCGTATATCCGTCGAGGCTGATCTCAAAGCTAGCATGACCCAGCCAACGTATGTAACCCATACATCCTCACCCAGAGCGCCACTCTGCCTATCCACTAGTATAGTGTAGCCAGCCGCTTTAACCGTACCTGCAAGGCGCTAACGGCAGAACCCAACCTAAGATTCTTAACCTCACGCATCCTTAGCTTCTTGCATCTTTCCAAGATAGCCTCTATACTTAAGGTTGTGTAAAGAATCCGAAATCAAGTCTCCTAGCCAGTAGGAAGCTGGCCAACTTTCACCAAACGCGCTAAAGCGTACTTGCATTGAAATCTCTAGGGTCAAACTTCACGCGCACAACCACAGGACCTTGGCATAGAACACAGAGAGTAAAGCAGCAAAGGAAAGGAGGATCAACCGCGTGAGGGTGACGGCCCGATCCCGGCTTGGGAGGGCTGCGGGGCCTCGCGGACCCCACGGCCTCTCCCAACGCGGCTGGCTTAACTTCCGGGTTCGACATGAGACCGGGTGTTGCCCAGCCGCTATGGCCGGGTCGGGCCGTGTTCTCTCCTCTCTACTGAAGGAGGCGATTATATCTATTTCGTTCATACGGCTGATGAGTCTGCCCTTTCCGGGCTAGGGTAGCGTACTGCCTCGCGGCAGCTGCAAGGCAGCTTCTGATAGCCTTTTGTGGAACAAGCTCTGGGCAGCGGTTAATAGCCGGGGTACACAAGCCGTGTAGTAGATCCTCTAGCGTACACGGCTCGGCCGTTCTGTTGTGCTCCAGGAGGCAACGCGGGCCAGCATACTTAAATATCTCAGGATGAACAGAAGCCAAGGCTTCTCTGATCATCCATGCAACCAGCCTCAGCTCCCACTGAGCCCTCGAGCACATGCGGAGCGGTAGGAATACCTCGAGCAGCTCCCGTGCGTTCATTGTAACCACGATACGTGTTCTGACAGCCTGGGGTATTAGGAACCTGGCATCCTCCATCCTTACACCTCTGCTCAGCATGCTGTAGTAAGCCGCTGTAGCTAGTACGTACGTTGCTGCCAAGGTTCTAAGAGCATGCTCGTCTGCCAGGAGCGAGGGCGGTATGACGTAGCCCTTTGAGGTTGCTGAGGCCAATAGGTGTGTATCAAGGGTTTCAGCTGCTTCCCTTAGAGTTTCGGCGTAAACGGCGAAATCTGGCTTGCTTCGGGGCCTCTCTGGGCAGCTCCTGCCTAGATGCTCGCACAGCTCTAGAACCATTCGGCGCAGGAATCCCTCGCTGTGTCTCATGCTGTGCTGCGTGTAGCTGGCATGCCTATGCCTAACCAGCTGGTGGCTGCAGACTCTCGAGCATACAACCTCGAATGTGTATGTAGCATGTTCTAGTGGGGAGCCGTGGCCCCGCCTAATCAGCTCTCTTATCCAGAGCTCAACTTCCTCCTCCTTGAGGCGGAGAGCGCCTTCCAGGCTTTTCTTGCTCACAGTCACGCGGGCAGAAGCAGCAACAAGGCTAGGAGCGTCAGGCGTGTAGGAGACTAGCCTAACGGACACCGGAGGCTCCAGCTTGAGATTAAACCTCGCCTCATTTCCACTATGCGGCACAACCTCCAAGGCTACATACCACCTAGAGCTCGCACGTCTTGCATGTGCTGTTCTCGTCGAGCTCTACGGTTACCGTTCCGTCAGCGTCAGAGCGGGTTTCGAACAACTCGGCCAGCCTTGCATCGCGGGCCGCATGCGAGCTGTCCAGCTTTCTCCTGGGATGGACCATTCTCATCGACTTCTTCCAACGCTTTCTGAGAACCCTGCCTGCCTGCGCCGCCTTCGTCTCTGTGCCGAAGTATATTACTTGGACGCTCTTGCTCTCGTCCCTATACACCGTGACGCCCTTCAGACCGCCCAGCCACGCCACAAGGTAGGCAGTGTACACTTCGTCCTTGGAGGCCTCTTTGCGGAGGTTTATCGTCTTGCTTATGGCCTGGTCTACGTAAAGCTGCGCTGCTATCTGGTGCGCTAGGTGGTACCACAGGTCGAAGTCCATGCTCGTGGTAAACAGCCTCGCCAACCTCTCAACCTCCGCGAGAAACCCGTTAATGATGCCCTTCTGCATGAGGATGTCCCTAACCTCCTCCAGGGCCCACCTCAGCGAGCCCTTATGCCTGCTCACCGTCTCGTAGACAGCCATTACGGCGTCGCGCGGAACCCCGTACCTCCTGGCCGCCTCCAGCAGCCTATCCCTAAACTCTCTGACAACCTCCATGAATTCGCCAACCGCCACGCTCCTCTTGTAGACTAGGGCGAAGTACGGCTCAATGCCGCTGCTCGTGCCAGCCAGTATGCTTATGCTTCCTGTCGGAGCCACGGTGGTTGTGACGGTGTTCCTCGGGGCCTTGGCCCCCAGCATCCCGCCGTACATCTTCAGTAGCTCCCACGCCGCTGCCGGGCTGTGGATGGCTAGGGCCAGTAGGTGCTTGGGGCTGCTTGCAGCCTTTAGCGGCCCCATCTCCAGAGCCTCCCAGACCATGTCCCTGGACACGCCGAAGACATCCTTGGCCACCTTCTCCAGGGTTTCTAGGGGCACCAGCTTAACCGTGCCGTCGGGCTCGACGCGGCTCCTCGCCTCACCCACCAGCCTCTCTAGGACGTCTCCGGGCAGCTCAACGCTGTGGTACTTGACCTTGAGCCAGCCCTCCTCCATCCTAGCGACCATTGAGGCCTTCACCAGCGCCGGCGTGTGCAGCTCCACCAGCTCCTCGGGCTCGCCTCTTTCGAGGCACTCCATCCTCATCCAGTCCCAGCGCCTGCACTCGAACGCCGGTGCGTGGCCCAGCTTCGCCCCCAGCTCCCAGCTCCTCTTCCACGCGAACACCTCTAAGGCAGCCATCGCTATCAGCGTGAAGGCAACGGCCTCGTCGCTATCGTAGGGTATGCCAAGCTTGGCCAGCGCGTCAGCCAGCCCCATGACGCCCAAGCCCACCTTACGAGTGAGCCTGTTAGCTATTTCGTGGCGGGGGTCTGGGTGCCTGTTGCAGTCTATGACCGCATCGAGGGCCTCGACAGCTAGCTGGACATCTCTAAAGAAGCTTGAAAGGTCGAAGCTTCCAGCCTTCACGTACTTCTCAAGGCTTAAGCTGCCCAGGTTGCAGGACTCGAAGGGGTAGAGGGGCTGCTCTCCGCAGGGGTTTGTAGCGTTCACCGCTCCGAGCCAGGGCGTGGGGTTCCACTTGTTGTGGTTGTCAGCGTAAAATAGGCCGGGGTCTCCACCGGCCCACGCGTTCTCGACTATTTTCTCCCATATCCTGCGCGCCGGGTACCTCCAGGCGTACGGGTTCTTTGCATCCGGCGTGTAGCCGGCATCCTTGGCATCCCTCAGTGCCCTCTCCTTGGCCTTCTCTAGCACCTCTTCGTAGGTGTTCAAGTAGGGGTTCTCCAAGAGCCAGGGGTGCTTCTCTACAAGCTCTCCGAGCCGCCCTAGCCCAGTAGCCCTGCTGACGCTGTAATGTAGCCTGTAGACCCCGTCTCCTCGGTCGCTGTACCGGGGGTTCACCATCCACCACTCGGCGCCCCTAATCACAGCCTCCATGAAGGCGTCATTAGCTCCGACGCTTATGTTGAAGTTCGTCAGGTTCGCATCGTGCAGCGGGGGCTCCTTTGCTTGTATGAACCCTGCATCCTCTACGGTTTCCCACCCCTGCTCGGCGAGTTTAAGGACCACTTCCTTGTAGGTTGGATCTACCTCGTACCCCTCCTCCTCTAGCTCTTCGATGAGCTTCTTTGTGGCGTCTATGAGGACTTGGATTTGGGGTGGCAGGGAGTTCCTAAGGGCATGCCATGGGTTGAAGTTCGGGTTGTAGATGTCGGGGTGCCATACGTGCATTATACCCATGTTCGCGCCGCGCCTCTTTCCGCCCTGCTTAACACTGTCTGTAACCGCGTCGTAAATCCTCATGAAGCTTGCAGGGCCGCTGGAGTAGCTGCTCGTACCCCTAACCACATCCCATCGAGGCCTAAGCTCGCTGAAGCTGAAGCCTTGGCCTCCGCCCCACTTGAATGTCATCGCTTGCACAGCCGCCGCGTCCATTATGGACTCCATGCTATCGTAGACGGGGGTTACATAGCATGCGCTGAGCGTACCCTTGGCACCGTCACAGAACATGTTGAAGAGCGTGGGGCTGTTGAACATGAAGCGCCTAGACGCCAGAAGTTCATAGAGTAGCTCGGGGTCAACCCTCCTGCTGAGGCCTTCGGCAACCCTCATGAAGACCATCGAGGGGGTTTCCATGAACCTTCCTTGCTCGTCCTTGACCATGTACCGGGCCATCATGACCCTTATGGCGTTGTACGTCAGGGAGAGGTCATCAGGGCAGATCGAGCCTTCCTGCACGCACTTGGGCAGCTCGGCCAGTCTGCCTCCATTGGGAGCACGCTCCCTGTAGGCCTCCCTCACCGTCCTATAGATCTCTGCCAGCAGCAGTCTCTTTGCCCTCTCCTCGGCAGAGGCGTCGAGGAGGCTAGCCCTTATCAGCTCCAGCTGCTGGCTGTCGCTTCCTGTGTCTGCCGCCAATAGAGAGACACCCGCTAGTTTGTTGGAGGAGCTGTCTTATTCCGGGTGGCTTGATTAAACATCAGTAATACTACATTAGCTAGTATTACTTGGTCAAGTACAGACAGCACTTCCTCCATATTACCTCTGTTGACGTCTTCTCTCAGGAATAGGAGGCACAGCTCTGAGCCAGCTGTCTAGGCTCATCCAACCGACGCTTATCCGTAGAGCGGCAGCCTCTCCTACACATGTCCAGTGCCACACTACAGGTTTAGGTTAGGTGATGTAGATTATAACCCCCCCTTGGGGTGACCGCTCGAAGTACGCCTTTCTGCGCGCCCCCATATTAATGTATACCTCGTTGTCTGTTAGGACAGCGTAGTTGTACTGGAACAGCGAGCTTGTTATGATGGTTAGGTAGTTTTGGAACCCTAGATCTGTGTATATCACCTCGTACATTTTGAGCAAAGCCCTTCCTGTAACGTCCACCCTGTCAGCCTGCAGAGGCTTTACGCTCTCCCTGAGGTATACGTAGACGTGCCGCGTCTTTCCATCCTCTACCTCAAGTTCCCCCGATACCTCCATCTCTATAGCGATTCTTCGGGGCTCCAGTACAAGCCTCCCATTTCCCGCAACAACGTGAAGTGCGTCGTCCCGGGCAACCAGATACAGCGCACCGAGCTCACCCCATCTCACGTAGGCCTCAGACCTTGTCCTTCTCAACAGATTTACACCCTAATCGGCTGTTCTGCTATCGTCCTCTCCCAGCGGGAGTGTTTCGAGTATCTTCTGTAATTCCGATAAGGTCATCCTTGTTGCTACGGATGAGGGCAACGCGATATCCTCCCTCCTTAAGGCCACAGGCCTTAGAACAGCCATTCCCTCACCCTTCCTGATAGCTATTTCGTGCATCTGCAGGCTGTGCTCTGTCAACCTCATCTTCTCGACGATAACATAGCGCCTTAGCTGGCCCCCTGACACCACCTTACGGAATCTTATCACTCCATCTGCAACATGCTCTATGCCAAAGCCGAAGCCCAGGCTGGTTGTTACAGCATACTGGCTTGTAGCCAGAGTGGTAAAGTCCCATTTGTGCAGCACCCTCTTTACGTAGTAGCTATACCTACGGGCCATGGCAGGCTTGTCGAGCCAAAAAGCGCTCATGGAGTCTATAACCAGGCGTGATCTCCCGTACCCGAGGAACTTCTTAGCCTCTATGACCTTCTGGACGAGCTCTTCAACATCGAGCTCCCTTAAGCTCCAGTAGTCGTCTCTGGATCCCATCAGAGCGTCTACTATAACCAGCTGGTTCCTTTGAATGGCTGACTCGAAGTCGAATCCAAAGAGAGCTGCCTGGCTGATTATGCTCTCACGTGACTCCTCCGTCGTAACGTATATGCACTTATCGCCTTCGCGAAGCCCTTCAGCTATAAAGTGTATGGAGAAGACAGTCTTACCGGTTCCAGGCTCCCCTACTACGGCTACGAAGAACCCCCGCGGAATACCCCCCTCTATAAGCTTGTCGAAACCCGGAACTCCGGTGGCCAGACGCTCTATAGCCAACAGCTACCCCATTTCTTTCTCTTTTTCGCTTTGTTGCCACAGCCGTCTTGATTCCTGAAAGAGAGGCCCTAAATTAGCTTTGTAGACGCCTAGCAGACGGCCCCCGTTAGCGCCCCCAGCTTCGGCGACCATGGTAAAGGGCCTGGGAAATTTCCTAGCTGTCTTGCGATCTCTGCAAAATTAATGTAAGAGCAAGCCGTTTAATCCTGCGATATGCAGTGTTCCCTTTATTCTTGATGAGCTTCAGTGACATGCGATCTTGATAAGAGCGCTTCTATCCAGACCTATATTCGACTGCAAGAGCTTTGCCCAGAAGTGGTGGGGTGGTGGGTTACTGTGGCGTTGCCGGGAAGCTATGCAAGTTACTGCATAGAGCCAAAACCACGCGAAGATTCTGTTCAGCCTGCCGGTATCGACCTCTCGGTGGACGAGATTTACTCCTTTACCTCCAATGGAAAGCTACTCACAACCTCTAGGAGCCTACCAGCCGCTAGGAAGGTAGAACTGCAGAACAACGTCTGGAGGCTCATGCCAGGCGCCTATAAGGTAGTATTCGCCGAAGCTGTGAGGATCCCACCGTCGGCTTTAGGATTGTGCTTTCCCCGGAGCTCTCTACTCAGGATGGGCGCGACAGTCTCCTGCGGTGTATGGGATCCGGGCTACTATGGACGTGGAGAAGCCCTACTGATTGTGGGCAACCCAAAAGGCATCGAGATCGAGAAAGGGGCCCGGGTAGCGCAGCTTATCCTAATCCGCCTCCTCCCATCTCTTGGAGAGGTATATAAAGGCCTGTACCTTGGCGAAAACCTAGCCTAAGCTTAAAGATCCTCTGAGCGATCAGACCACCGGGGTGCAGCGCTTGGAAGGAGTGAAAGCGATCGTAGAGATTACTAACGCCCTTAGAAGCGCCTCAAAGACCATTAGAGGTCACATAGTACCTGCAGAGAACCCTATTGAGAACAGAATCAACACGCTAATTGCACGGATGGCCGAGACTATCGACATTCTGGCTAGGGCGGTAGACAGGCTAAAGTGCGTAGTGGAGGCAAAGAAGGTTGAAGGCGCTTTCTACACCTTATGCAGATGGAACATCGTTTCCCAAGAAGGATTAAGTTCGGTGTACCGGGTAAAACCTGCAACCGTCATCTCGACCTCGATCGAAGAGGGGAAGCTGAGGTTTGTCTACGAGGATTCAAAGCTCGAACTCTCGGGTTCGGAGGTTGTTGTCTGCAAGCAGGAGTACTGCAAGAAAGCGCGGCTCGGCGAGCGCAGGGAGCTAGCTAGGGAGCTTAACACACTATTCTACCTTGTAAGGCCCCTCTACGTCGGAGCGCTGAAAAGCTTAGAAGCAATAACCATCTGCGCGAGGAACAATGAGCCGAGCTGTGCCAAGGTGTAACCCAGACGTAGCAGCCGTCGAAGGATGGATAGTGCGCACGGACAGCACCATAGGCTATGTAAAGGGCTGTTTTCAGCCCGCTCCCGGAGAACTGCACTACTACGTTCCCCGCAGAATTTTGGGTGAAAAGCTGGGAAAGCTTTCCTACAGCGAGGCCCTCCTCACGGCCAGGACTGTTCTGGGAAAAGACCATGGACTAGTAGTCGCGAGGCTGAGCAGGCTATGCGGCAAGGAGGTTATCCTTGCAAACCTGCGCAAATCTAGCGTAAGGTCGCCCTACGATGCAGCTAACAGCATTAGGTCTTGCAAAGCCAAAGTATGCAGAGCTGCAGTTGAACTCTTGGACTACCTGCCAGGAGAGGGGGTAGGAATCACGGGCTCCCTCGCCTACGATCCTTCAAGCTCGCAGGATATAGACGTAGTTGTCTATGGATACAGGAACGCCTACAGAGCCTATCATGCACTCCTCGACCTTAGGCTAAGCAGCGTTACAAAACCCCTATTGGACATAAAGCCGGAGTGGACTGACGCCGACTCGGAGCTTCATAAAGCTCTCGCGGCAAGAAGGGTTCTACAGGGAGTTTTCAAAGGTTACCACTACAGTGTAAGGCTGGTATCGTGCACACACGCTTCCACCCAGATACCGATAACCTGCAGCGGCAAGATACAAGTGCTAGGTGTGTTAAAGAGCCTTGGTCCAAACTATTTAACTCCCACATACTATGTTATAGAGGCCTTTGAGGAGGCTAAGTCCCTTAACGCAAGGATCCAGCGGCTTTACTTGGCAACGTATAGGATAAGGTACACCGAGATACCTTCAGGCTCTGTGGTCCAGGTTTACGGTGAGCTGCAGCTCCACGATGGGCTTCCCATGGTGGTTCCCGATCATGGAGGTTACGTAAAGCTATTATCCCTAAATCGAGATGCTAATCCGTGAAAAGCTGGATGGTGGTTGGCTCTTGAAACCTAAGATCTTCATCACGCGCAAGCTTCCAGGCCCCTGCTTCCAGAAGATTCTAGAGGAGTTCGATGCGGAAGTCTGGCCTGAATGGAGGCATCCACCGTACGAGGTGCTGCTTGAAAAGGTCAAGCAAGTTGATGGGCTGGTTTCGCTGCTTACCGATAGGATAGACTGTAGGCTGCTGGAGGAAGGCGCTAAGAACCGCCTTAAGATTGTTAGCCAGTATGCAGTAGGATACGACAATATAGACGTTGAGTGCGCCACCAAGCTGGGCATATACGTGACCAACACGCCGCACGTTCTCACCGACGCCACCGCCGAGCTAACGTGGGCTCTCATATTAGCAACCGCGCGACGGATAGTCGAGGCTGACAAGTACGTGCGGAGCGGCGAGTGGTACCGTAGCGGAACAGGCTGGCATCCGGAGCTGCTGCTAGGCATGCAACTTGCAGGGAAAACACTTGGTGTCGTAGGCTTTGGGAGAATAGGAAGACGTGTTGCAGAGATAGGCGCTAAAGGGTTCAAGATGAAAGTCATATACTACGATATTGTGCGTGCACCCAAAGAGGAAGAAGAGCGAATAGGAGCAGAGTACGTGGGAAGCCTAGAGGAACTGTTCAAGAAGGCGGACGTAGTCACAATTCATGTACCACTAACCCCTCAGACCCGGAGAATGATCGGGGAGAGCCTGCTGAAGCTCATGAAGCCCAGCGCAATCCTCGTCAACACGTCACGAGGGGCAGTAGTCGACACCGAGGCTCTTGTGAAGGCGCTCCGTGAGCGCTGGATAGCCGGCGCAGGACTGGACGTGTTTGACCAAGAGCCGCTTCCGGAAGGACATCCTCTAACGAAGCTCGATAACGTTGTGCTGGCACCACACATAGGCAGCGCTACTCGCGAGGCAAGGGAGGCGATGGCATGCGCGGTGGCCGAGAACTTGATTGCGTTTAAGCAGAACAGGGTCCCGCCGAACCTCGTTAACAAGGAGGTCGTTGAAAAGAGGAGACCAGGTTTCTGACGCCTGCCACAACGTTTTATTTT
>JBEVCG010000021.1:275-51708 GCA_040514325.1 Thermoproteota archaeon | reverse complement strand
CTACAAACCTAAGCCAAATGTGCTGGGTATCAATTTTATCGATATTTAGAAGCAGCTTATATAAAAACGTTGTAGGAAGGGGGCAATCGGGGCTAGAGCCACCCTCTGAGCTTCATAGCGTTAACGACACGCTCTACAGCCAGTGCGTAGGCAGCTTCCCTCATGCTGTGCCTCTCTGTGCCAAGCTTGTGCCAGTAGTCCCACAGCGCCACTGCATTAGATGCCATCTTCTGCTCTAGGAGCCGCTTCGCTTCATCCTCAGTTATATAGCCGCCCATCCTATTGTGCATCCACTCGATGTGGCTAGCTACGACACCGCCTGCGCTTGCTAGAATGTCTGGGACCGAGATAACCCCTTTCTCGTGAAGTATCTTGTCGGCCTCAGAGGTCACGGGACCGTTTGCAACCTCTATGATAAGCTTAGCTTTGACGTCCCTAGCGTTCTTCTCTGTTATCACGTTCTCTATGGCTGCAGGGACTAGGATATCCACGTCGAGCAGGAGGATATCCTCGTTAGTGATCTGCTTCTCGGCACCCTCGTAGTATATAACAGACCCCTTCTCCTTCTTCGTCTTTAGCACATCCTCCGGATCGAGGCCCTTAGAGGAGTAGATGCCGCCTCTGCTGTCGGATACAGCAACGATCTTGGCCCCCATCTCGTGGAGGAACTTAGCAGCAAACGAGCCAGCGTTGCCGTATCCCTGCACTGCAACAGTCTTGCCCTCTAGACCGCCCCAGAGCTTCTTTGCTATCTCTCGAGCAACCACAGCACCACCAAAGCCCGTCGCGATAATCCTAGTGTCAAGTCCGCCAAGCAGCTTCGGTTTTCCTGTTATCATTGCCAGGCTGTTGTCCCCTGTTAGCTGGTAGTACTCGTCGGCCATCCAGGCCATTATCTGAGGATTCGTGTAGACGTCGGGAGCCGGTATATCAGTATCAGGGCCTATGTACTTGTATATAGCTCTAATGAAGCCGCGAGAAAGGCGCTCGAGCTCCCGCGTTGAGAGCTTGTGGGGGTCAACGCGAATACCGCCCTTGCCTCCTCCGTAGGGAAGGCCTGCAAGAGAATTCTTGAGGGTCATTCCAGTGCTTAACGCTATTACTTCGTACACGTCTGTCTGGGGGTGGTACCTTATGCCTCCCTTGTAGGGTCCCAGAGCACTGTTGTGCTGGCTCCTCCAGCCTATGAAAACCTTGGTTGTGCCATCGTCCATCTTCACGGGTATCTTGACCTGAATCACGCGCTCAGGCTCAATGACGGCTTGATACACCTCTTCGTCGTATCCGAGTATCTCGACTGCCTTCCTTATAACGCTCCTTATTTCGCGCAGGAACGTTTGACCGGGGGAGATTTCCTGCGTCAAGCCAAATTACCTCCTCCGGGTCTAGGCTACTGCAGCCTAAGTATAAAAATTTGTACTTGTATCGAAATATTATAATAGGATATTCTATTTAGAAGAAAGGCCCTTTAACCTATAACTTTTCTCCGTTCGTTTAAACTGGATAGCCAATATTAATTATTTTATGTGATAAATGCCTAGTGCATGATGGGGCACTGGGATTGAGCAACAACAGAGGCGTTCTGACGCCAGGCACGATAGTAATCATAGACCTAGACAGCTTCGAGAAGGTTGTAAAAGAGCGCGGGTGGAGCAGGTATAGTCCAAACCCGGCAACTGGTACGCTTACTAGGCTTGTTGAGAACTTCGTGGCCAAGTGGCAGGCGGTTGTACTGTACGGCCTTGACGAGGAGCGCGGCACAGAGGAAGTTGTGATCGAGGTGCCCATGGTAGAACCAGAGGAGCTTCTTGATGATCTAGAGAACATCAAGCGTGAGCTCAATAGGTTAGGTGTTGGCGTAACCATAGTAGCAATGAGGGGGTTTGTAGGCTCGGCGCGAAAGCTCGAGCGGCGTGAGGCGTATCGAGGATCTCCCTACAGAGCAGCAGCTTCTAAGATTTTGAGGAGAGCCAAGAAGCGGGGAGGAAACGTCGTAGTAGTAGTGTGAACATGCACTGCTGCATGTGATTTTCTGAAAGGCACGCTACCGAAGGAGGGGTCGAGAACCACAACGCGTTTGTAGCCTTCCTACCTAACGTACTGCAATGTCCTCTGTTCCGCTCACACCACCGTGCTGCAAGGTTTGCAGTTCAGCCTGCACAGTCTCAACTACGTGATCCTGCTTTCCTCGAATCCTTGGGCTGGGAAGCATCATTCTAGCCAGAAGCTCGTCTATGTCCTCGGGCTCAAGCCGCATTAGCTTTTGGGCCGCTCTGTACAAGTTGGCAAACGCCGCGCTGGTACCCGCATAACCTACGCCGTTCAATGATACATAGCGTAGTATCCACGCATTAAAGAGGGCGCGTGACTCAAAGCTCTCCCTAAGGGCTGTCAGCCTAGTTCCCAACTCCCTTTCTGCACGGGCTACAAAGTTTTCCAAGATCCTGGCTTCATCTGGACTAAGAGTCGAAGGACCAAAGCTGACCGGCTGGCCGCTCACATGCCTTTCGCCAACACCCGGTATAATTATCTTCCCATATGCAGCCTTGTGCCTCCAACTGCTAGTATCCCCGCTATCTACCCCTATAATGCGTAACAGCGGTATAACCGCCGGCGATGCCAGGCCTAATGCGTGCAGCTTTCCCTTCCAAAGCTTCCTAACAAGAGCAAGGAAGGTGACTGCCTTTAACCTAGAGTATCTGCCAGACCGCTGCATGAAGTACGGTATAAGACCGCCAGCCGCTACGACGTTCGTGTAGGGCTCATAGAGCCTCACTTGCAGCCTTAAGGAGTAGCCGCTAGCCATGTGAACAACGGGAACCAGCCTGCCTTCCTCGGCAAGCGAGCGGAGCATGTCCTTCATCTTCAGGAAGGTGTTCACCGTCCTTGTAATCTTGAGCATGCGCTCACGCGGTCCATCCCTAGGAGAGGGGGGGAAGTCCAAGCTCACGTAGTAGTCCGCTTCAACCTTCCTGTAAACCTCAACTATCTTGTCTAACTTGGGAAGCTCGCCACTCTTGAGGAACCTGTAGCCACCGCTGTCTATCCACAGCTCAACGTCGTCATCTATACCTAAAAGGGCCCTTAGCCTCCGACCTCGCACGCTGTTGATGCCGGCGCTGGTTATTATCTCATAGGCGTTCACCATGACGCCATCAATGCGAAAAAGCGTCCAAGGTTTAGGCACAGCGTTCAGCGGCGTAACCAGTATAAGCTTGAAGCCAGCCAATAATACGGCACCACCTAAAAGGTATTACAGAGTATCACCAGACGATAAAGAGGTTTGTATCGTGAATCCCAATGTGTATGATAAACGTATGAATACATGAAAACGCGGAGCCCATTCAAGTAAGCCTGGAACCCTCAGCAACGAAGAGAGCTGTCAATGAACGAGAAGATCATAAATATTAACTAGGATCCAGCGCTAGAATACAATTGCGTGATGATGCTCGAAAGGTCGGATTTATACAGAATATGAAGATCCGCGCAGCGCTGACATCTCTGCTGATAACCGCTTGCTTGGCAGGCTGGCCCCCACTTGCCAGCCCCGTGATGTAGTTACGCACTGCCGACCACTACATGGTAAGGGATGAGGAAAGGCCCAAGCTGAGGCAGCGGCAGAGCACCCCGCAGCTTCTTCTAGCACTGATAAATTTCCCTTTGCTCGCAGTAAAGCACAAGTCTACCTCCCTCTGTGTACCTTAGCTCTGCCGATTTACAGCCTCGAGGCACCAACAACACGAGGCGCGAAGCCCCGGATGGGCTTACCAGTAGACCCTCTTTTGCTATGAGCTCGCACCTCCTTCCCCGGTTGTAGCAAAGGGCGTAGAGATCGTTAACTAGCTGCAGGTAAGCTTCATAACTAACAATCCCATCGTTTACAAACCTTGCAAGCATACACACAACATGGGTTAGAAACGATTCAAGGTTCTGAGACTCCCCGCGCAACATGTGCACCCAAACCGGAGCCTTCAGCTAGGATAGGGCTTCTTCATCTCACCTAGTCAGACGGGGTCTTTCTCACTCATGTCCGAGCACTTGCGCTCAACTAACGTTGCGGATAGTCTGCGGCTATATAAGTGTTGACGGCAGCTGAGTAGCACCAAAGACGTGCAAGGATAAGCACCCTGCATTAATTTCTGGGAAAGTGCCCCGTTCCGCCCTCGCCCATAACATGGTTGCTGCACCGTGTCCTGTTCGGCTACACAGCTGTAGAAAGTTTCATGACTATTATGATACGCGTAATACTCCTGGAGTCGGCGTGGGGAGGAACGCTACTTTGCCGTTAGCGAGCCGACCAAGTCTCGGGCCAGCATATATGAGTCAATAACCGGGTAATCAAAACATAGTAACAGACAATCTACCTGTAGAGGACAATGTTGACGGTGCGCATAGGCACCTCAAAGACTCTGCTCAGAAATGGGCAGTGCACAGTGAAGAGAAGTAGTAACGGAGCCCCAGGCTTATTGTTCAGGAAGTATAGCGTATAAAGTTCGCCCTTAGCTATAACCAATGCTGCCTCCTTAATGGATTCTATAAGGGCTGCATCCTCTGAGGGCTCCGGTGTCAGCTTTTCCCCTCGAATGGGGATTAAGTCGTCAAGGTGCTCAGCGACACCAAGTGATTCAACATCGTTGACAGTAGCGTAATCTTCGTAACGCTCGGATAGTGCCACACCTACAACGCTAAGGCCATAATCCTCTTTCAGAACTTTGATTACTATGGCGTCGTAAGGGGTCTCTAGGACCCCTCCAAAGATATAGTATACTTGGCGCATCTCTTCAAGAGACGACAAGAACTCGTGCACAGCGCCGCTATCATCGCGGCCCTGCATCGACCTTGAGAGTGCACTGACGTCGTAGACTGTGGGCGGTTCAAGCAGATCTGCGCCGTAGCTTTGTAGGGCTCTGTAGCCGGTAGCTAACGCGGCTGCTCTTAGGGCAAGCTTCAGCCTTTCCTCACCCTCTCTTTCTCTGACAAACTCCTCTACCTCCCTTGCGCGCTGCACCGCCATGCTGATACGTTCCTGTATCAGTTTCTCGTAGAGCTTTACTACGCCGTCTCCAGTAAGCTTCTTCGCACGGCGAAAGGTCGCCGACGCTAAGCTCGTCACATCAATGTCAGGTGCCGCATAGAGTTCTGCTGTAGCCAAGAGGTCCCTTAGCACCGCCAGCTTACGCTTGCTGGGGAGACCTTCTATTGCATCTATTTCTGCAGCCCTTCGGGTAAGCATGCATGCAATACATAGGGGACTTAGATCCACTACAATCACCGGCTAGCACACCGCACGGATTCCGAGTACACAGCATTAAAACAGTTCGTGACCTAGCTCACGGCCTCCCTCTTACTCTCCTCACAGTAAACATCGCAGCAAAAAGGCGTCGGCTTCCTGTTAGGCAGACGACTTCGTAGGCGAGCTGTACCTTTCAATAGCCTTGCGTATGACCTCCATAGCTCTATCGGGACCTAGCCACTCCCTTACCTTGACCCACTTCCCTGGCTCAAGCTCCTTATAATGCTCGAAGAAGTGCCTTATCCTGTCCCGAAGAGCAGCAGGCAGATCTTCTACGCTTCTTACGCTACCGTATGTTGGGTCAAGCTTAGCTACTGGAACAGCTATGACCTTGCTGTCTGGTCCTTCCTCATCCTCCATTACCAGCAGTCCTATGGGCCTCACCTTTATGAGTGCGCCAGGGGCAACAGGCTGAGACGATATCACTAGAACGTCTACAGGGTCTCCATCCTCCTCTAGAGTTCCAGGTACAAAGCCGTAGTTGAATGGGTACACCATCGATGTGTAGAGAAACCTGTCGACCTTGATCATGCATAGCTCCTTGTCAAACTCGTACTTAACGCTACTCCCCATAGGAATCTCTACTATGACGTTTATCTCCTCGGGAGCCTTGTCCCCTGGCCCCACCTTGCCAATTACATCGGCACAGAGACCTGCCTCCATTATCTAGCACCCGTACACGTCTTGCCAGCTACCACTAGTAATCCCAAGCAAAGGTTTAATTTTTTCCATACAGCGAGTCCTCGGTAGTAGCAATCTCTCAATAACTTAGACGTCTGCAAAACTTTGAGTAAAGTGGTGGAGGACAATGCCCGTAAACAAGGAGAAAGTTGCTGCAGCCGTTCGAATGATCCTTGAGGCGATAGGAGAGGATCCAGAGAGGGAAGGGCTGAAGGACACGCCCAGAAGAGTGGCTGATATGCTCGAAGAGCTTCTTGGAGGCTATGATAGCGAGGAGGAGTACACCTGGTTTACAGAGAGTTCTGACTTGGTTATAGTTGCTGGGATAAGGTTCTACAGCATGTGTGAGCACCACCTTTTGCCATTCTTTGGAGTAGCTCATGTGGCCTATCTTCCGCGGGGAAAGGTGATAGGCCTAAGCAAGATAACACGAATAGTCAACAAGTACGCTAGGAGGCTTCAGATACAGGAGAGGCTGACGCAGCAGATTGCAACGGCTGTGCAGAAGGCGGCAGGAACAGACGACGTTATGGTGGTTACCGAGGCCTACCACATGTGCATGATAATGCGCGGCGTCAGAACACCCGCTCCCACAGTTGTAGCAGCACTACGCGGAGCCTTCCTGGAGCGGACATCCTTGAAGGATGAGGTCTACAGAGCTATCCAGCCTCACCGTCTGGGCAGGTTCCCTATGTAGGGCTCAGCGCAGATGATTATGCCTGCTCCATCCCTTTATGCACGTCAAAATCTCGTAGAGGGCTATCGAGAGGGATACCACCACGTTATAGCTCATTCCTGCAACAGCCACGGGTATTCTCACAGTATACGCTCTGGAGCCAAACCTCTCTCGAACCTTAGACACAGTCTGTGGGGGAATACCATAGTCCTCTGCACCGATGTACACGGCTACACCACCGTGCATTCCACTATCTAGAAGCCGCTTGCAGAGGTCACGGAGATCCATTTCGCCGTACGTTTCCAGTATCACGTGGATGGTTGCCTGGCTTACTTCCTTCAGAACCTCCTCTATGGTTTCATACTCTTTCACACTTGTGCCTCCAGACATCATCAACCTCTCCACGATGGGCGAAGGTGAACCAGGCCTCCTAACCACGTATAGGCTACCTCTGAGAAACTTAACTAGGGAAGCAACGTCGGCTACGTTTCTGGGATCCTTAGGGTGAAAGAAGACGACAAAGAGCTCCACGTTATAATCACCAGCCCGCCATCCACCTATGACGTAGCTACGATAGCTAGAACTTTATACGCCTCACTGGGCCCCACCGGCTGGAAACTAACGGTTATAGGGATAGGACGGAGATTGCCGGCAAGGCTTATACGCGAGGCAAAGATACCAGTCAAGGTCGCGCTTTCCAACATAAAAACAGAACTTAACAGTTCAGAGCTTGTGCGTAGGCCCGTCTACCTCGTAGATCCGCGTGGAGTTCCCGCAGCCACACTCGACCAGGAGCCAAGCACGCTGGTTCTGGACTATGGCCCTGGACAGCCGCTCGCCAGAGTATTAGACATCGACGAAAGAGTGCGGGGCCTAGGCTCGCCGATGCTCACCTACGAGACGGCGATGATCGTTTACGAGTTTTTCGTGAGGAGAAGGAAAGGGGCTAGGCCCGTAGTAGGGAGGCCCTCGCTCAGCATCCGGCAGGCAATGTACATTGCAAGGAAGATTCTTGAAGCTATGAACTACTTTGATAACTACATCCTCCTAGAGCCAAATACCATAATTTTCGTCGTTAGAAGGGCTTTGCTCCCACACGGCATGCTCGTGGATCCATACAAAACTGAAATAAGACTGGACCACGTCACGGGGGCAGTCGAAGAAACAATAATCATGGATGTGTACGATTCAAGAACGCTTTCGAACGTTGGAAAGGCACTCCTCCACTTCGACGGAAATCTCGTCGTTCTGGAGACGCCCCAGGGCCGCTTAGAGGTTGTAGTAGATCCTTCACGGAAAAGGGCATGCATAGGAGAGGACATCTGCGTTAGAGAAGGCAAGGATGAAGGTGCGGAAACCAGCGTAGAAGAGGCCGTTGGGGGCTTCTTCACTCACTAAGGCCGCGTATTATCCCCGCCGATTTAAGAGCCTCAATAGTCTCGTCGAGGGTTTTGCGCAGCAGCCTTTCGGAGACAGTGCATGGCAGCAGGTGCCTATCGGCATTGGGAAGTATTGTTTCAACAGCGCGATGTACGATATATGCCTCCATCCTTTCTGCCACTCTGCATAACGGGTGCGGCTGGGCCGGCACCACAGAGATCCTAGGTCTTCCCTCTAAAACGTAGGCTATGATAAGGCAGAAGCCTGTAGGGCACTCAGCTGCATACACAGCCGCCTTTACCGGGGGATCCTCCACCTCTACTATTTGGGGCACGGAGCCCCCACAACGTGGGAAAAGCGATCACTCACTTTATAGGCTGCCCCTTATCCTCGGCTTCTTAGGAGTGCCTGTGATCAAACCGCGCAGGTCTGAAGAAGGTGATGAAGCTCGGGCAAAGGTGAGGCCTCAGCAACCGTGCAAAGCGGGTGTCGACATCATGATAGCACGCGAAGATCTCGTCTCTAAGATTCTTCGAAGGATTAAAGAGAGGTGGCCTCGTGCAGCTGTTACTAGGATCAAGGTCACTAGGTCGAAGCTAATACTGTATTTAAACTTAGACGAGAGAGACCCTGCTACCTTCGTCAAGCTAATTATATACGCCGACGGAAGGATTAGGTCGTACGGAAAAGGGGGACTACCAATAGCCGTGAGAAACGTTGCAAGAAGGGTGCTTGGGGTTGAGTGAAGCTAGCAGGAACCGTAGCAGAGCGGGGCAGGTTATGTTGAGTTTAGTGGAACCTAGAAGAGATGCAGCACAAGAGCTTGTAAACCTTGTGGAACTAGGGAAGGTTTCTGATAGAGATGGGGCCCGAGAGGCTCTAGAGAAGCTGTACAGAGAGAGGGCGCTACAGCCTATCCGGGGGAAGGCCTGGCCTGAGGATCTTTGGGATAAGGAGCTTGCCACAGTCTACATCTTGGCAAAGTACATCCTAGGAGTAAAGGTCTCCGAGTCTTTTAGAAAAATTTTCTACATGGAAGAAACGTTGGAAGAAGCTGTAGAGCTTTTAACGTCCGACAAGGAGGACGAGGAGGTCAAAAGATGGGTGTTGTTCCTTCTTGGAGGTGCTATAGACAGCAACACCATAGCCAGGCTGCTCCGGATTCAAGCAACAAAGGTTATCTTCGGTCTATCAGACGACGATATCATGGCAAGGCTCCTTAGGAGGCTTGCCATCTTATTTCCCGAGGAGCAGAACAGCGTCAGAAAGTACGCCAGGTACTACATAGCTCTTCGTACTGCTCAGATGATAGCTCTGCACAAAGTAAGGAACAGGATAGAAAAGGAGGCATTTAAGCAGGCTCTTGCCGCAAGAATAGAGCTGCCGAAGGTACTACCCGATGACGATTACATAAAGTATATTGCATTAAACGTGTTCAACGTTCCGAAGAAGGTTGTAGAAAAAGTTTTCGCTAAAGAGAAACTAACCAAAAAAAGGCAAACAAAGGGGGGTCAGCCGCGGGTTCACAGCTCATCGCCAAAGGGCTAGCCCCTTGTAAGCCTCATCACACCTTTGCTTACACACTGCCATGCTACCCCTAATTTACTGCACGTTGAGCCTAGCTGAGAACTCACGCAGCACCGTTATTATCTCATCTACAGCATTGTTTAGCGCTTCTTCATCGATCGTGAGAGGAGGTGCTATCCTTATCGTTGAGATGCCGGCGCCTATGACCAGGTACCCCCTCTTGAAGAGGGTCATAAGTATTTCTCCGAGCTCCTTTGATGCAGGCTCCTTCGTCTTTCTGTTCCTTACAAGCTCTACGCCGATCATCAAGCCTTTGCCGCGAACGTCGCCTATGAGGGGAACCTCGTCCATAGCCTCCATGAACCTCTTGATCACGGTCTCGCCTAGCCTCCCAGCGCGCTCGCAAAGGTTGTGCTTGTTGATGTAGTCTATCACTGCCAAAGCTGCAGCCGCTGAGACCGGGTTTCCTCCGAAAGTTGAAGCGTGACCGCCTGGTTCTATAGTCATAACCTTGTCCTTCCCTACAAGAGCTCCCAAAGGCAGACCTCCAGCAATAGCCTTAGCTAGCGCCATGGCGTCCGGCTCGACTCCCCAGTTCTCTATTGCGAACCACCTCCCTGTTCTACAGAAGCCAGACTGCACCTCATCCGATATTAGGAGGATTCCATGCTTGTCAGCAAGATTTCTTAGCTTTGGAAGGAAGTTGTCGGGCGGTACTATGTAACCCCCCTCTCCCTGTATAGGCTCAAGCACGAATGCTGCAACCTCAGAGGGATCGACAAGCTTCCCGAAGATCCACTCCTCGATGTAGCCTATTACAGCCTCTCCACACTCTTCTGGCGTCTCGGCCCTAAAGGGACAACGGTAGCTGTATGGGTACGGTGCGTGTATAACTCCAGGCAGGAGCGGCGCAAAGCCCTTCCTCTGAACGGGCTTGCTTGCAGTGAGGGAGAGGGAGCCAAGCGTTCTACCATGAAATGCTCCTAGGAAAGCTATTATGTAGGGTCGCCGCGTCGAGTACCTCGCCGCCTTCAGCGCAGCCTCAACGCTTTCAGTACCACTGTTAGTGAAGAATACCTTGCCGCCACCTTTCCAGGGAGCAAGCTCTATAAGCTTACGTGCCAGCTCCACTGCAACCTCATAGTAGAAGTCCGTTAGGCTGTAGTGAGTGAAGGCATCAAGCTGCCGCTTAGCTGCCTCTACAACCTCCGGGTTCGACGAACCCACATTGAGAACGCCGATGCCCGAGTTCAAGTCTATGTAGGCGTTACCGTCAACATCGTACACGACGTAGTCCCTAGCATGGCTGACTACAAGTGGGTACCATCTGACAAAGCTCTGCATAAGGTACTTGGCATCTTCTTCAAGCAGCTTCCTAGCCCTAGGACCGGGAGGCTCGACCTTTATTACTGGCCTTTTAGGGAGCTCCATACCGATTACACCTCTGCCAAGCTAGGTTGTAGGGGGGCAAAACTAAATTTTAAAGTTGAAACAGAGCGCCTCTAGGCTGAGGGCTAGGATGGAGGGAGTCACGGTGCCCGGCGGAGAACAAAAAGTAGAAGTACGTACGGGATTAGTCCTAGGCTACCAGCGAGGCTCCAATACCCAGTACGAAGAGAAGGTGCTGCTGAGGATAGACGGTGTTAGCACCGATAGGGAGGCTGCGCGCTTTATAGGGTGGAAGGTCCTCTACATCGACTCTAAGGGGAATAAATACATTGGAAAGATACTAAGAACGCATGGGAGGCACGGGGTGGTTGTCTCAAGGTTTAGGCCTAATCTGCCCGGACAGGCTATCGG
The DNA here is from genome assembly GCA_040514325.1 of Thermoproteota archaeon. Taxonomy (GTDB): domain Archaea; phylum Thermoproteota; class Thermoprotei_A; order Sulfolobales; family Pyrodictiaceae; genus QNYQ01. The sequence continues at coordinate 40,351 of JBEVCG010000021.1, read as the reverse complement.
AGGAACCGTCTACATATATCCACGTGGTGTTGAACTGGTGTTTGAAGAGGAAAAATGAGTTAATCTAGCTTTCTCTCAAATCTATATTAACTAGGTAGGTCGGCGCTGGGCTGCTTCTGAATGTGGCTATAAGCTCTGGTAGCTTCCTGATATAGGGTGCCAGAACCCTTGGCCTGAAGTTGTCTTGGCTTATCTCTCCTATTGGGACCCAGACTATCTTCAAGTGCTCCTCCTTAGGCCTTATATCGTTCGACTCCGGCTCGCAGAGAAAGTAGAAACCTAACTCGTGAACTATACCGCTCTTCCGCTGAAAGAACGACTCCACAATGAAGGCGAGCGGTGGAGTTTTATCGAATTTCTTAAATCCCAACTCCTCCCTAAGCTCCCTCTCAAGAGCTTGAATCAAGGTCTCCTCTGCCCGAACCCTGCCACCAGGCAGCCTGTAGAAGTCTCCGCGCTTGCTAAGCTGTACAAGCAGCCTCTCCCTATCTTCATCGTAGATTATGCACCGTGCAACAAGTCTGAATAGCACAAATCCCCCGTCTGAACTCTACCAGTGAGGGAAGCAAAAATGTGCACCGTACCTAGCTACATTTTAGCTTCGAGCTTCAGTCTGCCCTCACGTAGTGAGGGACCACAAGCTGACCCTCAATGCTCTCGCCTACACGTGCAAGCTTAGCAGAGAGAAGCTCGCTGCTCTCATAATCTTCTGCGATTAGAAGAAGCTTTTCGCCGTAGTAATCCGAGACTGCTGCTAGAAAGCCTATTTTTCTGCGGGCATCCTCAAGAGCCCTCCTGACGCTAGGTTGGACGTGCTTCAGCTGAACCCTGCCCAGAGCATCGAGCGCCTCTAGGGCACTGTCCGAAAGAAGGCTATCAACTATAAGGTCGGGCCGGATTTGGGAAAGGAGGTCCATGAGTACGCGAGAAGGATCACTGGCTCTTGAGCGGAGCTTTACAACAACGCCCCAGAGGCCCGATAGCTCTGAAAGCGGCACAAGCGCGTCACCTATGTAGATAGTGCTTCCCAGCAGCGAGGAGAGCGCCAACACATAATCCGGAGGGTGAGCGCCACTGTGAACGCTTGCACCTGCGTAGAGGACACCCTCCCCAGAATACTTAAGCCTAGCTAGATGCGCAAGTCCAGCGGCTAAACCTCGTGTTGAGAACTTCAAGCCTACACCGCTGACCTTCACTTCAACGTTCTCGTAAAGCTTTGTAGGTGATCCCATTCCGCATACCTCGGCAACCACTGGGACTTCCAGCGTAACAGAGATTCCTACACCTATGAAGGCGGGAATCACCCCTATGGCTGCGTTGGCCTCTATAGACACGCACCGCGATAGTCCGCTTACTGTGAGTATGATCGACGTCGACGAAGGAATTTCTGTATCAAGCAGCACGGCAACTCCCTTTAGTGAGATTTAGGAGGATGAGGGAAAGCCGCTCAAACATGCAAAGAGCTAGTAACACTCGCTCTATTCCAAACGAGCTGGCACCCTCACCCTTTGCACTGAATGAAATGAATCACGCACGCACAGCCACCCTAACCCCCTCAACTCCTAAGGGGGCTCTGTACACGCTGTAGCCCATCTCTGCTACGCGAGACATAACTGCATCCATGTTTGCCCTATCTACCACCACTATGGCTATACCTCCCAGACCTGCGCCTGAGAGCTTTCCTCCATAGGCGCCTGCACTCCGTGCAATGTGGAGTATCCTTTCTATTTCAGGATGGGATACACCCATAGCATTTAGTAGGCCTTGGGCCACATCCATGAGCTCGCCAAGCCTCTTTACGTCAGAGCGGGCTAGCGCATTAATAGCTTCTGAGACGAGGGCCTCCTGTACATCGAAGAGGGCCCTGCCAAGCCGGCCGAGCCGCGCCAATCTTTGCTGGAACGCTTCAACTGCAACCTTGGTTGACCTCTTTACCCCCGAATCGACAATAAGTATATCTACACGCGGTACTCCAGTGCTGATAAACTCTACAGAGGAACCTCTCCTGTATACTAGAAAGCCCCCATGAGACACAACGGTGTTATCTATTCCGCTGGGCTTCCCATGAACAACCTTTTCGGCTTCGAACGCAACCTGCGAGACCTCACTAGCGGAGAGATCTAGGCCCAGAAGACAGGAGTAAGCAGCCGCAAAAGCTACTGCCACAGAAGCGCTGCTTCCAAGACCCGACCCTAGGGGTATTTGAGATCTAATTATAGCCTTGGCAGGCATCATCTCTACTCCGTAAGTTTCCTGGATGTACTCAACTACCCTTCTCAACTGGCACATGTGCCTACATTCGCTGAGATCCTCCACAAGGCCGAGCTTCTCCGACATAACCACCACGCTGGAGCCTGACGGGTCAGCAACAGCCTCAACCTCGCTGTACAATCCAACGGATGCAGCAAGGGCTTTACCTCCGGAAACAACCCAATGCTCGCCAAACAGTATTACCTTGGCTGGAGCACGAGAAACACAAATACTACGTCGAGGGCCGACCAGAGCTAACCCCCAGCGCTAGATTCTAGGCACGCTCAAACAAAAACGTAAACAGACAAAGGGACGAAGATTCAGCCTGTGTGCTAGAAACCTTAACCAGGATAAGGACGGGGCAATGCGTTATAAAGATACCCGATGGCAAGTTAAAAAAGGGAAACGTGCTGCTCTTTAGCTGCAAACGGGATAGTCGTCAGGGACCTTCGCCCTGAAGTACTTCCCTGTCTCAGGGCTTCTGAAGAGGCCTATCTTCACACCCTTCCTTCCTCGAGGAGCAAGCTGCCATACCTTTATTGGAGTGAGCTCTACCTCCTTACCTGTCGTGGTATCGCGGACCTTGACCGGCTTCTCGCAAGCCAACACGCCCACCTCTCACACTGTTTTCCTTCATGTTTACTCTATTACAGTCTGCAATGGAATTATATAGACTTTGCGTTTTACTCCGTCCTCAGGTTTGAGGAGCCCAGGATCTGGCTTCTGGAAGTACAAGCGTATTACCAGCACTCGCTTCATGTAGGAGCCAACCCTGTGGATGAGGGAGCTGTTGTCTATCGATTCAGGAATGAAAAGAGGAGACGTAGTACGAGTTCCACGAGGCTTTTTGGCGTTGAGGCGGAGCTTTATTAAAGAAGCTGGCCGACTGGATCATCCATAACGGCTAGCCCCAATTAAGAGGCGCACTACGTCATGAGCGAGGACAGGGGGAAGGCGGAATTTAAGCCCCTCATAGAGGAGAAAGCTTGGTCAAAGGACATAGAGATGGAAATCTTAAGGCTCTGGGAGAGCGAGGATCTGTACAAGTTTGATCAAAACGACGATAGCAAGCCCATACTCGTTATCGATACACCACCACCATACCCGAGCGGAAAGTGGCACGTAGGCGGCGCTGCCCACTACGTTCAGATCGACATGATTGCACGCTACTTCCGGATGAAGGGATGGAACGTCTACGTCCCGTGGTACGCCGATCGAAACGGCCTTCCAGTGGAGGTTGCTGTCGAGAAGAAGTACAACGTGCTTGCTAAGGAAGTTGCACGTACAAGAGATGGGAGGCTAAAGTTCATCGAACTCTGCAGGAAGGAGCTTGACAAGGTCGAACAGGAGCTTGTGAGGATATGGAAAAGATTAGGGTGCAGTTTTGAGTACGTGAAAGACGGGACGGACAGCCCAAGGTACAGGACGCTGACCCAGGCAACATTCATCGAGCTGTGGAGAAGAGGCCTCGTCTACAAGGCAGAGAAGCCCGTAACCTGGTGCCCCAGATGCGGCACAAGCCTCAGCGAAGCAGAGATAGAACACCGCGAAGAGGACGCTTCCTTGTACTACATCAAGTGGAAAGTAAGGGAAACAGGGGAGGACATAGTAATTGCCACCACGCGTCCAGAGCTCATAGGAGCCGCGAGAGCTGTCATATACAATCCCAACGATGAAAGGTACAAACACCTCAACGGGAAACACGCCGTAGTCCCCCTCTATGGGTACGAGGTACCTATAGCAGAGCATCCGGCCGCGAAACCGGACTACGGCACAGGAATTATGATGATATGTAGCTACGGTGACTGGGCCGATGTAATAGTCATAAACGATCTAGGGCTCAAGCCCAAGCTCATCATAGACCGGGACGGAGTGGTCTCTGACGGAAAGGGTATTCTCACGGGCCTCAGCGTTAAGGAGGCAAGAAGGAGAATAGTGGAGGTGTTGCGGGAGAAGGGGCTCATAGTTAAGGAGGAAAAGCTAAAGCACACAATCCCAGTCTGCTGGAGGTGTAAGACGCCTGTCGAGATAATACATGTTGAGGAATACTTCCTAAAGCAGCTGGAATTCAAGGAAAAGCTTAAGGAGATTGCCCGTAAGATCTCCTTCAAGCCCGAGAAACACAGGATAAAGCTTGACGAATGGATAAACTCCATAAAGATGGACTGGCCCATAACGAGAACTAGGTACTACGGCACCGAGGTTCCGCTCTGGCACTGCGAAAAGTGCGGAGCCGAACTTGCACCGGATCCGGGCAGATACTACAGACCCTGGCTAGACGAGCCGCCCTGGGAGAAGTGCCCCAAGTGTGGTGCGCCAAGAGAGCACCTAAAAGGCGAGACCAGGGTTTTCGACACATGGTTCGACTCAAGCATCTCTGTACTCTACGTCAGCGGCTACATGCAGAACAAAAAGCTGTTCGAGCGCGTCTTCATGAGAGAGGAACTCCCCCGCACACTTAGGCCTCAGGGCTACGACATTGTGAGAACCTGGCTTCACTTTACACTGCTACGTGTCTACCAGCTGTTAGGCAAGCCTGCGTTTAGGTGGGTCAGGCTAAGCGGAATGGGGCTCGACCCAGAAGGTAGAGCAATGCATAAGAGCCTTGGGAACGTAATAGACCCGGAGCCCATAATCGAGGAGTACGGCGCCGAACCCTTCAGATTCTGGGCTGCTGCCGCCGCACGGCTTGGGGATGACTACAGGTTCAGCATGCAGACTATAAAGACAGGAAAGCTCTTCCTAACAAAGCTGTGGAATATTGCTCGCTTCATATCGGCTTTCCCAAGGCCTGCACAGGACTTCAAGTTGACGCCAACGGATCTAGCATTCCTGGGCTACCTAAACAACGTGACACGACGTGTTGATAGGCACTTCGGAGAGGAGCTTGACGTTCACCACCCCGTTAACGAGCTGTACAACTTCACATGGAACATCTTCGCTTCTCACTACATAGAACTTGTGAAGAACAGGGCGTACAACAGGAATGGCGCATTTTCTGCGGAAGAGCAGCGCGGCGCATGGTTCACACTTCATGAGATTCTGGACAGGATCCTAAGGATGTTAGCACCGATACTGCCCTTTGCGACGGACGCCATATACAGAAGGCTTTACGGAACCTCGGTCCACAGGATGCCGTTTCCGGAGCCTGTACCAGACTGGGACACCGAGTACGCCAGAGACGTGGAGCTGATAGTTAGAGTAAACTCGGCGATATGGGGATGGAAGAAGCGAACTGGGCTCCGGCTCTCGCAGCCTGCAGAAAAGACCGTCTACGTGCCAAAAAGGCTCGAACCCTACATTACGGAGCTTTCCGGCATGCATAAGCTAAGGATAAGCGTAGAGACGCCTCCCCCGGGAGCTGAAAAGCTTGACGAAGAAATATACATCTACTAGCTACCCAACCCAACTGTTATTTGCTTTTGAGTGAGTTTCAATCATATAGAGCGCTGCCGGCGCGTAATACTGGGCGGCCGAATCAAGCGGCCTTCCCGCAGAGCTTGAGCATAGGCCATGATGATCCCAATACGCTGATCTGTGATGTATCGGATTTCGGCTGACAAGGTTTTACCGCACGTTTTCTCTGCCTGTCAGGCATGGCCAGGTGTTGCGTGTCACCGTCGCACCGCACCGGCTTTCTCCCAACAGGCTGCCCACCCCTCAGGAACCTGCAGACAGGGTCATTAGTGCTACCCAGACCTCTGAGGCTGCCACCATCCGTCCTTTAACCTCCTGAGAGGGTGACCACGCAACTTTCCATGTTATAGACCTGTAGCCAGCAAAATGGATGGTGGGAGGGCTGTACGACAGACTGCAGAGAGCAGAAGCAGCGCTACGCGAGGCTAACAGGATCCTAGTGGCCATAGTTGGCGCCATGAGGAGGTACGGAAAGGTTGCAGAAGCCGTGCAGAGAAGCAGGGAGAGGCTCGTTTCAGTCTACGCGACTTCCGATCGGAGAGTACATGTAGTAGGCCTACGCCTTCCAGGTTCTAGACCTACAATCATAGGGGTATACGTGTCAACGCAGGTTTCGAGGCCAGCATCGCCTGCACAGATACTCAACAGGATAAGGAGGCTGACCAGCAAGGTTAGAGAGGTTAAGGGAGGGGAGCCGGCAGACACGGTACTCCTGTACGTGACCCCAAAGAGAGTGACACGAGGCGCATTTAGGATAGCCATGAAGCTCGGAGTTATGGTGACAAGAAGCGGCTCGGAGGCGAGAAGGAGATTGGCTTCTCTTTTCCTCAAAAGGTACCGCTCGCTCGTGAAAAAGCTCATCGGCAAAAAGGTCTGGGGCAAGGTTCCCCTGCTCCTATATGCGCTGGGGCTCCTAGCCAAGGAGCTTGGTGCGGCCAAGTTAGAGCTGCCGTCGTCCGCAAACATCATAGAGTGGGCCGAGAGGGGATATAGGCTATCAGCAGGCGAGGTTTTCCTTAAAGAGATCCCCCCTCCATAGCTGTTCAAAACCCGTGGACGCAGGCACTCCCACTTCTTCTAACCACAGACAGAAAACAAGTTCGTATGCTAAACATTTATTTAAATTGATCTCCAATTTATACAGTTCTTATTAGTTTGATAAAGAATAATAAACATTAGTAATCAAATATTTTATCCGATAAGCACAGGAACCGACCAACACTATGGGTATGAAGGCCGCAGGCCCGTCCCGTATTGCATCATGCTACATCGCCTGAGAGACAAGCCGCGGGCACTCTATCAACTAACAGAAAAGTAAATCCTCGACATATCCTCCACTTTCTTGCTATCAGGACAACATTCGCTCTGACGGTTTAGATTTGTTAAAAACATTTTGTAATACTGGAACTGGCGGGTCTAATAGAGTGTAGCCGACTTATCCTGTAGCGAGAACGGGTTTCCAGACTTCGCCTGATCCTGATGAGGAGTACACGGTTGCTAGGCCGTAGTAGCTAATATAAATGAATTCTTAATTTAATCACAACTTTATGAGCCTTGTACCTTGAACTTGTTGTTTCTAGTTTTGTGTAATACTTCTTGGTTTCCACGTCTTCATATTATTTAGCTGCCAAATTTTGCAATACTGGGCCTGCAAGAGGAGGTTTACCTCAATTGCTTGCCTTCTTACATAGATGGTCAACATCACGGAGAGGAATGCCCGCGTGCTCGACATACCTTGCTATAAAGCTGTGTTTTTCGGCCATTTTCCTGAGAGATTTTGCCATGCTACAAGCTATCTCATTTACGTCGAATCCCTGGGATCTGTACGTAAGGGCTTGCATGAGGGTTGACAGCTGCTCAGCGAACTTCGCTAGAACTGCTTCGGTAGTTTTTTGCTCGGCAAACTCCGATAGAAGGTTTGCAAAGATGCTATTCTCGCCTAAATGGTCTCTAACAGCCGCTAACTCCAGCTCCTCCTTCTCCTTTGCCCCAATAGCTTCAGTAACCCTCTTCACGATGTCGCCTACGAGCCCCTCAGCTATGTCGTGGATCAGCGCTAGAGCGGCAGCCCTATACGGATCAACTTCAACACCCATGCGCTTTAACTCATAGCCCGCATGTAGCGCTATCAGTGCGGCTTCGTATGAGTGCGCAGCCACTGTTTCTCCATAGGCTGGCGGGATTCCGCGCAGCATCCACCCGGTCCTCACGAGGTTTTTGCTGGCGCGGGCGAGACGTGCAATTTTCAGCAAACTAGGCTCCTCCTCTATATCCATATTCGTTTCACCGTATGCAGCATCCAGCTTGGCTTAGCACCTAATTTAGCCAATCGGTGGTGGCTTGATGACCCTGCGTGTGTTCCAGCTGGAACCCGAACAGGACTTCGGCAGTCAACGAGCCGGTGGTTTGAAGGCCGGGAGGCCCTTGATCACAGTCCGCCGCCGGCGGCCTCTCAAGGGCGTCGCGGGCCTCTCGTATCTCATGTGGTTAGTCGCAGATCCTCATTAGGGTTTTTAACTTAGCGGGTGAAAGTGGTAGCTCAGCACGTGTGTGATGAGAGGACCACGGACCGAGCATCCGCGATGAGCTCTACCCGCATCGCTGATTCGTGAAGATGCACTTGTTAAACTAATTAAGCGGAGACAGCTTGTCAGAGGTGGGTGCAATAGTTGTGGAAGACGATGCTGTTAAGAAGTACCTGAAGGCTGGAGATATTGCTCGCAGGGTTCTGCGTGAGGCCTCTAAACTGGTAGAGCCCGGCCGCAAGCTTCTAGATATCTGCGAGAAGGTGGAGAGGCTTATAGTAGAGTATGGTGCAGCTCCGGCCTTTCCCTGCAATATTTCTGTTAACGAGGTTGCTGCGCACTACTCCCCTTTAGTAGACGATGTGGCTGTTGTACCTGAAGATTCGCTGGTTAAAATAGATGTGGGCGTTCAAGTTGATGGGTTCATAGCGGACACTGCCGCCACGCTATCTTTCAACGACAGGCTGTACCCGCTCGTTGAAGCTGTCCGCGAAGCACTCGAGAAAGCTCTCGAAACCATAAAGCCTGGGGCTAGGTTCGCTGAAACAGGTAGAGCTGTACACGATACCCTGAAGAGAAGGGGCTTTAATCCTATAATTAATCTGAGCGGGCACAGCCTGGCTAGGTACAAAGTACACGCAGGTGAAAGCATACCAAATACCGCAGAGGGCTTCATCCGCGGCAAATACGTGCCGGGCAAGGCCTACGCCATAGAACCGTTCGGGACCACGGGCATAGGGGTAGTTGTAGAGGGAGGAGTAGTTTCCATATACTCGTTGGTGAGGGAGAAACTGCGCAGACGGTTAGACGAACACGAAGCCAGGCTGCTTGCAGCTATTAGAGAGAGATATAGGACGCTCCCCTTCTCGGAGCGCTGGCTGACAGACTTGATAAGCGATGTGGGCTTGCTCCGCGAAAAGCTGGGCAGGCTCTCCAAGATGGGATATTTGGCTAAGTACCCAGTCCTCGTAGAGAGAAGCGGCGGGATGGTAGCACAGTTCGAGCATACGGTACTAATAACATCCACGGGCGAAGTCATCGTTACAACGCTGTAGCTGTGTTCAGGGACTTGAACCAGAGCGGAGCGAAGCAAAATAAAGCCTGCGGCAGAATTTTTGCCCAGGCGGAGCCCCATCACGAAACGGGGACTAGGTCTGGCAGCGGCTAGAAGCAGCTGATGTGTGGTGTGCCATGGCTGAGGCCACAGCCCCCTTCTTCAGTTCAAGCGAGATAGCTACCTGGATAATAGCTATAAGCATACTGATTTCGACGATACTATCGATAATGGCTTTTCTCGGTGTTTCTCAGTCGATGCAGATCCGCTTCCTGAAATCGCAGATAGAGGGTAAGCTCCGCATCTTGGCATCCTATGCTGAAGAGTCAAAGCGGTCAGCAAGAAAGAAGCTCGAGGAGATAGGTGTTAGAGATCCCGATGATGTTGTCAACGTGGTTGTCGACTACTTTGTGGTGGAGCCTGTAAGCATCGAGCCTACCGACATAATAAAGAGGCTCGAACGCGTGCTGCGAACCGAAGAAGAGAGGATAGAGAGCATAGTGTCCTCAAAGCTTGTAAGAGACGTTAGCCGAGACCAGCTCAATAATGCTGTTACGCTGCTGGCTATAGCTAACGCGCTGAATACGCTGTACAAATACGTAAGGCATATTCTGCTGTTCGGATCTAAGACTAAGAACGTCTACCTTATAGCGCAGCTGTGGGCGCTCCTTCCAATGTACCTATACATAGCGGGTGCGTATCACAAAGCTTTACGGGCAGTGTACCGGGGCGTCCCTATCGGCGACGCTGCTGGCCCTCTGGTGGCTTACCGCTTAATGGAGGAGCTCCCCCTTATTGAGGGTCCAGTGGAGGTTGCCAAAGATAGCATCTACACGCTTCACGACTTTGAGGGGAGGTTCGTCTATGTGGTCAGAGCCAAGGGGCCTGGAAGCACAGTGGGCAGACCCGGCGTGGCCGTAGAGGAGATCGTAAACAAGCACCTAGCCGGCCGGAAGCTTTCGGCAATAATAACTGTTGACGCCGCTCTGAAGTTCGAGGGAGAGGATAGCGGATCCCTTGCAGAGGGAAGCGGAGTGGCGATGGGCGATCCCGGCCCAGAGAAGATCAGGATAGAGCGAATAGCAACCAGGTTGTCCATACCATTGTATGCGATCGCCGTAAAGATGAGCCTCGAGGAAGCCATAAACACAATGAGTAAGTCTGTGCTTGAGGGTGTGGAAAAAGCCGTAGAGAAGACGAAAAAGCTTATACTAGACACGGCAAGGCCCGGCGAAGCCGTAATAGTGGTAGGCGTAGGCAACAGTATAGGTGTAGGTCTTCCCCAGTCTACTGAGACGCAGGAAGAGGGTAGCCAAGATGACCTCGGTCGCCAGCCCTGATAGCTTTATACCAATGCTGTTTGCCTCGTTTCTCCTGCTCACGACGATACTGATGGTAGTGTTCACGCTAGAACTTACAGCCATGCGGAGGAGACGAAGAGAGGTAGCGCGCATAGTAACGGTGTTAAGGTGCAGCAGCTGTGGCTACAGCAGCACCCGCGACCACCAGATAGGCGATTTCGTCGGAAAGCGCGAATCTGCTTGCCCGAGGTGCGGAGGCCCTCTAGTTATCAGCGCAATCTACGAGGAGAGAAGAGGTTCTGGTGGGCGGCGAGATTTTAGGGGTAGCATGTAGGGTTTTACAGAAAGGCTTGAGGCAGCACTTGATATTTCTGTCCCTCGAAAGGAATGGTTCTCATAGCCAGCTCCTAAGGCTTGAAGCTAACTTTCCGAGAATTCGGCCAACTTCCTCCTTACTGTGTCGATGAACTCCTCTACCGTCATCTCCTCCCTCCTCTTTGGAAGCTCTACTAGAAGCACTTTTCCAGATCTGTTCATAACTCTCAGCACGTCCCTGTCCTTGTACCTGTAGACATCCAGCTGCTTAAGGCCAAGCTGTTCTAGTGCCTTTGTGTATGCAGTGTACCTCCTAGCCAACGCCGCCTCCCCCACGGTCTGCTCGGTGTGAGTGGCTTTTGCGCTTTTATGTCTAAGGGTTAGCAGGACGCGGGAATCCTGCACAGAGAGGTGCAGCTTCTCATTGTGTGGATGCTCTTAGCTCCTGCCGTCCTCGGACGTAGGTCATAGAGGCTTTTCGGAGATTTCATAGACATGAAGTTCTTCAGACACCTCGAAAAACGAGAGCTAAATTATGTGATGTTGCTTCTCCTATATAGCCAGGATAAAGGGTGAGGTGGCTATTTTGAGTTCCTCGGCGATATACGTTAGGGTGCCGCGCAGCCTGCTGAAGGAATTCGACAGCGTCGTACAGCGTCACGGTCTTTCAAGAAGTGAAGCTGTACGAGATGCTATGAAACTCTACATAAGGTATCTGGTGGCGCCCAGCGTGCAGGAGCTATATGGCCGTGTGCGCTCGAAGCTGAGCGAGGAGGTGCTGTTGAGTTTTCGTGTTTAGGTTCTTGAGGTGACGTGGTGTGTCAAAGCCTGTGCTGGTCGATTCTACTGTTCTCGTAAAGCTTGCACTTGGGACTCGGGGTGCGGAGTTCGCCGTAAACCTCTTCAGCAGGATTGAGCAGGGCGTTGAGAGAGCTGTGGTGACAACATCGGCTATTGAAGAGGCTGCTAGGATTGTAGCAATTGCGGCGGCTAGTGGGATGCTGGCAGACAATGTAAGGCTCGAGGAGGTGCTAAGCTTGCTAAACAAAGACGCAGAGCTGCGAAAGAGCTCGTATGAGGCTCCGATGGCCATAGTCCAGTACTTAGTGCGTCTGTCGCGAACTGGGAGAATACTTCTGTACAGCGTCTCGGCAGAAGACGTAGAGGAAGCTCTAAGGCTATCTGCGGAGACTGGCTTGAGGATATCAGACTCGCTAACCGCCGTCATTGCGAGGAGGCTAGGCGTCGGGAAGATTGCTACGTTTAGTGAGGAGCTGAGGAGGTTGCCAAGCTTCGCATACATCCCCTAGGCGGCAAAGAAGCGCTATCGTCCCCAGACTGTAAGCTCGAGTGGGGACAGCTGCCTAGCTTTCGTCTGGAACTACATCGAATTCCACCCCGAGTTCGGTGAGAGCTGTAAGCGCTCTTGGCACAATATGGTCTAGCTCCTCGGCTCCTCCCAGGAGAATCTCGATGCCGTCTTGTTTAGATAGCTTCGAAAGAGAGAAGCTGAGGATAGGCATGCATGATAGAGGGTCTAGACCCCTACAGCTGCTTACGCCTGCTCTCTCAAGCTCCTGCTCTGTTCCTTTCACGGCCAGCCTATCATCTTCAAGGTACGCCTCTGCCCCTAGGCTCTGAAGAGCCCTTACAACATCCTCCAACGAAAATCCCTCAAGTTCCAGCGAAGACACCCCTGAGATTACAGCGTCCTTGAGCCTCCCTAGATGTGATGCCAGCGACGGCGCTATCTGGGTCCAGCCTTCAACATTATATACGATACTGGTCGGATTCGCCCCGTAGCTGGCCATCGTGCATCTACCTCCCCTGCATTCGAGGTCAGCATTCAACCCAAGCATTCTCAGGATGAGCAGAGTGTCGCGCAGTCTCGGGGCGTTCTCTGGGAGGTCTGACACTCTCCTCTCTCCGCTACAGCCTTCTGTTAGGGTTAGTAGATGAGCCGCCTCCTCTACACCTGCTCTAACGCTAAGCTGGTGTGGGGTATGGGCTCTAAAGGCAGGGCTGTACTGGATGATGACCTTAAGCCCCTCGCTCACTTTAATGCTCGCCAAGCCCTGTTCGGCGAGAACCGTGGCCGTGTCGGCAAGCCGGTCCTGGCCAGCGACTTTTCCTTCCCTGACAGATATAGTGACCCTCTCAGTGATCCTGCCCAGAGCTATCAGAAACCCTGAAAGCAGCGCACCAGGAGCTCTGTCTAGGAATACGTAGCGGGGCGAGGCCCTCCTCAGACCCCCCTCCAAGAGAATGGTCTTAGGCCTGCCATGTACGGGAACTGCGCGCCCCCCCATTGCGTTAAGGGCCTCCACCAGCATTCGCACGGCGTTATCCTTCGTCCTGGCCAGAAGTCTGGCTACGAGCCTTTGGCCGGGTTTAAGCATGGTGGTGGCAAGCGGTAGCAGGAGATAAGCAGTAAGGTTCCAACACCTAAAACTGAAGCTTATCCTAGCACTGGTAGGCTCCTGCTCCTCGACAGACACTCTATCGTAGCTTGGCGTGTCCGTACTAAAGCCTAAAGAGCGTATGAAGGATACAGCCTCCGATATGCAAGGTGACCGTGGCTCCAGGCCCCGAACATCCCCTCTGCCGATGGCTGCTGCGATAGCCAGCTTTACGAGGGAATCCCAGAGAGAGGGAGGGGCAGGTGTGGTCCCTCCGTCTCCGCAGCCTCTTATTAGCAATGCCATACCTTCTTCTCCACCCAATGTCTCTAGGTAGACTATGCGGCGTATTCTAGCTTCCAGGACAGATTTGATGTGGCAATGCGAGGCTCTTTCTCCGCCCTGGGCTGAATTTGGGGCTGAGGGTGCCTTAAGGTTGCACGGTGTCGGAGATGGGACTACACGTCATAGCACGTGCTCTAGGAGCCCCCAGCCCCTCATCCACCAACTTCTTATAATATGACACGTAAATTTTAGGGTCAACGTTATATGTTCTTCTTCACGGCCTCTGCTTATGGATGTGCAACTATGAGCGGCGAGGAAAGTGAGGATTTTCTGGAGTGGCTTGTTAGGGCCTCGCATGGGTGCATTCCTGACGAGGATGTTGCAAGGCTTAAGGATGGTTACCTGATGGGGTGCAACATTCTTGACGTGAGGGTTCGGGGTCAAGCTGGTGACTGGGTAAGGGCCGTTTTGCCGTGCAACGATATCCTATCTGGTTGGGCCAATCTGGTTCATGTATTCTGCTTGGACGATTACAGGGCGAGGAGGGTGTTTGATGGCGATGAAAGATCAGTGCTGGATGTTGGCGCGTATCTGGGGTTCTTCTCTGTTCTTGCCTCTCGCCTTGCGCACGACGAGGCTCTCCTTATAGCCGTAGAGCCGAACCCGCACGTTCTACCGTTTCTCTACGAGAACCTTAGGGTAAACGGGCTTGAGTCCAGAGCACGCGTAGATCCACGTGCTATCGGTTTATGTGAAGAGTGCGTAGAGACCCTCTACGTTCCCGCGCCGCGATCCATGTCAAGTATGGTCAGAGCCTACTTGAGGTCTGCTGGTCTGGATATTTATGAGGAGATCAAGGTACGGGCTGTCAGTCTTAAGAGGTTGATGGACAACCACGGCCTGCGGTCAGTGGATGTTCTAAAGCTAGATGTAGAGGGTTTGGAGCAGAAGCTGCTTGAGAATTGGCTCCGCGAGGGGCTTCTAGACCCTTCTTTTATTAGAAAAATTGTTGTCGAGGTTCACAAGCCTGTGGCAAGCCTGGAGCGTGTGGCTAAACTTATTTCCGTGGCGGGTTACAGCTACGAGGCCTTCGATCTCGGCGGAGAATGGTTGCAGGCGGTTGTCGTGGGGGAGGCCTAGGCTAGTATCTTCTTGCCATCCTTTCCGGGGTGTACATTGCTGTGGCCGCAAGCATGGCGAGCGCAGAGACTGCCACCAAGGTTAAGGTGTGGATAAAAGCTTCTATTCCCCTGCCTAGAGAGAGCTTAAGCAGTGCGGCGGCTGAATGTGTGTAGGGTATCAAGTAGAGCGCTATTCTAAATACCGTTGGGAGCTTCTCCACGTCTACAAACAGTGCTGAGAAGAACGCCAGTATCGCTGTTCCTGTTACAAGGCTCGTGATGACTGCCCCAGCCCTCCTGCCTGGAATCAGGAGCGTGAGGACCATAACCACAGCAGCCGTTACGATGACAGATAGTATAACATGAAGGGCGTGGAACGCAACTATGCCCGTGCCAACATAAGCTACAGCAAGCTTCAGGTAGGCACCAACGGCGACAACGTCTATAGCTCCTGCAATAAGGGCCGCGGTGAGTGAGCCTACGGCCTTTCCAACTATCAGCTCCCATGGTCTCAGCGGGGCTATAGAGAGCAGCTCGCCGGTTCCAGCTTCCCTCTCACGTGCTATCGAGTCGGCAACAGCTATCGCGGCAGGGTTCAGAAGGAAGAAGATGGAGAACGCCAGGAACCTCGATATATAGGCGCGGGCTTCAAGTTCGGGTGCAGCAGGTATACCTTCCGGTGTCACCGAAACCTCCTTGAGCACTAAAGGCTCCATAACCGACTCGGCAGAGGCCTCTGCACCAGCTCTCTTAATGAGTTCTTCGATGCGCTCCCGTGCTACGATTCTAGAAAGCTGATAGACAGCCTCCTTTACTGCCAGCAGCGCTTCCTCCGATGCGACGCTGCCTACCGTCCGGTACACAAGTATGGTTCCGCGTAGCCCTATCTGAGTTAAATTCGCGGAGAAGCCCGAGGGGATAACGACGATTAGATCTGATCCGGCGTCGTGGCCTTCTCCACAGTCCCGGACAGTATTGATAACGGCGTTAGGAAGCCGACGCCGAATGGATGCCTCTATAAGTCCAGCCAGCGTGTTGGCGTACGTGCCCTTGTCGCAGACCGCTACTGTCACAGAAGCCAGCTGCTGTGTCTTAAGCCCGGTGGACAGCACACCCAGTGCGGGAAGCAGGAAGGCAGAGACTATCATAAGAACTATCGTCCTTTTGTCCCTCAGATACTCGAGGGCCTCTTTGTGCAGAATTGCGCTAAACCTTGTCAAGGATGTGCCAATGGTGGTTGGCAGGGGCTTCTCACCACCTACCATGCCCGGACCCCTCGCCTTGCTGGATAGCTTTAACAAAAGCTTCCTCAAGGTTCTCTGCCCCGTAGCGCTTCAGCAGGGTTTCTGGATCCCCCTCGTCAACGAACCTCCCGCGGTACATCAGCGCCACGCGGTTCGCCAACTCCTCTACCTCAAGCATGTTGTGCGAAGCTAGTACAACAGCTCTTCCAGACTTTGTAGCATCCTTTATGAGCCTTCGTATTCTAACTGCACTAAAGACGTCTAGACCCGAAGTGGGTTCGTCCAGGACTATAAGGGGAGTCTCGAGAGCGAGAGCCAGCGCCACGAGAAGCCGTCTGCGCATCCCCTTGCTATATTCCTCAACACGCCTCCTCAGATCATCGCCTAGGCCGCTAATCTCGGCAGCTTGGTCAGCAATATAGCGCGCCTTGCGTCTACTACCCGTATAGAGCGTGGCGTAGAATAAGAGGTGCTCGTAGCCAGTAAGCCTAGGGTAGACAGCTGTCTCCTCTGGCACGTAGGCAACCAGGCCCATGGATCCCCTTCTGGCTTCGAGGGCTCTGCCGCACATGTATACGTGGCCGCTATCTGGCTTGTAAATGCCCACTACGATCCTTAGCGTTGTTGTCTTTCCGCTACCATTAGGGCCTACTATCGCATATACTTCCCCTGCTCTCACGCTAAAGGATAGTGGACCTACTGTTATACTATTTTTGAACCTCTTCTGTATCCCTTCAGCTTGAAGCACAACATCTCCGCAGGGGGGTCTCATGTCGCGCCTCACTTTGGACCCTTCTCCTCTACAGGAATCTTGAACACTACCACGGTGGTTTCCGGTGGTAGATCGTCACGCTTTCTCAACTCTAGCTGGTTGGATTCCAGCCTGACCACGCGTAAACGGCGTGCGTGATGGAGAAAGATCTCCAGCGGTTCTAACGGCAGTTGGCAGCCTGGGAACCAGTAGTGCATTGGCACTACAATTCGTGCCCCTATCTTTGTCACAGATTCTAAGGCGTCAGCTGGATGCAGTGTGTACACCCCTCCCACGGGGACGAGGACTATATCGGGACTACCTATACTCTCTATCTCGCGCTCAGTTAGCGGTCTGCCTAGGTCGCCTAAGTGGAGTACGGAGAAGGGTCCTGCCTCTATGAGGTAAGCTGTAATCATTCCTCGAACTCGTCCCTCAAACTCATCATGCGGCAACCTTATTCCTTTAACCCTAAATGGCCCTAGTTGAAACTCCCCTTCGCGGGTACGAACTATCGCTGTGCCCTCCTTGGAGACAGTCTCTACGGCGTCGTGGTCGTAGTGCGGGTGTGTGACTAGAACGTAGTCAGCCTTCGTCCTCGGAGGAGGAAGGTTAACGGCAATACTACCTCCATCATGAGGATCTATCACGAGCCGCTTGCCCTCGTGAATTAGCTCAAAGCACGCGTGCCCCCACCAGACTATCCTAAGCAACTCTACACGCACCCGCTGCCAGCAGCAGTTTCCGGCATTGTCAGTACTAAAAGTTGTCAAGAGCGCGTAGAGGGCCTAGGTTTGGAGGTGATAGGGTACGCTTAGCAAAAGGTTGGCTACACTCCTCGTGAGAGGAGCTAGCTTTTTCCAGCCTCTCTGGAAACGTCGATGAGCGCCTTGACCTCAGCTTTTGCCTGGTCTTTTGGTATCCTTGTTAGAAGGTACCTACACGCTGTAATGTCCTCCTTTGAAGCGCATAGTATTTCTTCGGCGGGACTCTTCTCGAGAGACTCTATGCTCACCTTTACATGAGCATCAATGGCCTTTGCTATGGAGTGCTCGTACGTTTTCTGGCTCATTGAGGCAGAGGCTCTGTACAAGAGGAGGGATGCTTCCCTGTCCAGCTCCACAAAGCCATCTTGCCAGAGCGCCACTATGTATGCGGCTGCGACCTTGTAGTCGCCGAGGAGAGTTGCAATTCTTCTAAAGGTGCTGCTGCCTATACCTAGCGCCTCCTCCATGCTTGCCCTGAGCAGCGCATACTCTGCTCTTGCTATCTTCGAATCTTCTACGGGGATTACCCTCTTCTTAGCCCGTATCCTTATACGGGGTCTGGGCAGCAGGCGAACCCTAACAGCGAAGACATCCCTGCTTAGCTGCTTTAGAGCTTCATTATCCCCTTTGAGTACATCTACAACGTCAACTACAGGGAGTGTGGCGCTCGCTGTCATGGTGAACACCCCGTTCAGAGGCCTAACGTAACCATGAGTAGGTAGCCTTAAAGCGTTTTCCAGTCATCAACTCGCCTTTCTCAATTGGAATTGGTTTAAGTTGCTGTGAAAAGCGGCTGAATGTAATTAATTGTCACAGAGGGCAAACAGAACCCTGAGGTGGGGATCCAGGAAGCTTATTCGCACGGTGAATGAGACCTTAACCTATAGAGAGATGGCTGCTTGTTTCGGCGATTACAGCAGCAACTTCCTCTGCAGCTATCGGCCTCTTCTATATGCCTTTGAAGGGTGTAGTCTAGGTCTCGGCTTTAATCCTGGGAGTAGGGGCGAGCCTTGTCTCGGCACCCGACGATTACTCGGCTATAGCCATGGCTGCGTAACGCCCTCTAATGGTGCTGCTAACAGTTGCCGTGTTCTTGCTTACATAACCTCTCCTCGTACACAAGCTGGCTCCCGAAGCAGCAGGTGCAGGAACAGATTACGTCGTCCACGTCTACCATCACCTTGCTGGTAAAGCTAAGGCTCTAGTTGCACTGGTAGGGATGGAAGCTTCCGTGGTATTGTGCGCCTGGAAGATCTCTCGGCAAAGCTTGCGCCAGATTTTATCATTCTTCAGCGAAAGTCCTCATTGCAGCAAGGTTAAGCTAAATATACGGACGGGCTGAAGCTGTCCTACGGCAATGAGGAGGAATCCGGGATCGTAGGCTCCGGTGCAGACCGCATACTAAGCTGAGCCGCCTAGGCCGGACGCTGCCTCTCATGCAGCGTCTGGGGTTCCGTGGGATTGCTTATGCTCCTAACAGGCGGTTTGGAGGGCAGCGCTCTACGTAGAGCTGCTTCCGCCGACATTGTTCTTGTGGCTAGTGAAAGCTTAGAGGCTGTTAGGCGTGTTGACCTATACCGGCGCCTAGGCGTAGAGGCCCGCTTATATCCGCTAAGAGTTGACGACTCCCCCCACATAGGCTCTCTGCTTGGGCTGGCTGGGTGGATACACAGCGAGCTACGCCAAGGCAAAGTAGTTTTTGTAGAAAGCTTCGATGACGGAGCATTTATCGCTGCCCTGGTCTCTCTCGTTGTTACCCCTTCTGAGAGGCTCGTACGTATGGTTGCAGGGAAGCTCTCTTCACCGTTGCAGTTACGCTCTCTGCACCATGTACTCCTCATCGCGAGAGAGGGAGTCAACCTTGAGAGGCTCTCGCTCTCGCTAAGAACCATCGCCTTCACTGGGGGTGATGCGGCCAGGTTTGAACTGGCCGAAAACCTCCTCGACCTTGTAGAGCTTCTCCCGTGCCTAAGCCGCTGTGTAGGTAGCATTCTCCAGGAAGGGGAGCCCTACAGACAGCCCCCGTCATTGCCATGCAGGATTGTTTCCGAGGAGCTAAAGAACATAGATCTAGAGAACAGTGGAGCTGTGCGCGTGCTTGCCCCCGTCCACAAGGCCCACGAACTCACAGTCTACTTCGGATGCCGCTTCATGGATAGAGATGGCTGCAAAGGGGAAGCCTCTCGCGTAATCGCCCTTTTTAAGCGTCTCGGAGGGTTCGGATGCTACTTTAGGGGCGACCCCAGAGGAGGTTCTTGGAGCAGCGTTAGAGCTTACCCCGTTTTCCCTGAAGAGGCGGCTTGCATTAGGTACGGGAAAGTTTACGGTGTTTGCGATGTGGAGCAGCCCCTCTAGCAGCGGAGCGTTGGTGCTCGGCGTCGACGAAGCTGGCAGGGGCCCCGTGATAGGGCCGATGGTGGTTGTGGGGGTGGTCATCAGAGGAAGGGATATCTCCAAGCTAGTGGAGCTTGGTGTAAGGGATAGCAAGGAGCTAGATAAGGAGAACCGCTGCAGAATTGCGCACCAGATTCTGCAGGTGGTACAGCATGCGTTTATTGTGGAAGTTCCGCCAGCGTTGATAGATTCCCTCAACATAAACCTGATAGAGCTTCTTGCGCTAGACTACATTATAAAGCGCACAGAGCAGATATACAGAGGCCATATAGACGTCTACGTCGATGCATTCACAACGTCTAAGAAGATCATTGGGCTTCTCCGCGCCCGACACCCTTCCATACGAAAGCTCGTCTTTGAGCCGAGAGCTGATAGAGCTTATCCCATAGTGTCTGCAGCGAGCATAGTAGCGAAAGCACGAAGAGACCTAGCAGTGGAGGCGCTTGCTAAGTTATACGGAAACTTTGGCAGCGGCTACCCTACAGATCCACGTACAACAGAATGGATAAGGTCAACCTACAAGCTAAACCCCGTGCCCCCTCCAATCGTTAGGAGAACGTGGGCAGTGCTCAGACGTCTAGCTCCAGGCTGGTATGTTGAGAAAAAGGTGAAACCTGCAGCTGTCGAAGCAAACGCGCTTCTAGGCCAGATGGACGCGGGAAGGAGGAATAGAAGCTTGCTTGAATTCCTCCAGAAAGAATCGTCGTGAGGCTTTACGAACAACCCTAAGATCAGATACGGCCACATTCTTCACTGTGGGCTCCGTAAAGCCCACCAATCATCATCTCAAACGTGTTCGGCCGCTTCCAGCTCCGTTGTGCTTAGTCCTCCCGAACAGAAATAAGCGTTAGAAGCTGACCGCAACACTTCACTCTTGAGGTAGACCCAGCTGTGGAAAAGCGAGCGGAGCACTTCATCAACTTTGCTGCCAAGTACCTTTACAAGGTGCTAACGAGGCACGTGGGCCACGACATGGCCTTTCGGGAAACTTCGGAAGAGTATAGAAAGGCGTACAAGTATCTAAGCCCTAAGCTTCTGTACCGCGCCACCTTTAGGATGTCCTCGGACTACTACCTGTTGAGATACATGGAGAAAGAGGTTTTTGGCAGAAGCGCTGGCACAAAGAGGCTCGCGAAGATGTGGATCATCATTAGAAAAGACGAGCTGGCTAAGCTTGCGCCGGAGATGAACGTCGAGCAGCTCGTCCGGAAGCTTGAGAAGTCCATGCCAAGACCCGTGCCTCATCTTGAGGAGGTTTTGGAGAAACTACACGATCCTGTCCAGAGGCTTGCTGTCAAGTACTCCTTCCCCGTCTGGTTTGTGCACGATCTTGTTGAGAGGCTGGGGCTTTCGGAGACAGAGCTGCTCCTAAGAGAACTTAATGAGGAGAAGTGGTGGATTCGTGTAAATACTTTAAAGACCGATGTTGAGAGGGTCGTCCAAAGCTTAGAGGAAAAAGGTGTTGTGGTGCAGCGTGATCCGGACCTGCCCTACATGCTTAAGGTTGTAGACTATAGCATGCCGCTCCACCGCCTGGACGAGATGTGGCGGGGTGAAATCGTTTTCCAGGATAAGGCCTCAGCCATGGTCGTTGAAGCTCTAAGGCCTGAGCCCAACGATACAATCCTAGACCTGGCTGCAGCTCCAGGTGTAAAGGACAGCTTGATAATGCAGCTTACCGAGAACCGTGCAAGGATCATAGCAGTTGATGTTTCGTGGGAGAGGATAAAGAGGATGAAAAGGCTTTTGAGGCTTTATGGCGTTGACCTGGCGCGTGTAGAAATAGTAAACGCAGACTCGAGAATGCTGGCTATACGGGGATCATCGATAGACAAGGTTCTTCTCGACGCCCCGTGCACGAGCACGGGGGCTATGGTTAAGGATCCGGCCGTGAAGATACACCTAGAGGATCAAACTTGGGTGGCGAGATTCCCTCAACTTCAGAGGCATATGCTCGAAACAGCCTTAGCTCTTAGGCGTGAAATTGTGTTTGCCGTTTGCAGCATCCTTGCACTTGAGGGGGAAGAGCACATTGCCAGCATCTTAGGTAGGGGGAGGCATACTCCTGTGAAGGCCCTTAGCAATACTTCACCAGGATATAGACCATACAGCTTCAGAGATAGAGTTCACCGCTTCTTTCCTCACGTTCACGATACACAAGGCTTTTTCATAGCAAAGCTTGCCCCCTACTAATCGCTGCGGGGCTGTAAAGTGCCACAGTGGGATTGACGATGTCTGCTCTAATCTTACGCTAAACATGTAAACTAAACTAATATAGATAGGGCATCTGAGCTTTTAATTCTTCTATAAAACTTGCGTGAATCGGGGGTCAGGGGCCTGGGGACACCGCCGCAGAGCGGCGGATGAGCCAGGTCACGGATTGCCGTCGTACACGTTAACATTTGCCATTGTTTTAATGGGTCGGTGCTAGCGCAGGTTAAGCTGAGACGTCCTTAGAGGTAGTTTCCTCGCGTTCCTATATGCGAGTTCTTCGCCTCCTAGGTCTGGTCAGCATGGTAGTGAGTTCTATCTGCATGTCTATGGCGGCTATTTTTGGCCTTAGCTCGTCAACAGCAGCCCTTAACTGCTCGTAGAAGTTCTTGTCGTAGCCTACCTTGGAAAGGAACTCCTTGCCGTCGCTGGAGATCCTAATCTTTTTGGTTCGCGGATCTGTCTCGGCGTAGCCGACGTAGAGCAGTGCTATTAGATCCTCCTTTAACTCCTTGGATGTAGGCAGGTCACCTACCAGCGTGAAGTTGTATCCCAGGTCTATCCCCTTCTCGCTCTGAAGCCAGTAGACTAAGTGTGCTAGGCTTCGTTCGTACACGCCTCCCTGCTCCTCCATTGATGATAGAAGAAGCAGCAGATTCCTCTTCCTCTCGTCCTGCTCTATCTGCGAGGGGGTTACAGCTGGCCTCGTTACTATTACAAGCTCCTTCTTTGTTCCACCAACTGGCTCCTTCTTGCGTCCACTAGTTTTGGCCATAACCTATCACCAAGAGCCTGCCTCCAAGGTATGCTATTGCTCAAGGCGGTACTAAAATGTCCTCTATCAGCCGGGGCCTAAATTGGTTCTACTCCTGCTCGTTCTCCCTTCTAAGCCCAGTGCTTATAAGTCTGTAGTTTCTGGTTGGTCGCAGTGGGTGTTTAGGAAGTGCGCGTCAAGCATGTCGACGAAATACTCCGGATAATGAGAAACCCAGAGCAGATTAGGAACATAGGTATAGTGGCGCATGTCGATCACGGAAAGACTACCATGAGCGACTCGCTTCTAGCGGCAGCCGGTATAATTTCCCAGAGGATAGCCGGCGAGGCCCTGGCCCTGGACTACTTGGATGTTGAGCAGCAGCGCGGAATAACTGTGAAGTCAGCGAACATAAGCCTCTACCACGAGTACCAAGGCAAAGCATACGTCATTAATCTGGTTGACACCCCCGGACACGTGGACTTTAGCGGCCACGTAACCCGAAGCTTGAGGATGATCGACGGAGCGATTGTGGTGGTGGATGCTGTTGAGGGTGTGATGCCCCAGACCGAGACCGTTCTCCGCCAAAGCCTCGAGGAGCGCGTCCGCCCCATCCTCTTCATAAACAAGGTGGACCGTCTAATCAAGGAGCTTAAGTACACTCCTCAGCAGATACAGCAGAGGTTTGTAGAGATAATCAAGGAGGTCAACAATCTGATATCACTCTACGCAGAGCCTAGGTTCCGTAAGCAGTGGCTTGTAGATCCCTCGAACGGCACGGTCCTCTTTGGAAGCGCGCGTGACAAGTGGGGGATCTCTATACCCTTAGCCCAGAAGAAGGGTATACGCTTCAGCGATATAGTTGATGCCTACAACAAGGGCAAAGAAGCCGTAGAGGAGTTTGCGACAAAGGTGGCACCGCTCCACGAGGTAGTGCTAGATGCTGTGGTTCGCCACATACCTAATCCCAGAGAGGCACAGAAGTACCGTATAGAGAAGATCTGGCGTGGCGACATAAGCAGTGAAGTAGGGCAAGCTATGGCTAACGTCGACCCTAATGGCCCCTTAGTATTTGCGATAGCGGCGATGAGGGTGGACCCAAAGATAAAGCGCCTCGTAGCCACAGGGAGGATTTTCAGCGGCACGCTGCGTCAGGGCGAGGAGGTATGGTTGCTGAACGCCAAGAAGCAGGCTAAGGTTCTGCAGGTAAGCATCTACATGGGCCCAGACCGCGAGGTTGTCGATGAGATACCGGCAGGAAACATAGGTGCTGCCCTAGGCCTTGAGGATGCTAGATCCGGTGAAACCGTTGTTGCGGTGGACTTCAAGGACAAGGTAGCGCCATTCGAGAAGCTCCACTACATATCCGAGCCTGTGGTCACCATGGCTATCGAGCCCAAGAATCCGAGAGACCTCCCTAAGCTTATAGACGCCCTTTACAAGCTCAGCATAGAGGATCCAACTATCCAGGTTAAGATAAATCAGGAGACCGGCGAGTACTTGATAAGCGGCATGGGCCCCCTTCACATCGAGATCTCCCTGTGGTGGCTAAAAGAGACGCACGGTCTGGAGGTAAAGACCAGCCCCCCCATAGTAGTGTATCGTGAAACTATAAGAGCGGCTAGTCAAATCTTCGAAGGCAAGAGCCCCAACAAGCACAACAAATTCTACATCAGTGTTGAGCCTCTTAGCGAGGAGACCATAAAGCTGATACAAGCTGGTGAGGTTTCAGAGGATCAAGATGCGCACGAGCGCGCAAAGGTGCTGAGGGACAAGGCTGGCTGGGACTACGACGAGGCGAAAAGGATATGGGCCATAGACGAGAACATAAACGTGTTTGTAGATAAGACGACAGGAATACAGCACTTGCGCGAGGTTAAGGACACCATAATCCAGGCGTTTAGGCTAGCCATGAGAGAGGGGCCCCTTGCGCGCGAGCCAGTGCGCGGAGTAAAGGTCGTGCTTCACGATGCAGTCATCCACGAGGATCCTGCGCACAGAGGTCCAGCCCAGATATACCCTGCTGTGCGTAACGCCATCTACGCCGGTATGTTAACGTCCAAACCCACGCTGCTTGAGCCTATACAGAAGCTCGACATAAGGGTTCCGCAGGACTACGTTAGCAATGTAATAGCGGTAATTTCGAGAAAGCGCGGCAAGATCCTCAACATGATGGAGTATGGCCTAATGATGCGGGTAATAGCCGAGATTCCGGTAGCTGAAAGCTTCGACCTAGCAGCAGAGCTAAGAAGCGCAACTCAGGGTAGGGCGTTCTGGGGAACTGAGTTCAGCAGATGGGCTCCCGTTCCTGACAATATGCTTATGGATGTCATTAAGAAGGTCAGGGAGCGCAAGGGGCTGCCTCCTGAGCCTCCCAAGCCGGAGGACTTCATCTCGCCGTTCTAGCACTAAACGCTTATTTTACCTAAACTTAAAAAATGTCGTAATTTTTATAGGTTTTTAGCTATATAGTATTAACAAGCGGGGGTACAAGTGATCTTCGTTGTAAAAAGAAGGAAGCTTCCTCTTCGTGTTGAAGACATAATGTCCACTCCACCCGTGGTAATTGGGCTTGATGCAACTATAGCTGATGCAGCCAAGGCTATGAAGTCAGAGCGTGTTGGCAGCGTCCTGGTGGTGGACAAAGAGGGCAAGTTGCGGGGGATAGTAACGGAGCGTGACATAGTGTTTGCGGTGGCCGAAGGATGGGATCCCTCGGCTAGGAGGGTATGGGAGGTTATGAGCGAAAACCCGATATATGTAAAGCCTGACGAACCTTTAGACGAAGCAGTTAGGAAGATGAGAAGCTTGAATGTGCGCCATATACCTGTGGTAAACGAAGAGGGGAAGCCCGTGGGCATGGTATCCTTCAGAGACGTTCTGGACACTATGATAACGCTGATCTCGTTAATGGTGGGCTAATGGTCATGAACGGTTGTCAGTTTTTCCCTATCAGGAGGGTATCGGCCCCGTTCCTCAGCTCAAATGCCCTCTTGCGGTATGCGTGGAAGCCTGTCTTTCGGCTCTTTTAGCTTGAAGCTGAGAATTTATGATCGTAACCTCGCTAAAGCAGGCAGGGCAGCTTAGCCTAAGGCGTGCCAATCTTGCCGGAAACCATAGCAACGGCGGTATACAAGTATGGAACCCATAAGCTAGCACTTACAATCAGCGAGGACAAGCTAGGCCTCAGATCGTCTAAAGATGCGTTTGAGGTTAGCGTACCCCTCAGAGTTATCCGCCAGGATGTGCAGGAAGGCTTATTTGGCGGGATTTTCGCCTCGCTGCTTCTGGTCAAACCACTCAATGTGGAAGGCGACACATCTACCTACGAGAGCTTACGTAGAGACGCCCTACAGTTGGCTGTACAACGGGTACTAAAGGGGCTTAAGAGAAGATACAGCCTCTTGTTCCAGCATCTGGAGGTACTCACCCCGTTCTTCTATATCGCCGAGCTTAGCCGCTACACCAGAGCTCTGCCCTGGATAAGGTACCTTGCCAACGCTATGCTGAACGAATCCGGCGTGCTCGAGTGGATGAGCAGGGAGGTGGTAAAGGCTTTGAGTCACTGCACTGACCTACCACGAGCGGAACAACCGATTACGTGGATACGGGTAGTAGAGGTAGAGCCCTGCAGTAGGGAGAGCCCCACCGGGTTTGCAGAACGCGTTGCAGCAGTAGGCAAGGCAGCCCAAGCGCTGGTTAATCTGCAGGTGAGCATTGTTACTCCTTTCGGGCTTTTGGCCGAAGGCGTAAAGGTGCGGCTTCACCCCCTCCTTCGAGACCCCCTACTACTAGCTAGGCTCGGCCGGTGCAAGGTTGCAACGAAGTTACTGAACTTTGAAGACCACCTTCACACAATTATGGGGGTAAAGGAGATCCTGTCCAGCACAAGGCGTAAGAGCCTCATACGCTCGGTAAAGGTTGTTCGTGGGCCCACCAAAGCAGCTGTTGTAAAGAGGTACAGAGACTACACTGCCGCCAAGTGGCTTGCTGCGCTCGTTTTAACACCCCACCTACCCAAGCCCCGGAGCGGCCCCAGATCGCGCATGGAGGCCGAATACCACTACAACACAGTTCTCTACAATAAGGGCTTTCTTGTGCCAAACCCTCTGCTTCTTGACCTTAGGAGGCTCATTAGTGCGTACGAGTTTGTGGAGGGTGAGGACCTCCTAAAGCTCCTTAATAAGAGTCCTGCGCCTCCTCCATACAGAGATCTTGGCTGCACATTGGCCCAGGTCCACAAGTCAGGCGTCAGCCTCTGGGACGCAAACCCCAGCAACTTCATTGCGTCCTCTCGCGGGATATACATCGTCGACTTAGAGCAAGCACGCGAGTTGCGTTCGGTGGTAGAGGCGGCGTGGGACCTAGCGGTTGCCACCTTCTACTCCATCCCCTTCAACGTATCAGGGGCTACGGCACGAGCCAAGCTGATTGCAGAGGGGTACGTGACATGTGGTGGGAATCCAGGCGTGGTCTTGGAAGCAAGCAAGCCTCGCTATGCGCTTCCATTCATTCCCGTTTCTCCGCCGAATGTTCTTGAGCGCGTTAGAAGAGCCCTCTTGCGCGTTGCTGGCGCTAATGGATCTTGAGGAAGCTTTTTCAAGACTCTAGACCATAACCGGTGGTGCTGGGCAGGGAGGTTGGCAGGAGGCAGGCCTTGTCCGGTGTGTGGCAGAGGTATGTACCGGAGAAAGGCGCTGCTAAACCACATTAAGAGAGTACATGGATGGTACTTCAGACAATTCATCGAGCCTAAGAGCAAGGGTGGTGGAGGAGGATCAAAGAAGAAGGAGTAGCGTGTCTTCACGGCTTCACGTGCTTTCTTCCCTCTCTCTACCACTCTCCTGGGCTGTTCATAGCTCCAGCTGCTTAGGGACTGACTTCCGAGACCAGCCTACCGCACGGCTCAAGCACTCTAATCAGCTACACGGGCTTTATCATCGCCTTGTACGAGGCCGAGCTCAGCCCCGTGACCCATTCATCACGTGCATAAACGAGCTATCCGGCTTGCAGACCCTGCCTTAGTAATTCTACAACATCTCGCACGGCAAATTAATAACGCTTAAAAGGATAATGCGCTTTGCAGCGTCAGTATAGATGGGTGCTATACCCAATGGCCCCTTCTCAGAGCCGGGGTAGTAGAAGCTACGAACTCTATGAAATTTCGCTGAGGATATTTCCCGGAGGCGTAAATAGTCCAGTAAGAGCTGCCGTCAAGCCCTACCCATTTTTCGTGGAAAGAGCTGAGGGGGCGTACATATACACGGTAGACGGGCAGAAGCTTGTGGACTACGTTATGGGCTACGGCCCACTCATACTCGGTCACCGGCATCCTGAGGTTGAGGCTTTCGTCATCGAGCAGATCAAGAAGGGCTGGCTCTACGGTGCTCCACACGAGCTCGAGCTGGAGCTTGCAAGGAAAATACTAGGCTACTATATGCCGTCCGGCATGATACGCTTTGTTAACAGCGGAACAGAGGCCACGATGACAGCCATAAGGCTTGCGCGAGGAGTGACCAGAAGGAGATACATTGTAAAGTTTGATGGCTGCTACCACGGTGCTCACGACTATGTGCTTGTTGCAGCGGGCAGCGCAGCTGCGGAGTATGGAGTTCCTTCAAGCGAGGGTGTCCCGCCAGAAGTAGCTAAGCTGACCTTTGTTGCAAGCTTTAACGACCTTGGCAGCGTAGAGCGTATCATGCAGAAGCACGGTAACGAGGTTGCAGCCATTATCGTAGAGCCTGTTGTGGGCAATTCTGGTGTTATACCTCCAGATCCGGAGTTCCTCAAGGGGTTAAGGGAGCTTGCTGATAGATATGGGGCTCTGCTTATCCTTGACGAGGTTATCACCGGGTTTAGGCTGGGGCTTGGCGGGGCGCAAGGTTACTACGGTGTTCGCGGTGACCTGGTTACGCTTGGCAAGATAATCGGTGGTGGCTTCCCGGTAGGCGCTGTAGTGGGTCCACGAGACATCATGGAGAACCTCACCCCGTCTGGTAAGGTGTTCAATGCCGGAACCTTCAACTCTCACCCTGTGTCGATGGCCGCCGGCCTTGCTACAATACGCGTGCTCGAGAGCGGAACCCCGTATGAGGTAGCCCGCAGCGCGGCTCAAGAGGTAGTAAAGGTTATTAGGGACCTCATCGAGGACTCCGGCATTAAGGCAACGGTTAACCATGTGGAGAGCATGTTCACAGTCTTCTTCACCGAGGATGAAGTCAAGAGGCCCGAGGATGCTAGAAAGGCGGATAGGGAGATGTACTCCAAATTCCAGCAGCTACTTCTCGAGCGGGGCGTGTTTGTTTCAGGAAGCCAAATGGAAGCGGCATTCACGAGCGCTGCTCATACAAAGGAGGTCGTCGAGGAAACAATCGAAGCCCTCAAGGAGGTTTTTGAAGTGCTGGGAGGTGCAGCTAAAGGTTGAAGATCCGCTTAGCAACGCGAGGAAGCAAGCTAAGCCTTGCTCAGACGGAAATTGTTATCCAGGAGCTAAGAAAGGTTCGCAATGATATCGAAGTTGAAGTTGTTATAGTAAAGACACGAGGAGACATACACCAGGACAAGCCGCTTCAGCACATTGGCGGCAAGGGTTTGTTTGAACGCGAGGTCAATCTGGCCGTGATCGAAGGGAGAGCCGATGCCGCTGTTCATAGCCTCAAGGACGTTCCCAGCGAGGTTCACCCCAACTTGGTCCTAGCCATGACGCCGCCCCGCGGCCCAATGGGCGACGTGCTGGTCTCCCGGGGCAGAGCTAAGAGCATTTGGGACCTCCCTCACGGAGCGGTGGTGGGCACCTCGAGCTCTCGCCGTGCCTCAATGCTGAAGTCCGTGAGGAGCGACCTCGTCATAAAGCCGATAAGGGGAAACGTTGACACCAGACTAAGGAAGCTTGTCTCTGGTGAGTACGATGCAATAGTCCTAGCGCGAGCTGGTTTAGAGAGGTTGAAGCCGAGTCTTGATGTAGGCTACTGGGACATTCCAGTAGACATTCTACCGCCTGCGCCAGGGCAGGGTATAATCGGAGTGTACACGCTCTACTCCAGCACAGCTATAATCGAATTGCTCTCCAAGGCCAGCAACAACAAGACGATGGTGCAGGCCCGTGCTGAGCGCGCGTTCCTAGCCTATGCAGGTGGAGGTTGCCACGTTCCATTGGGTGGCTATGCGGAGGTGAAGGGCGGCTCTATATTCTTCCGGGCTTCCATGGCCTCACCTGATGGCTCTAAACGGGTTAATATTGAAGTAGAGGGCGACGCGGACATGCCAACTCAAGTGGGCATTGATGCGGCGCTGGAGCTCCGTGCTAGAGCCAAGGAGCGTGGCATAATCTAAACGGCAGCGAGTAGCCAACATGGTGAAAGCTCCTGGGGGGTGGCGGGCTTCTATGACAGAATGCAGCGGCAGAGTGTTCGTTGTAGGTGCAGGACCGGGGGATCCAAGCCTTATCACAGTTAAAGGGCTTCAGCTGCTGAGGGAGGCCGATGTTATTCTCTATGATCGTCTGGTTCCTGGCGAGCTACTTAAAGAGGCTAAACCCTCAGCCGAAAAGATCTACGTGGGCAAAGCGCCCGGTGCTCATACGTATACGCAGGAAGAGATAAACAAAATGCTGCTAAACTTGGCTCTAAAGGGCAAAACGGTCGTTCGCCTTCACGGAGGAGATCCCTACGTCTTTGGCCGCGGAGAAGAGGAGTGTGCATTCCTGCTCTCTAATGGCGTGTGCTGCGAGGTTGTTCCCGGAGTCACGAGCGCTTTGGCGGCGCCTGCATACGCTGGTATCCCGGTAACCAGCCGCGGAATATCATCTAGCTTTGCTGTCGTTACCGGCAGGGTGGCACCCGGTAGTAGCAAGACTATACGCTACTCAGAGATAGCTAGGGCGGTTGACACGCTGATCATTCTGATGGGGGTTTCAGAGCTAGAGAATATAGTAGCAGACCTTCTAGCGGGAGGAGCTGACCCCAGCACCCCTGTGGCGATAGTGGAGCGGGGAACAACCTCGAGTCAGCGCGTTATAGTTGGAGAGCTTAAGAACATAGTCGAGCTGGCGCGCCGCGAGCGCGTATCTCCCCCCGCAGTAGTTGTTGTGGGCAATGTCGTAAAGCTGAGGGAGAAGCTTTGGAAGCTAGCATAGCGCAATCTGCCGGCAAAGGGCTTGTTCTCTTGCTTAGGCCTGTTGGGGCAGCAGTCGGTCAACATCCGCATTGCCTAATCGTTGTACACATACCCATTGTTTACTTCAAGCCGCTTAGCGTAAACCTCGAAGAGGTTGCTAAGGTTCTCAAGAGGTGCGACTGGGTAGCATTTACGAGCCCCACTTCTCTGAGGCTGATGCCTAAAGACCTTCTCCAAGAGATAGTCGCCCTTAACAGAGAGGGCAGGATTAGAGTGGCGTGTGTAGGTCCAGCTACGTGCAGTGAAGCGGAAAGAAGAGGTCTTGCGGTCGGGGTAATGCCTCAACGCTATACCACGAAGAGCCTTGCCGAGGAGATTGCGGCCACGGGTGCCTCGTGCGTGGTTGCGTTCCGCTCTTCAAAGGCTTCCCCAGATCTTGAAAGGGTTTTAAGGGAAAGGGGCGTCAGGGTGCACACGGTCCCCCTTTACGACCTGGTGCCGCTTGAGCGTCTGGCTAAAGCTGCAGCAGCTTCAGCGGACTACTTCGATTACGTTGTGTTCACGAGCTCTACAATAGCCGAGACCTTCCTAAAGTACTATAAAGGCCCGTTTACGTTCAAGGCTGTTGCCATAGGACCCGTTACAGCGTCGGCTCTGAGAAAGCTTGGCGTAAGAGTCCATATCGTGGCTAGCGAGCACACGATGGAGGGGGTCTGGAAGGCCCTAATTGACGACATGAAGGGAAGGTGCTAGACAGGGACCCGCAAGGCAGGAAGAGGGTAGAATGGTAGCCGGGCGGGGATTCGAACCCCGGTCACGGGGGTTCCTCCCAGCCGGGTTCGGCCCCTTAGCTGGGCCAAAGCCCCGCATCCTTGGCCGCTAGACGACCCGGCTGTCCACTGCATCCACAGCATCTTTCTGGAGAAGTCTGGAGCTTATTATCTTTGCTAGCTTGAGGGTAGCTTGAAAGCGTCCACGCTCTACGCGCACTCGCCGTACTGCATACTGTAATTAGGTGGTCCCGACACTGTAACCTTGGGCGAGACAGCTCTTTTGGTGGAAGGGCGATGAAGAAGCCCTGGGGATGCTCGATTGAACGGAGCAGAGCGGGTTTCCGTGACGACGTGGCCCCCTCCCTGAGCCACTTTTATTTGCCGTTAGACGCCAATGTGGCCTTGGATGGGAGTTTTGAGGAGGATCCCACTGTACGACCTGCATAAGGAGCTTGGGGCATCCTTTGGTGAGTTCGCAGGCTGGGAGGCCCCCATAAACTACGGTAGCGTAATTGATGAACATGTTGCGGTAAGAAGGACTGTCGGGTTCTTCGATTTAAGTCACATGGGCAGGATTACCGTTGAAGGAGGTGATGCGGCAAAGCTCCTGGATCTTCTGGTTCCGAGGGACATAACATCGGAGCCAGGACAGATGGTGGGACCAACAGCCTTTCTGAATGAGAGAGCGGGTTTCCGTGACGATGTCATGCTCTACAACATGGGCTCTACTTGGCTTGTAGTCCCCAACGCAGCTAACATAGAGAAGGTGTACAACTGGCTTCTCGAGAATGCCGAGAAGATGGGTCTCTCAGTAAAGGTTGAGGATAGAACAGAAGATCTGGCGCTGTTCGCCATTCAGGGTCCTAGATCACGGGAGCTGATGGCAGCGCTTGGCGCACCCAGAGAGATCCTTGAACTTAAGGCTCTCCGCTTCGCCACCAATGTTAGGCTGGGTAGTGCTACGGCATTCTTGATCTCGAGGAGTGGGTGGACGGGCGAAGACGGGTTTGAGGTCATAGCTGACCTGCCAAATGCTGAGAAGATCCTCAGGGTGGCGCATGAGAAGCTCCATGAGCTGGAGGGAAGGCTTTGTGGCCTAGCAGCTAGGGACTCGCTCCGAATGGAGGTAGGGTTCGTGCTGTATGGGCACGAGATAGATGAGGACATCAACCCGGTAGAGGCCCGCTATTGGTGGGTCTTCCAGCCTGGACCCAAGCAGAACTGTATAGGATGTCCAGCGCTGAGAGAGCATCTAAAACGAGGTGTCTCCAGGGTCAGAGTGGGCTTAAGGCTTGGCAAGAAGGACAGGGTAATCCCTCGCCCTGGAGATAGGGTTTTAGTCGAAGACGTGGAGGTGGGGACAGTCACAAGTGGTGCGTACAGCCCAATACTGAGGAGGAGCATAGCTCAAGCGTACATTAGGTCGTCGCATGCACTGATGGGTATGAACGTGTTCATAGAGCGTAGAGGGAAGCTGTATAAGGCAAAGATAGTGGACTTTCCGCTGGTCACACCCTCGTCTTCTCCACCCACGTGATTTTTCTCCACCCAGCTTTGTAGGTCAGCGTTACGGCGAGGCCAGATGCCAGAAGCATATACCCGACGCCCCACAAGGCCTCTAGGATGAAGGAATCCTGGAATAACTGGAGGGTTAAGGTGGCAGTAGCGAGGAGCAAACCAGCCTTAACGAGCCTGAAGTCTCCTACAACAGGGCATGTTGGCGCACTTCTACCCAGCGCAGCCAGCAAGCCTAGCATGGCCATAACAGCCAACTTTCGTACATACTCATGGGGTGCCACTAGTGCTGCTAGCGCTGCTGCCCCGTAGACAGCTGAGCCGTGAAGGGCTTTTCCAGCGTGCCTAATGGCATATGCTGCGTATAAGAGAAACGCTATAGTGGCGTAGCGGAACATGTCCCGGCCTGCAAGAAACAAGGCTGGGAAGAGCAAGGAGAAGCTAAGGGGTAGGGGCCAGCGGCAGCATGAGGTGTTTTGACGTGTAACAGCGGGCGCAAGACTTACTGCTATGGCAACCACTCCTACTAGGATCCCGGCTTCATACGCCTTGTAGAGCCCAAGCAACACCGAGCTCAGACTAAGCGCAGAGACGGCACACAGGAGATGCGTAGTTGGGGCTATTGGAGTGAACGTTACGTAGACTGCCAAAGATGCGGCCAACAGCGACAGAGCTCTAGCAGGCTGCGCGGTTTCTTTCAAGGTGACTGCTACTATCTCGGCGAGAGGGCTCATCGACAATAGCATGGCCCGGAACAATTCGAGTTCGTCTAAACTCTTGGTGCTCCGATGCGCCAAGCTAGACACCGACTATGCTTTCTACGGGTAGTGCGGCGAAGGGTATTGCCACAAGCAAGGAAGCCCTCCGAAGAACCGAGAAGCTGCACTTTCCAGTGCAGCTTTCATTTAGCTTGGCCACGTACTTTCGGGCGAAGATAACCGAGAAGACTGTAGTTGCAAGCGCTGTAGCAAGCCCATACCCCATGGATGCATAGAACAGCCAAATGGATGCGACAATTGCGGAGGTAGAGACGCGAACTAGCATCCTAAGCTGCGAGGCACTAAGCGCTAGCGAAAGTGCTGGAAGTCCGGCGAGAGCGTAGTCCTCTCTATAGGTTAGCGATATTAGGCCGACATGTATAGGCTGCCAGAAGAAAACTACGGCTGCAAGAAGCAGACCTCCTGGCACGAAAGAGCCTGTTCCAGCGGCCCATCCCCCCAAAGCAGGCATCGCTCCTGCTAAACCTCCGACAAATAATGCAATCACGGGATTAAGTCGCTTCGTAAGTATAGTATATCCCACGAGATCAAAGTAGACGCCAAGCAGAGTAGCTAACAAGAACCTCCTACCTATAAGCGATGAGAATGCAATTCCGATTGCTAGAAGGGATACGCTAAAACTCAGTGCGGCTGCCTCTCCAACCCTCCCAGAGGGTATGGGCCGTCCTGCAGTTCTCGGCATGAGGGCGTCAATGTCCCTCTCGACGTACATGTTGAGCGCTGTGGTTCCACCCATCGCTCCGAGACCTGCTGCAGTCATCAATGCTACAGTTTCAAGCTTGTGCGTGACAGGTGAAGCCAGGTACGCTCCGTACATCGTAATCATCAGCAGTAGTAGCTGCTTAGGCTTAACAAGCTCCAGGAAGCTTACAGCCAATGTCTTGCCTCTGCTCGGCATAGCTCCATCTCCTTAGCTCGAAGGCCTCTTTAGCGTGCACGTCCGCTTACTAGCGGCTTTTTCCCAAACCTTAAAACAGCTTTCACAAATCCCGCCGCTGCACGCTGTGCTTTCTCATTGAGGCTTCTCGTCACAATCAACATACACCATGCAATGCTAGGTATCAAAGACGTATTAATTGGGGATAGATGTGCTCTGACACCTATTGTCTAAGCACAGTAGCAATAACTACTACGGTGGAAGGCGGGTGGAGGTAGAGCTCGCAAGGATTGAACTCCTCGCCGAATCCCTGTCTCGAACCGGAAGTGCTTTCCCTGCAAGCTTTAGCACCGAGCATCTGCTTCGGTTCACAGCAGATGTGCAAACGGTAGTTAACGCCCTGATGGTGGGTGCTAAACTTGAAGGTGAAAGTGTAACCAGTGTAAGGGAGGAGTTCAAGTTCCACGAGGAGGTGCCCGAGGCACGCGCTTTAGTGGAAACTGAGAGCGCAGTATTCAGCCTCCTAGCAAAACCCTACATCAACGTAGAGGATGTTGACAGTCTCCTGGAGTGGGTAAGCAGCCTAGAGCTTTCTGGGAAGGAGCCTGTTCCCCTCCTAGCGGGCTACGATGCTAATGTTCACGCAGAAAGGTACGCGCGCTCACTGGATATTGAAGTGCTACGTTTGGGGCTCTAGCTCTGACCTTAGCTGTTCTAGCCTTTTCTCCACAAGTCTGCGTGTAATGGAGGGATCAGCCCTCCCTCGCGTTTTCTTCATGACCATGCCTACGAGGAAGTTCACGGCCTTTGAACTCCTAAGGGCGTCCTGTACAGCCTTTGGGTACTCTCTAAAGACCTCATCAACGATGCGTGACAGGAAGCTTTCATCCGATATTTTCTCCATCCCCATCTCAGCTACAAGTCTGGCTGGATCGATGCCGCGCTTTGCTATGTGCTCGGCAAGCTCTTTGGCCTGTCTTATGCTTATCTTTCCCTCATCTAGAAGCCTCATGAGATTTGCCAGGTACTCCGGCTTAACTTTACTGTAGAGCCCCCGAAGACCTTCATCCTTGAGCCAGTTCAGCAGGTCGTTTACAAGGTAGTTAGCGGTTCTCCTCGGATTCGACGGGTAAATATGCACAACTTCCTCAAAGAAATCGGCCAGCTTCTTCCTAGATACCAGAACCTTTGCAAGTGGCTTCGTCAAGTTGTACTGCCGGGTCATCCGCTCTATCCTCTGGTCGGGAAGCTCCGGTAGGGCTTTGCTCAGTTTCTCAATGTACTCTCTCGTAAGGGGTATTGGTGGAAGGTTTGGGTCGGGCATGTACCTATAATCTTCCTCGTACTCCTTCGTCCTTGCTGGAAGCGTTACCTTCCTGACGGGATCCCAGTGCCTTGTTTCACGCCTTACAGCTAGCCCCTTCATTACTAGATCGCGTTGCCTGGCAAGCTCGTAAGCTAACGCCTTAACTGTTTCCTCGATGCTTCCGATGTTCTTCACCTCCACTCGCTGTCCCCCTGATACGCTTATGTTTGCATCAACGCGGAAGGCTCCCTCGAGGCCGCAGTCGCATATCTCAAGATGCTCCAAAATGCTCCTTAGCTTCTCTAGGAAGCTCTCCACTTCCTCTGGCTCCCTGAAGTCCGGCTCGGTGACTATTTCTAAAAGAGCTACGCCGCTCCTGTTGTAGTCTATGAGGGAGAATGGGCTTATCCGCGGGTCTCCTCGCTCGTAGACTATTCTGCCGGGATCCTCTTCAAGGTTTATCCGTCTTATCCTCACGGCCTTGGATGCGCCTTTATACTCGTACTCTATCAGGCCATCTCGGCATATAGGTTCGGTGTACTGTGTTATTTGGTAGTTCTTGGGGAGATCCGGATAGAAGTAGTGCTTCCTGTCGAACCTAACTTCGCTGGCAACCTTGCCTCGGAGCGCCAAGCACAGCATGACGGCCTTCTCTATAGCCTTTTCGTTAACTACTGGGAGTGCTCCAGGGAGGCCTAAGCATACTGGACACACGTTTGTGTTTGGGGGCATTCCTCTATAGTTCGAGCTGCAGCCGCAGAAGAGTTTCGTTTTAAGCGTATTGATCTGCACGTGTATTTCCAGCCCTATCTTAACGTCGACAGTCCCTGCAGCGTACAACGCGGCTATTCCGCCCCAAGGGTGTCTAGAAAAACCCCCTATAAAGTACCCTACGGCTAGCGTGGGCGGCTTGGCGCCGGATCGAAGCGAAGAGAAGAAGGGATACTTGGAGCAGGATATAGAGGAGCTTAAGAGGGTAATCAAGCATAGCTATGCGCCTTACAGCGGTGTCCGCGTAGCTGCTCTTGTGGAGTCTGCTTCGGGTAGGAAGTACTTTGGGGTCAACGTAGAGAATGCAAGCTATGGTCTGACTATATGCGCAGAAAGAAGTGCTGTAGCGGCTATGATTGCTGCAGGCGATAGGAGGATCCGCCGTGTGGTCATTTTGTCAAATACCGAGGAGCCTCTACCCCCATGCGGAGCCTGCCGTCAAGTGCTTGCGGAATTCGACCCTGAGGGGTCTTCTGAGGTGGTTTCCATCTCTCTAAGTACTGGGAGAACTGCGAGGTGGAAGCTCTCGGAACTCTTGCCTTTCTCAAGGCTCCCCATAGGAAGGCGCTCAGATTAGCCCCCAGGCCTCTTCACAACTCAAGAACAGGCCAGCCTCGTCATCGCATCTTGCAAATGGGCTGGCTCCTTTTCCATCCTCTCTCACGGAGGGGAACATTTATTAGGGCAGCGCTGCCCAGCCGCACCCCGTACGAATAGTCGGAGTTTGGAATCCATGTCGGAACAAAGCTACGTAAAAATATCGGAGCTAAGGCCCGGAATGAACAAGATATCCCTCAGGCTCCGGGTTCTCGAAGCGGGAGAGCCAAAAACCGTCCAGACGAGAAGGGGTCCCAGAACCCTTAGTGAAGCGCTTGTTGGCGACGAAACGGGGCGGACGCGGCTGACGCTGTGGGGTAACGCGGCATCCTCGGTCTCATCCGGTGACGCCATTGAGGTGCGTGGTGCGTGGACCACAGTGTACAGAGGACAGGTGGTACTAAATGTTGGAGGAAGCGATAATGTTGTGAAGGTGGACGATACGGTGGTTCCCCAAGCCGACGAGATACCAGAAGATGTCCCGCGTGCGCCTCCGGATTACAAGCCGCAGCGTCCGGGGTTTGGAGGCAGCAGCTTCAGACCGGGTCGCCGTGGCTTCGGGCGTAGGCCTAGGCAGGGCTACTCCTTCTAGCCGGGGAAGCGTGAAAGCACGTACCGAGATTGTCCTACCCCGTTTTTGTATATACGCGCCTTCTCTGAGCAGCTAGGAAAGGCTGCTTCGGGAAGAAGCGGCGCCGGTTGTCCGTGGCTTCGGCCCTGGCGTTCAGTATCCGTCCTGTATTTCTATCCTATTCGCTGCAGTCTATGGTGAAAGTGCATGTGTCCAAACAGGGCTGAAACTTATCTTGTGTACAGTGGGTGAATATAGGCATATATAGGCGAGAGGCGAGAAGCACTATGTGCTTGGTGGTAGAGCCTGCTGGCCCTGCTGCCAGCACGGATCTCGTCAAGCCCCCAGGCAGCCGTATTCAGACCCTTGATGGTTGAAACCCGGGCAGCCACTTCGCGGGGTGCCGAAGAGGATGAGCGTTGTCGTTAAGGCGGAGAACCTCAAGGTGTGGTTTCCCGTAGCGAGGAGCTTTGTTGACATTCTGTTTAGGCGAAGGCAGCACTTCGTTCACGCGGTAGACGGAGTAAGTTTTGAGATACGTGAGGGTGAAACCTTCTGTCTTGTAGGCGAGAGCGGTTGTGGGAAGACCACAACTGGTAGGACTCTTCTAAGGCTCGTGCCCCCGGAGAATGTCGTAGAAGGCCGTGTCCTCTTTAGGCCTAGCAAGGAGGTCATCGAGGAGATTAGAGAGAGGCAGCCTGATGCGATAGTGGATGGAGAGTTCGTTGACGTGTACAGCCTTAGCGACAAGGCTGCAAAGCCTCTGCGCAGGGAGGCGCAGATAATATTCCAAGACCCGTTTGGTAGCCTTAACCCGCGTATGAGTGTACGAGCTATACTTGAGGAGCCGCTGATAGTTCATAACATAGGCAGCACGGCAGAAGAGCGCCTAGAGATTATCTCGAAGGCCCTTGAAGCTGTTAAGTTGACTCCTCCAGAGGAGTTTCTGTACAGGTATCCGCACCAGCTCAGCGGAGGGCAGCGACAGCGCGTGTCCATAGCCAAGGCCTTGGTCCTTAACCCTAGGTTCATGGTTGCCGACGAGCCTGTGTCGATGTTAGACGTGTCCATCAGGGCGGAGGTCCTGGAGATACTCGAGGAGCTCAAAATAAAGCGTAACATGGCACAGCTCTTCATTACACATGACCTAGCTCTCGCAAGGTATGTGTGCGACCGAATAGCGGTAATGTACCTTGGCAAGATAGTAGAGGTTGGCCCCTCTGACGAAGTGATAAACGAGCCGCTGCACCCATACACACGTGCTCTAATTTCGGCCATACCCGAGCCTGACCCGTCCAATAGGTTTAAGATAAGGGATATCCGGATCAAGGGTGAAGTAACCAGCGCCATCCATATACCGAAAGGCTGCAGGTTTAGGCCGCGCTGCGTTGCCTACGACGAGAACGACTGGGTCAGACAGCGCTGCGAAACGGAGGAGCCCGGCCTAGTGGAGATAAAACGGGGCCACCAAGTGGCATGCTGGATCCCTATACTCTCCTCCAAAAAGCAGTAGAATTAGAAGCAGCCTCTGCCCTCGCTTTTGGTTTTGTTTTTCACCCTACCTGTTATGCCGCTTAAGCTTTGTCATTGCGGCAGGTATTACTAACTCCACCACCTAGTCAGCTGCACTGATCTGGCAAATTACAGTAGTGGGAGTGGAGCGTGTATGGGAAGATACTCCTAGGAATAGGATACCTATCGGCTCCTTTCGCTGGACCAGGCTCAGCTGTAATCACGGCGGCGGGGTGGCTCGCCTACGGCAGTGAGACGAAAAATCCGACGCTGACTAGTGTAGGGCTGGTTGGGCTCGTAGGTGTTGCTGGCGTACTTACGGGGTACTACGGAATAAGCTCTGCAAGCCTAGCGGGGGCAGGGGGCGTTCTCCTGCTGCTGTATCACATACTGGGAATAGCGGCTCTATGGATACTTGGAATAAAGTCTGGCAATGCGCCGCTAAAGGCAGCAGCGATGTTGCTTGCTGTTT
>JBEVCG010000021.1:0-265 GCA_040514325.1 Thermoproteota archaeon | reverse complement strand
TCGTGGCTCCTAGCCGTCTCCGGTGCAGCTAGCGTTGAAGAAGCTGCGACTGCAGCCAGCGGCCAGGTCATAGACTGGGGTGGTTTAAGCTGGGCAAATCAGGCGGCTAGGAACATTATAGAAAGCATAGGCGGCACAGCCATGCTCGCTAAGGCCTTTGCAGCTGCTGGTGCAATATTCGCGGCGATAGGGATAATGACCCTAAGGGAGCCATCTGCGGCTGCCAGCGAAGACGCCGTTTTCAGCATGGGAACATACTAAGGAG
>JBEVCG010000020.1:0-11642 GCA_040514325.1 Thermoproteota archaeon | reverse complement strand
AAATTAGCTTATTTATTAATTGATTATAAATTATCTTTATAAGTTTTTCGGAAATATTGCTGTTTTGTCATCTTGAAAAGCAAGCTGTTAGGGACTAGCCCCTTACGTGTGCAGGGAGCTTTTAACGTTGAAGAAGTGCTTTCGTTTGCACAAAAGTAATGTGAGGTTTCTGTTGGTGGCCAAGAAGGCGCGGGGCTTGAAAGACAGCATCTGATTGCTGACCGGATTGCTCACTGATGCTTCAGGAAATAGCAGCTAGTGGGAGAACATTAATCGGCACTAGGGAGCTAGGGAAACCTTTAGCTTAAAAGGCGTGCGTACCAAGGCTGGGTCAAGGAGCGTCTAGAAGCTGTTTGTCAGGGGTTTCGCACAATAACGTCGTCGAGACGCTAATTTGCAGATTTTTACATACGTTTACTACGAGGAGAGGTATAGAATAAGGCCATCTTTAAGTATTTCCATCAGCGACACTCTACATGCTGCCAAATGATGTGAAGTAATCGAGGCTGCAGGTGGGAATTCCATGGCTGCTCCCAGGCCTATGACAAAGGAAGCACTTCTTTCGGCCTTCGCAGGGGAATCGATGGCCCACATGAGGTACCTATACTTCGCCGAGGTTGCCGAACGAGAAGGGTTCAGAAACGTTGCAAGGCTCTTCAAGGCTATAGCATATGCCGAGCAGGTCCATGCAAGCAACCACTTTAGGAGGCTGAGGGACCTGGACAGCGACGAGAAGGTTGCTGCTGGAGCTCCCTTTGGACCCGGCAACACACTGAAGAACCTCGAGCTCGCCATCCGTGGAGAGGAGTTCGAGGTCAAGGAGATGTACCCGGTGTACCTTGAAATAGCGCGCTTCCAGGGAGATAAAGAGGCAGAGGTCAGCTTTAGGTACGCCCTCGAGGCCGAGAAAATACACGCGCAGCTTTACCGCGAGGCTAAGGAGTACGTTGAAAAGGGTCAAGACCTACCGCTGGACGGCAAAAAGGTCTGGATATGCCCTGTATGCGGCCACACATACGTGGGAGAGAAGCCCCCGGAGAAGTGCCCCGTATGCGAAGCCCCGGGGGACAAGTACCTGGGCTTTTAGGCAGCAATTAGGCTAGCGCCAGTTTCTGCGATTAAATAGCGTTGGCACAACCGAACCTCCAAGCGTTTACTTCTTTTCGCCCTCTCCTTTCTCTCTCTGCACTGCACCCTCGGCTGCAGGTTGTCGCGAGGCAATGGCTGCCAGTATCCGCTCTACTCTTTCCAGAATCTCCAGCCAGCGGACCAAGTGGTCTAGAGCTTCGTCTTCGTCGGTTTGCGCTCTCACCATAAGCGCGTTCACCCTGCTTGCAGCGAGCTTTTCGAGCTCTTCTAGGACGCTCTGAACAGCTACGCGAGAGAGCTCGGCCTCGTCCCTCACTATCTGCACTCTACCGTGATTGGGACAGATAACCTCTCCGCTTCTGAGGCGGAAGAGAGGTAGACCACAAGAGGGGCAGCGCTCTGCAAGCATTGCAGCGCCTGCCCTAAGGAGGTCGGCCATTTTCCGTATTGCAGCTGAGTCCCTGGAGGTGGCGAGACCTGGCAACGCTGTACACCACCTCTCGTAGAGGTTCCCAGCATACCACTATACAGAGCACGTAAAATTAAAAGTAGCTAGCAGCAGAAGTGTGTTCCGGCACGCAGAGAAGCCTAAAAACAGCCGCACAGGAGGTGCCAGCAATGGCCACACCCGTTTTCGACAACGAGGCAAAGATAAGGCAGGCTATGGTCATGCTTATGAGGCTTATAAACGACACGGGCGTCCCGCGCAACATAAGGCGAGCGGCTACTGAAGCTATCAGACAGCTTAGAGACGAATCCCTGAGCCCCGGTGTACGTGCTGCAAACGCCATAAGCATTCTTGATGAAGTTAGCCAGGACCCCAACATGCCTGTTTATGCACGAACGCTGATATGGAATGTCATAACGCTGCTCGAGACTGTAAGGGACTAAGCGTCTCTTCGGATGCAAGGAGCAGGGATGCTGCAGTATTTTAAGAAGGCTGTTCCCAGCAGTAGCCCGCAGCAAGCCTAGCCCAATTCAAGTGTACCGTATATCCGGCACAACATTCAGTATAATTGGTATTGGGCTAAGCCGGCCCCTACAGCAGAATACCTTTCTTCTATCCGCGTGCACACACTTCAGAATGTATGACGAAGACAAAAGATTCAACAAGCTTTTAGACTAGTTTGAGGGGCTCAGGGGCTATAGTGCTTGAAGCAAGCACTTATTATATCAAATTACATCAAACGGATACAGAAAGGTACGAATCCCCCTTCCCTTTGCATACAGATATAGATGGAAAATTCTGTGAAACACGAGAGGGCAAGAAGGACATCATCAATAACATCACCAATAGAAAAGCGGAATAGATCCAGAGAGAAGGAGGAAAGGATAAGCGCTGCCACTTGATGAAAGAATTTCTGCAGAAATAGCGCGCCGAAACAGCCTGAGAGAAGGTCAAGAAACGCTACAAGGTGAAGTAAGGCTTTGAAAACTTATAAACACTGCAGGAGCGCTAAACCACTACCTCTATTATTGGTGCTCGTGGATTAACTTTGAAGAGGCTTCTCTTCTCAGGCAGCCTAATACCTTCGTCCTTAAGGAGTCTCTCTATGGCTTCTCGGATTACTTCGCTGCGTGTCAGCCTTTTCTTCCTCGCATAGCTGTCAAGCACGGAGAGCAGGTCTTCGTCTATTTTG
The DNA here is from genome assembly GCA_040514325.1 of Thermoproteota archaeon. GTDB lineage: Archaea > Thermoproteota > Thermoprotei_A > Sulfolobales > Pyrodictiaceae > QNYQ01. Next base: position 8,913 of record JBEVCG010000020.1, on the reverse strand, counting down.
AAAGTTACTATGCGTTGCATAGCAACTGCTCCCCACACGCTTGGCTTAACACGTACAGAATAGATGAGCACACATGTAAATCCGGTACACACAGAGAGGGAGTAGACCGAAACTGTTTATTCCAATCTTTCGGCAACCGATCGTGCCACTTCAATGGCTTTTCTAGCAAGCTCGTCGCTAATCACGCCTATATCAACCCATCTTCTGAGCTTGTCCTCGTCTACTATACGCGGCTCCTCACCAGGTTTAGCGACAACATCGACTTCAAGATCCAAGTACTTTACAGTTCCCGGAGTGATCTCGGGAGGCGTATTCACATTGATATAAATACCCTTCAACCTCCCACTCGGGGCGTAGTACCTGTGCACTATGTACCACTTGGAGGATTCCACCTCTGTAACTATTGTATCGCCGGGCTCCCGAGCCACGTCAAGCCCGTCATAGAGCCCGTGAGACTTCACTTTCCTCTCGAGGATGATCTTTAGCGAGGACTCGTTCACCTGAACGGTCTTCACATCCGATACTCCTAGGGAGATCGCCGACCCATCAGGCTTTACATGGAGTATCTTGACTCTTCTAAGCTCTAAGACCTTATCAGCTACGAAGGCTAGGAGCTCTCTGCTAACTGCTTCTCTCTCGAATGCCTTAAGCAGCCTCTCAGCAAAATCGACCACGACCGAAAGATCTGTTGAGAGGCTCTTCAGGCTGTGATGATGACGAACTGTCGGCACAACACTATTACGAACTTCGTCGAGAAAGGCCTTGTCCACACTGCTTAAATGCAGCACCGCCACCCTCTCTCCTCTGCTGTAAACGCCCTCGCCACCAGCCTCGGCTTCAGCCTTGACTTTCTGAAGCTCCTGCTCTAGCTCTCGCAGGTGGATAACCAGCTGATCAGGGTGTGCAAAACGGCTACTGCTTCTCCAGTGAACGCCGTATCCCCTCGAGATTATGTCCGAAGCTATGGCCTGAAGCTCAGCTCGCTTCTCCTTAGACCTCACATGCTCGCTCACTGTAACGCTGGGCTTGTCAGATTCGTATAAGATCGCGTAATCCCCGATGACCCGTGCACCGGGAACAAGGCGTGGAAGCTCGTCGGGCTTCACACCGGGCCTTACAACAGAGGCTACCACGAGCTTTCCGCTCTCGCACAGACCCTCGTTTGCAGAAAGGATAGCTAGAATAGAGCCAACCTTGGCTACGCATCTCCCATTTCTTTTACCCTCCACCCTAGCCTTCACAGTAGCGTGTAGAGGAAGCGAGGAGGTCCAAACAAACGAGTACTTAATATTCCTGGTAAGCAGCTCCAAGACTCTGTCAGCATGATCGGTGTAACCTACGACTAGAAGCTCCGATGGGTCACTGCCACTTTTTACAGTAACGTCGGCTGGAAGAGCGAGTTGGGGCAAACCAAACCTTTCTGCAATTTGATCTGACGCTTGTACTACGTGGAAGCCCCCCTCTAGAAGAAGCCTGGTGATAGCCGTTGCGTAAATTCCACGGACGCGCACTCGGGTCAGCATAGGCTCTCCCGCACCAAAGCAGCTTGCATGCGATCTGAAAGGGAATAAAGTTGATAGGCCCCCGGGCTATAGCTTACCCCGAATTGGTGCGGGGGTGCCCGAGCCAGGTCAAAGGGGGCGGGCTCAGGACCCGCTGGCGTAGGCCTGCGTGGGTTCAAATCCCACCCCCCGCACCACTCATTCCATGCTCACTGCTAGGCTGCCCTCCTATCCACATTTTACACGCAAGATTGCCTTGGGCGATCTAACCGCCAGAGATGCCCTGCACCCATCCCTCAGCTCCCTGAGTGCGTCTTTTGGAAGGCCACTCGCCAGAGGCACAGCGCCCATGACAGCCCCAGCCACAAGTATCGGATCAGGCTGCGCAACAACAATTCCTGAGGGCCCTTTTCCACGTCTTGCCAGCCCATAGATAATGTATGATCCGACCGTGCTTCCACGGCTACCTTCAGCTACAAGTATTTTCCCTTCCAAACATCGTCCATCATTTAAGCAACCAGTTTCCCTGTCTACTTCGCCGTAGAATGATAGCCTTCCCTGAATCACCACAAGCTCGCCCTCTGCCTCCCCGTCAACATGGCCTCTTAGGAGATAGGCGCGCATAGCAGCATCTATCCCTCGAACTAAGACCTATACACCATACCTGTCCACGAAAGCTTTTGCCGTGGAAAGCGCTACTCGGACACCATGCCTTCTTGGCAAGTAGAAGGCTGACTTTAGCGAGTCGGTAGCTATGACTGAGGCGAGCCTTTGAAACCTTGATACAACGAGACACGTGCCTGGGAGCAGGAATATGTTCTTCTCAGCCAGCCTTCTGGCCAGTTTTCTCACATCTTTCTGATCAGCGCGAACCGCTATCCACATAGGCCTCGTTAGCCTGCTGTAGCCCTTGGAAGACATGTAGTCCAATATATCGTACACGTAGCCAACACCGTGATGGGGGCAGCCTGTGAAGAACAGCTCCGCCTCGTCGAGGGACGCCGTCGAGATCTCTTCCCGCTTCCTCTCTAAATCCCTCATTTCAAGGGTGAGCTTTTCCACAGGATGGAGAGGAGGGCCCCTGTCGTCGGGGCTCACCTTCTCCACAATGCACATACCGATATTGCCGGAGGCTGCAGAAGCTGCACACAAACTTATGATACTCCTCTTGCCTCTAAACCTCGCCTTGACGTATGGCACAGTATCCGATAGCGCCTCGCCCACAAGATATCCCAGCAAGCCTGCATAAACCTCGTCAAGGGGGCCACCATTTGTATAGACGACCATGCTGTTTGCTCTACGGTTTTCGGGAGCGTGGAGGCCCCAGTAGTAGGTTCTGCCGACAATCGCTGCTGCCAGCGCTATAGGCCCACCCTCACGATTGGTCTTGGCACCGTAGAGCGTGTTTGCAACAGCTACAGCGCTTGACTCTCCCCACGCTAGGTGCTCGCCTGGCTTTGGGGGACGCAGCTCGTAGGGAGTACACGTAGCGCTGTACGTGAACCCCATCTTCTCAAGAGCCGCTACTATCTCTAGCTGCTTGCTGACGAAGTGCGGATCGCTCCTGAGCGGGTTATACGGCTCATCTAGCTCCAAAGGCACGCCTGCAGGGTTAAACGTAGAGAAGACCGAGACCCTAGCCCTAAGCTTAACAAGTTCTCGGATAAATTGAAGACCTTCCTCGCCAATATTGTCGTAAGAGATCCCGCTAACGTGGGCATGAGATATCTTCACCAACCGAGGAGCTCCGAGAGCTTCGCCAACACGTACTACCAACTTCATCGCCAGCCTCTTCGCTTCACCCTCGTAGCCAGATAGCACCCTCTCTTCCTCCTTTGTCAGGAACACCACAGTGCACCCCCGCAATTCTTTAGACGCTTAGGAGCCTATAGTAGGCTTTACATACTTCCTGCGCTCGCTTAGAGGCGCCGTTGCATCCACGATGACTTTGTATGTTAGTCCATCTCGAGAGCTGGGATCCAAGGTAGATCCACGTGCATATGGTATCACTACGAGGCCTCTATCAGCTTGGAACCTCGTCGCTATGGCCCACTCTACTTGGTAGGGATCGTCGGGATCAATGTCGCCGTCGACCACAACAACGTGCTTCAGGCTTGGATGCGCGGCAAGCGCCGCCATGGCCGCACTCTTTCCATCGCCATCGTGGAGCTTCTCTATGGATATTACGGCGTGAAGCCACATGCCTCCGCTAGGAGTAAGCCTCACCTTGACGACTTTCGGCACAGCCTTCGAGACTGCTTCATATATTGCACCTTCTCGAGGAAGCCCCATTAGAAGCTTATGCTCCATTCCTCCGGGCAGAATAACGTGGATAAGAGGCTCACAAGCCTTATTGATCCACACATTCTCAACGTGGAGAACAGGCTCCTCCCTCACGGTATCGTAAAGATTTAGCAAATCTGTAAAGGGCCCTTCACGGGCACGCTCCGGGCCTAGCCTGCCTTCAACTACCATCGATGCACCGCAGGGAACAGGAAGGCCGTACTTTGGTGTTTTGCAGACCTTAAGCCTACCCTTCAAGAGGCCGGCTGCCAGCTTGAGCTCAAACACACCGTAAGGTGGGCTCATTGCCGAGGCGAGAAGCACCCTTGGATCAACACCGATAACCACTGCTACTGGAAGCGATCCCCCAGAGCTTGTAAGCATCGTGTAGAGGTGCCTCGGGACTACCCTAACGGCAGCATAGCGCTTATCGCTTGAGATCATTATACGGTGTATCGACGCGTTGCATATCCTGTCCTCCCCCGTACACGCGATAAAAAGAGACGCTGTTACGTAAAGGCCGCCATCCTCTGAGTAGAACTTCAACGCTGGAAGAAGTTGAACGCCACTACCAAGATGCTCAAAGTAATCAGAAAACCTTCCATATTCAAAATCCTCCGGCTTGAGCCCGTTAAGCAGCTGGTAAAATTCAACATCGTTTCTGGCACCAACTGAGAGGTAAACGTGCTTCCTGGTAGCATAGAGATTTGACACAAACCGGCAACAAGCATAACCTTTAACCCTAAACATAACCGGAGAGATACCATCATAGCGCTTAATCACTTTAGCAGCTTCATAGTACTCGCTGTAAACACCCTGCTCCAGCTTCACCTCGATACCCTTCTCGCGCATAAAGTCAAGATAGCCGTCAACCGAGCCGTCTACAGAACGCAATGTTTCACCCTGCCGTATTCTGCATCCATGTTCTCGCTAATTTTGATCCTGCCCAGCACAACCCCTCGAATCTCTTCGCTGCAGGGGGTTTCAACTTCAATAGTCAGTGTCCTTAAGTCAACATGCCTTATCACCCCAATACCGCACAACTGCCCCTCATGCCCAATGACCCCCACGATAAGGTTCTTAGCATCCCTTACATCCACTATCTCCACCTTCTTACCAACAACTGCCTCGGCAGCATCCAATCTGGAAGCATCAACATCAGATGACACAGCAATACGGACAACATCACCGCTATCCACAGCGTGAAGAACGTCAACTCCTAGGATCCTGCTCAGCTTCTCCACGACAGCTCTATCTAACTGGAGGCCTCCAAGCAGACAGCTATTCTGTACTGCTATCTCCCTCAGATTCAACTTTCTACGGACACTGCCAGCGAGAAACGTCCTGTACCTTTCTGAGCGCAGCAGTCGCCTTTCCTCCCTTGTGCGCTGTCTTCTAATCTTTGGCGAAGGTAGGAGCTTCACGCCGCAAGGCAGATGTCTAAACTCCACCTCAAAGACCCTGTAAAGCCTCTCATCACCCAAGACGATCACGGAGTCAGGCTCGACGTAGTTCACCACATCCAACTTGTGCCGTATAGCAGCTTCTCCCCGAACCCATCCGTCGGTATTTACCACTGCCACGTCAACATTATCCCTAAGCCTAAGCTTAGCAAGAAGCTCTACTATGGCCGCCACTACCGCCGACTCCCGGTGCTGGGGAGTAGTGTCGCCAATGAACTTCATGTACCTTGGAACAGCCTCCCTAAGCCATAGTACCGTTTTGCTTATGACCGCCGCCGACACACAGCCCGGAGGCCCCACATCTGCCTGCCCCACATCTCCATCAACTACACCAACACGAAGATTCCTAAGCAGAGCACGGTTAGCTATCAGCGACGCAAGACTAGATTTACCGCTATCAGTGGGGCCGAGAATAACAAATGTACGGCACCCCTTTCTGATATCATGGTCTACGCTGTAAATCCACGTGTCGAGGGGCTCTTCATCCCGTTGAGGCGCCTCAACCGATGCGCCCTCCTCCATATAGATTTCCAGCTTGCTGTCAACCAGAGCCTTTAGCCCGTAGGTTCTATACTTAGCGATGCGAATCTCGGAACCACGTGCATAGACAGCACCAAGTATCAGTATTTGTCCCTCTGAGACACTTACCCGCATAGGACCCTGGACACGCAAGATAGCGCCTTCACTCAAATGCAGAAAGGCCCTTGCCTGGCTAGCTGCCATGCGTAGCCCATACATGGTTTAGATCCTCAGAGCGCCATAACAAGCCTAGAGCGCCGACTTCTAGTCCTAAGAGCTACTATTGCAGCCGCCGAAATATCCTCGCTTTCTAGCAAGTCCGTTCCGTGAATTCCGTAGAGGGGCTCAGAGTTGCTCCTATGCTCATCTACGAGGTATATGGATAGCTTCCCTTCACAGTACACACCATTCAGTATCGAGCGGAGCCTATCCAGCAGAGTGTCGCGCTCTATCCAGCTAGAATAGCCCACCCCTATGGACCCCGTCATGTCAAAGGCTCTAAGAGACGAGCAAAGCTCTCTTATAATCCCTCCTAGTGCGCCCCACTCGATATAACCTGCATTTATAGCCATGCCATCCGCCAGCAGCGCATATGCTGGCCTCTCCGGACTCGTATCTAGACCGAGGACAGCCTCATGCAGCTTCATGTACGCTGCAATAACGGATAGTGCTGAGAATATAGGCTGATTAGGTCTCACTACAACGACTTCTGCTCCTTCGGTCCCTCCGACCGAACACGCACCGCTTACGCTCCCCAAGAGCTTGTCCTCAACGATTAATATGCCTGGCTCCCTGATATCGTTACAATCAACTCTATATGGGATTTCATATTTGACGTTTATCAGGGAGAGAGCTCGCACTACAATAGACGTGAGGTTTCTATCCAGTGTCCAAATATAGGCCTTGTTAACCTCGCGCAAGGTCTGACCCGGAGGCATGATCTGAATTGGCCCTTTGTACGGCGCTGCTTAGCACGCTGAAATGGCCTGCTGTAACGCTCCTCTACGGGGAGTCCGGCTCCGGTAAAACAACGCTTGCACTTGAGTTCGTAAAAACCTTCTGCTTGGATGGCCCCTGTTTGTACGTCACTACCGATGTGGACCACACCGTTGAACGCGCGGAAATGATGAAGATAAAGCTGGAAAACATTGTAATGTATAGACTCGTGTCTGCAGAAAGCCTGCTGGATGTGGTGCTTCGCCAAGATCTGCCCAGATTCAACCTCATCGTCATAGACCCTATATCTGAGTACATTTACGTTGACGAGCTTCCAACCTCCATCACGCTCTTCGCTCAGGCAATTTTACAGAGAGTATCAGAACTGTTCGGCCTCCCTGTGATAGAAACTTCGCAGCCAACTTTTGACCCTAAAGACGGCGTAGTTAGGCCACGGGGCTACAAGCATCTCTTATTTTGGGTCAACAACCTCATCCGACTGGAACGAGGCGAACAAGGCCAGAACAAAAGAAGAGCTGTTGTGGAGGCGCCAAGGGAGGCAGTGTTCGCATTTACCATTGAGAGGGGTGGCGTGAGGTGGATAAACTGCTGACACCGCTGGAGACGCTGGCCGTGTTGCTGCCAGCCTTAGCTGCAAATGGCGCTCCAGTACTTCTTGGGGGAAAGGGGACACCGCTGGATCGAAACAGGCGCTTCCTAGATGGAAAACCGCTGCTTGGCCAGGGCAAAACCGTAGAGGGTACAGCCGTGGCGTTACTCTATGGAAGCGTCGTAGCTGTTTTTGTTTATTCTATATTCTGCAAGGGTTCCGTACTGCTTGGCGGGCTGCTATCGACTGCTGGAGCAGTTTTCGGCGACTTTGCAGGCTCCTTCCTCAAGAGAAGGCTGGGCATCCCACGGGGAGGACACCTCCCCGTCGTTGATCAGCTAGATTTCTACATAGGAGCCGTGGTGCTACTCTACGGGGCTGGACTAGAGCCGGACACACGTATTATCCTGATCATGGCTCCTATAATCTTTATCCTTCATCTAGCCACTAACAAGCTTGCGTATAAAGTTGGACTTAAGTCGGTGCCGTGGTAGTTCATATGCAGTAGTAAGACACCGTCTCGAAAAACGCCTTCTGAGACACAGAGCTCCTAGCTGCCACCTCCCTCCAGTAGCCCGGCTAGCTTCTTCATGGCATATCTGTACGCCACATATTTATCTTCTGGCGAGAATCTCGGAGGATGCGGCACAACAACCCTACCGCCGCAGAGGGGGCAACGGTCCTCTCTCAGAGTGTACCTTCCGCATACCGAACACTTTCTAAGAAGCCAGCGCACGCTAACCCCCTCCTACAAGCTTCTAGCGCTTTTCCCTCTCAAAGTTGAATATAACTCCAAGTTCGCGAGCTGCCTCTTCGCCCGCCTTGATGGCAGTCCCGATAGCTTTTTCCAGAGTTTGATAATCGTGGGCTTCGACCTCCAGCTTGTACCTAGGCGCTCCTACAGTGTAGAGCTTAACTCCAACGACGCCCTGGCTCTTCGTTAGGACTTGCTTGACCGTTTCTAAGACCTTCCTTACACGGGAGACGCCGTCACCAGCATACGACCTAGCTGTAATGATCCCAGAAATCCTCACGCGCTTAACCTCTATATGGCGACGTATCTCCTCGAGGAGAGCTGAAAGCAGCTTCTCATCAGCATTGATTCCCTTAAAGACTTCCTCGCCCCTAATGGCTGCTTCCTCGAAGGCCGCCATAAGTTCTCCGTACCTCTCTACAAGCGGCTCAGCAACATTCCTCACAAGTTCCTGGAGATCTACGCCACTCTTCTCAGAAACAAGCTCAAGAATCTTGTAAGCCTTCTGAGCCCTCTTCCACTCTATCATTTTCCTTTTTCTTTCATTTTCTGTAACTCTTTTTAGAGAAACATCGACCTCCTTTGTCTTTTTATTAACACGTATCACCTTAACTACAATCTTGTGGCCGACTTTCACAACATCGTGGATGCTACGAACCCATCTAGACGCCACTTCGCTCCAAGGCAGGTACGCTTCTAATCCTCCGTACTCGTCAAGGGTGAGGTACGCACCGTAATCGTAGACCTCCTTAACGGTACCTACTACGAGCTCGCCCACGTCCGGTAGCTCTTTCCTCTGCGGGATCGACACGGCTTCCCCCTACTTTGCACCTTACCATTTGCAGG